>NZ_JBFUFU010000018.1:0-87111 GCF_056403275.1 Mycobacterium sp. P2_H7 | reverse complement strand
GAGTGTTGTCTGACAACGGATCGGCTTACCGGTCCTACGCCTGGCGCGACGCCTGCTGCGAGCTGGGCATCACCCCGAAACGCACGCGACCCTACCGGCCGCAGACCAACGGCAAGATCGAGCGCTTTCACCGCACCCTGGGCGACGGCGGGGCCTACGCCCGGTTCTATGAATCAACCAGCCAACGCGACACAGCACTGCCCGAGTGGCTGCACTTCTACAATCACCACCGAGCCCACTCCGCCCTCGGAGGTCAACCGCCGGTCACCCGACTGACCAACCTCCCTGGACATCACAACTAGTCGTCGCCGTTGCTGCCGGGAGCGGTCTTGGAGACCTGGACCAGGAACTCGTAGTTGGTCTTGGTCTTGCGCAGCTGGCTCATCAACAGGTCGATGGCCTGATGGCTGTCCAGCCCGGACAGCACGCGACGCAGCTTGTGCACGATCGCGAACTCGTCGGCACCGAGCAGCAGCTCGTCCTTACGGGTACCGGACGGGTTGACGTCGACGGCCGGGAAGACCCGGCGCTCCGAGATCTTGCGATCCAGCTTGAGCTCGGCGTTACCGGTGCCCTTGAACTCCTCGAAGATCACGGTGTCACCGGTGGAGCCGGTCTCGACCATCGCGGTGGCGATGATGGTGAGCGAGCCACCGTGTTCGATGTTGCGCGCCGCGCCGAGGAAGCGCTTCGGCGGGTACAGCGCGGTGGAGTCGACACCACCGGACAGGATGCGGCCCGACGCCGGGGAGGCGTTGTTGTAGGCGCGGCCCAGCCGGGTGATCGAGTCGAGCAGCACCACGACGTCCTTGCCCTGCTCGACCAGGCGCTTGGCCCGTTCGATCGCGAGCTCGGCGGCCTGGGTGTGGTCTGACGGCGGCCGGTCGAAGGTGGACGCGATGACCTCACCCTTGACCGAACGCGTCATGTCGGTGACCTCTTCGGGGCGCTCGTCGACGAGCACGACCATGAGGTGACATTCCGGGTTGTTCGTGGTGATCGCGTTGGCGATGTCCTGCATGATCGTGGTCTTACCGGCCTTCGGCGGGGACACGATCAGGGCTCGCTGGCCCTTACCGATCGGCATGATCAGGTCGATCACGCGGGTGGTGAGGCGGTCCGGAGTGGTCTCCAGGCGCAGCCGCTGGTTGGGGTAGAGCGGCGTCAGCTTGGTGAAATCGGGCCGGTTCTTGGCGTTCTCCACCGGGCCGCCGTTGACGGTGTCCAGGCGCACCAGCGGGTTGAACTTCTGCCGCGGGTTGTTTCCGCCACCGCCGCCGCTGCTCTCACCCTCGCGGGCGACGCGCACGGCGCCGGTCACGGCATCGCCGCGACGCAGGCCGTTCTTGCGCACCATGTTCATGGAGACGTAGACGTCATTGGGGCCGGCCAGGTAGCCCGACGTGCGGACGAACGCGTAGTTGTCCAGCACGTCGAGGATGCCGGCGACCGGCTGGACGACGTCGTCCTCGCGCAGCTCGGTGTCGCGGTCTCCCCCGCCTCCGGCGTTGCTGCCGCCGTCGGTGCGATCGCCGCGGCGCCTGCGATCGCGGAACCGGCGTCCACGCCGGCCCTGACCTCTGTCGTCATCGTCGTCGCCGCTGTTGTCACCACCGCGGTTGCTGTTGTCCCCGCGGTTGTTGTTCTCGCGGTTGCTGTTGTTGTCCCCGCGATTGTTGTTCTCGCCGCGGTTGTTGTTGTTATCACCGCGGTTGTTGTTGCGGTTCTGGTTGTTGCGGTTCTGCTGACCGCCCTGCTGCTGGTCGCCGCCGCCGTCGCCGGCGTTGTCGGCCTTCTCCTGCTGCTTGCCCTGGCCGCCGGAAGCCGCCTCGTCGGCGGGCTTCGCCTCGACGACGGGCGCATCCTGGCTCGTCGCCTTGGCGTCCTGCTTGGGCTCGGCGTCCTGCTTCGACTCGGCGCTGTCGTCCTGCGCGGCCACCGGTGCGCCGGTGCCCCGGGACGCGCCGCGACGCTCACGCCGTGGCCGTTCGGTCTGCTGCGGCGCTTCGGCAGCGGCCTCCGGAGCGGCGCTGGTGTCCGCGGCCTGCGGTTGCACGGCAGGCGCGGCAGAGCCGCCGCCTTCGCCGCGGATCTCCTTGATCGCGGAGATGAGTTCGCTCTTGCGCATCCCGGACGTGCCCTTGACGCCGGCCTCATTGGCCAGCGTGCGCAGGTCTGGGAGCAGCATCGACGTGAGCGAGCCGCCACGTCCACCGCGCGTAGCGCCCGTGCTGGGCGCGTCGGTGGTTTCCACGACGGCTTGCGGTGCGACGGCCACGTCGCTGTCGCTGGTCGTGAAGAGGTCCGTATCAGTCACGGATTTCCTTTCTTTCCTCGCCGTCCATCCGACGCGAGGGGTCCCCGAAGGTCATGTGCACTCAGCCGAACAGCCGATTGCGTTGTCTTCCACGGCGCCACCGTCATCATTGCAACGGTGACCGTCGGGATTCGCCGCCATGCGGAGGACCGTCAGCCCACGAGTGAGATACGAGAAGATGAGGTAGTCGTCCTAGTGTCGGCGCAGCTAGAGACGCTGCGATTGCTGGACGATTGCGAGAATAACTCGCATCACCGCGGGAAGCAAGGAACGCCATCTTTAGCGTGTTATTCCTCGGCCACGCCTCAGGCGCCGGCCGGTGACCAGCGAACGCCCTCGCCCACCGACATCTCGGTGACGGCAAATCCGTTTGCGGCGCCGGCTTCCAGAGCCTCGACCGGCAGTTCGGTTCCGTTGGTGAGAGCTATCACCGCAGGTCCGGCCCCTGACAGCACCGCTGCGACGTTCAAACGCCGCAAGGCCGAGAGATATTCCGCCGACGCCGGCATGGACGGCGCCCGCTGCGGTTGGTGCAGCCGATCCTCGGTCGCCGGCAGGAGCAGATCCGGCCGCGTAGTGAGCGCCACCACAAGCATCGCGGCCCGGCTGAGATTGAACCGCGCGTCGGCGTGGGGGACGTGTTCGGGCAGCACCGCGCGGGTCTCCGCGGTCGACGACCGGTTCTCCGGGATCGCGGGGAACAACCGGATGTCGGGATGCAGGTCCAGTTGAGCCGCGCCATACCGGTCGCCGCCGCCCTCCGAGACGGTCCAGGACACCACGGCGCCGCCGAGCACCGCTGCCGCGGCGTTGTCGGGGTGACCTTCGAATTCCGAGGACAGCTGCACCAGTTCCTCGCGGCTCAATTCCCGCGAATCCGCCTGTACAGCAAGACCGTTGACGACAGCCAGGCCGCCGACAACAGCGGCGGCCGACGAGCCCAGACCCCGCGAATGCGGGATCGCGTTGCGGCACAGGACCTTCAGGCCGCCGGCTTGCAGACCGGCCGCCGCCAGTCCACGACGGACGGCCCGCACCACGAGGTGCGATTCATCGAGCGGAACCTGGCCGGCGCCTTGGCCCTCGACTTCGATCGTGAGGCCGGACTCCGTTGTCTCAACGATGATTTCGTCGTACAAGCCGACCGCGAGGCCGAGGCTGTCGAAGCCGGGGCCGAGGTTGGCACTGGAGGCCGCCACGACGGACGAGGCCGTCAACCCGGCCCGCAGAATCTGGGTCACTTGCGTTTGTCGCCCGTCAGCCCAGGCCGAGCTTCTCGACGACGGCCACCGGATCCACCGGGACCGGCGTCACCGGCGGCATGCCCTTGAGCGCGGTATCGGGATCTTTGAGGCCGTTGCCGGTGACGGTGCAGACCACGGTCGAACCGGGCTTGACCCAGCCGTCCTCGATGGACTTGAGCAGACCGGCGATGCTGGCCGCCGACGCCGGCTCGACGAAGACTCCCTCGGCGCGCGCCACCAGGTGGTACGCCGCCAGGATCTCTTCGTCGGTGGCCGCCAGGAACCGTCCGTCGGACTGCTGCTGGGCCTCCACGGCCGAGTTCCACGATGCGGGCGAACCGATTCGGATGGCAGTGGCGATGGTTTCCGGATGGCTGACGGGCTGACCGGTCACCAACGGTGCGGCCCCGGCGGCCTGGGTCCCCAGCATCCGCGGCAACCGGTCACTCACGCCGTCTCGGTGGTATTCGCTGTAGCCACGCCAGTAGGCGGTGATGTTTCCGGCATTGCCGACGGGCAGCGAGTGCACGTCCGGAGCGGTGCCCAGCGCGTCGACGATCTCGAAGGCCGCGGTCTTCTGGCCCTCGATACGCACCGGGTTCACCGAGTTCACCAGCGCGATGGACGGGAAGTCCGCGGTCAGCTTGCGGGCCAGTTCGAGGCAGTCGTCGAAGTTGCCGTCGACCTGAATGATCTTGGCGCCGTGCATGACCGCCTGTGCCAGCTTGCCCATCGCGATCTTGCCCTGGGGCACCAGCACCGCGCAGGTGATGCCGGCCTTCGCGGCGTAGGCCGCGGCCGACGCCGAGGTGTTGCCCGTCGAGGCACACAACACCGCCTTCTGCCCGCGGGCCAGCGCATCGCTGACGGCCATGGTCATCCCGCGGTCCTTGAAGGATCCGGTGGGGTTGAGCCCCTCCACCTTCAGGTGCACGGTGCACCCGGTCTGCTCCGAGAGCCGCTTCGCATGGATCAGCGGGGTGCCGCCTTCCAGCAGGGTGACCGGCGTCCATTCGTCGGTGACCGGCAGCCGGTCCCGGTAGGCGGCGATCAGGCCGGGCCACGGAGTGTGCACGGGGGTCATTATTCTGCGGTTCCTTCCAGGCGCAGCACGCTGTTGATGCTCTCCACGGCGTCGTGATCAGCCAGCGCGGCAACGGTTTCCGAGAGCGCAGCGTCGGTGGCCTTGTGGGTGACGACGACGATGCGGGCGCCAGCGCGCTGCCCGTCCTCGTCGACCGTGCCCTCTTGGCGCACCTCGGCGATGCTGACCTCACGCTTGCCGAACTCGGCGGCGACCGAGGACAGCACACCCGGCTTGTCGGCGACGTTCATGCTGACGTAATAGCGGGTGGGGATGAAGCCGATGGGCGCGATGGGCAGCTCGGCGTACTTGGATTCGCGCGGGCCGCGACCGCCTTGCACGCGGTTGCGTGCGGCCATGACGACGTCGCCCATCACCGCGGAGGCGGTCGGTGCGCCGCCGGCGCCCTGGCCGTAGAACATCAGCCGGCCGGCCGCCTCGGCTTCGACGACGACGGCGTTGAACGCGCCGTTGACCGAGGCCAACGGATGCTCCAGCGGCACCAGTGCGGGATAGACACGCGCCGAAACCCGCTGCTGTCCTTCGTCGTTGGTCAGCCGCTCGCAGATGGCCAGCAACTTGATGTTGCAGCCCAGCGCCTTGGCCGACTCGAAATCGGCGGCGCCGACCTTGGTGATGCCCTCGCGGTACACGTCGTCGGCGGTGACCCGGGTGTGGAAGGCGATCGAGGCGAGAATCGCGGCCTTGGCGGCGGCGTCGTAGCCCTCGACATCGGCCGTCGGGTCGGCCTCGGCGTAACCGAGGGCACTGGCGTCGGCGAGCGCGCCCGCGTAATCGGCGCCGGTGTCGTTCATGGCGCTCAGGATGTAGTTGGTGGTGCCGTTGACGATGCCGGCCACCCGCAGCACGGTGTCTCCGGCCAGCGACTGGGTCAGCGGCCGGATCACCGGAATGGCGCCCGCCACCGCTGCCTCGAAGTACAGGTCGACGCTTGCCTTTTCGGCCGCCTGCGCCAGTTCCCCGGTGGACTGTGCCATCAACGCCTTGTTCGCGGTGACGACGGACTTGCCCGCCTCGAGCGCCTTGAGGATGGCCTTGCGTGCCGGCTTCACCGGTCCCATCAGTTCGACCACGATGTCGACGTCGTCGCGGGAAACCAGCGCTTCGATGTCGTCGGTGAGCAGCTCGACCGGGACCCCGCGGTCAGCGGAGACGTTGCGGACACCGATGCCACGCAGTTCCAGCGGCGCTCCGATGCGTGCGGCCAGGTCGGGGGCGCTGTCGTTGATGATGCGCACCACCTCGGTGCCCACGTTGCCCAGACCCAGTACCGCTACGCCGATGGGCTTGTCTTTCTTGCTCATTCGCCGCTCACCTCCAAACTCAATAGATCGTCGACGTTTTCCCGCCGCAGAATCAGCCGGGCCTTCCCGTCCTTCACGGCCACCACGGCGGGCCGGGTCAGCAGGTTGTACCGGCTTGACATCGAATAGCAGTAGGCGCCGGTGGCGGCCACCGCCAACAGATCACCCGGGGTGATGTCATCGGACACCCAGGTATCGCGCACCACGATATCGCCGCTCTCGCAGTGCTTTCCGACGATGCGGGCCAGCGCTGCCGGGGCGTCACTGACCCGGGACACCAGTCGCGCGTCGTACTCGGCCTCGTACAGCGCAGGCCGGATGTTGTCGCTCATACCGCCGTCGACGCTGACATAGCGGCGATGCGCGGTGTCGCTGATCGCCACGTCCTTGACGGTGCCCACCTCGTAGAGGGTGATGGTCCCCGGTCCGGCGATGGCACGGCCCGGCTCCACCACGAGCGTCGGCGTGGGCAGCCCGACTGCGGCCGACTCGTTCTTGACGATCTCTTTGAGCTTGTCAGCCAGCTCCTGCATCGGCGGTGGATCGTCGGCTGGGACGTAGGAGATACCCAGTCCCCCACCGAGATCGATGACGGAGATCTGCGCGGTCTTCTCGACACCGAACTCGGCCACCACGTCGCGGAGCAGGCCGATGACCCGGCGGCCCGCCACCTCGAAGCCGGCGACGTCGAAGATCTGCGAGCCGACGTGGCAGTGCAGGCCGACCAGGCGCAGGTGGTCGGTGGCGAACACCTTGCGCACCGCGTCCATCGCTGCACCGCTGGCCAACGACAGCCCGAACTTCTGGTCCTCGTGCGCAGTGGAGATGAACTCGTGGGTGTGCGCCGAGACGCCGGGGGTGACCCGCACCAGGACGTCCTGGACGATTCCCGCGGCTCCGGCGATGGCATCGAGGCGCTCGATCTCGATCTCCGAGTCCAGCACGATGTGACCGACACCGGCCTGCACCGCGTAGCGCAGCTCGTCGACCGATTTGTTGTTGCCGTGCACGGTGATTCGTTCGGCGGGGAAATCGGCATGCAGAGCAACCGCCAGCTCGCCACCGGTGGCGACGTCCAGCGACAGGCCCTCGTCCTTCACCCACCGCGCGATCTCGGTGCACAGGAACGCCTTCGACGCGTAGTGCACATATTCGCCACCGCCGAAGGCGCCGGCGATCTCGCGGCACCGCGAGCGGAAGTCGGCCTCGTCGATGACGAACAACGGCGTGCCGAACTGCGCGGCGAGGTCGGTCACGGAGACACCCGCGACCGACACGACACCGTCGGCGCCACGAACAAGGTTGTGCGGCCAGACATTCGGGGCAAGCAGCAAGATCTCATCGGGCGTCTGCGGCTGGGCCGGAACACCGGCGGGCTGGTTGCTCACATCCGCTCCGGGGCCGAGACGCCGAGGATGGCCAGACCGTTGGCGATGACCTGACGGGTCGCGTCGCACAGCGCCAGCCGGGCCGCATTGATGGCGCCGGGCGATTCGTCACCTTGCGGCAGCACCCGGCAGGAGTCATAGAACCGGTGGTAGTCACCGGCCAGGTCCTCCAGGTACCGGCACACCCGGTGCGGTTCGCGAAGGTCGGCAGCACTTTTCAGGATGCGGCCGAATTCCCCGATGCTGCGCATCAGGGTGGCCTCGCGGTCGTGGCTGAGCAGGTCGAGGTGCGCGGTGTCAGCGGTCAGCCCGAGCTCGGCAGCGCTGCGGGCCAGCGCCGAGAGCCGCGCATGCGCGTACTGCACGTAGTAGACCGGGTTTTCGCTGGACGCCGAGGACCACAGCGCCAGGTCGATGTCGATCGGGCTGTTCACCGAGGACCGGATCAGCACGTACCGCGCCGCGTCCACCCCGATGGCCTCGACGAGGTCGTCGAGGGTGATGACGGTGCCGGCGCGCTTGCTCATCCGGACCGGTTGGCCGTCGCGGACCAGGTTGACCATCTGCCCGATCAGCACCTCGACGGTGGCCGGATCATCGCCCAGCGCCGCGGCAGCGGCCTTGAGCCGTGCGATGTAGCCGTGGTGGTCGGCGCCGAGCATGTAGATGCACAGGTCGAAGCCGCGCTCACGCTTGTCCAGGTAGTAGGCGAGGTCACCGGCGACGTACGCGGGGTTGCCGTCGCTCTTGATGACGACGCGATCCTTGTCGTCACCGAATTCGGTGGTGCGCAACCAGGTTGCGCCGTCCTGCTCGTAGATGGCGCCGTTGTCACGCAGCTTCGCAATGGCCTGGTCGACCCGGCCGGAGGTGTGCATCGAGTCTTCGTGGGTGTAGACGTCGAAGTCGGTGCCGAAGTCGTGCAGGGACTTCTTGATATGGGTGAACATCAGGTCCACCCCGATCTCCCGGAACTTCTCCTGCTGCGCTTCGGCGGGCAGGCTCAACGCGTCCGGCGCCTGTGCGAGCACTGCGGCGGAGATGTCGTTGATGTAGCTGCCTGCGTAACCGTCTTCGGGTGCCGGTTCCCCCTTGGCCGCGGCCACCAGCGAGCGGGCGAACCGGTCGATCTGTCCGCCGTGGTCGTTGAAGTAGTACTCCCTGGTGACATCGGCACCCTGGGTGCTCAGCAGCCGACCCAGCGCATCGCCGACGGCGGCCCAGCGGGTGCCGCCGATATGGATGGGCCCGGTGGGGTTGGCCGAGACGAATTCGAGGTTGATCTTCAGCGCGAGGTCGCTCGAGTGCCCGTAGGCGGCGCCCGCGCTCAGCACGTTGGTGACGACGACACCCTGGGCACCGGTCTCGATGCGCAGGTTGACGAAGCCGGGGCCTGCCACGTCGGCGCCGGCGATCCCGTCGGCCGCGACGAGAGCCTCGGCCAGCCAGCCGGCCAGTTCGCGGGGGTTGACGCCGACCTTCTTGGCGAGTTGAAGTGCGACGTTGGTCGCGTAGTCACCGTGTTCGGGGTTGCGCGGGCGCTCGACGGCTACGGTTTCGGGCAGCGCGGCGGCGTCGAGGCCGTGTTCGGCCAGTACCGCGGCGGCGGTCGTCTTGAGCAGGGCAGCCAGGTCGGCGGGTGTCACGGGGGTCCATCCTATGGTCTGGGGTGCTCACGCCCCGAATCCATTCCGGTTCACGGGTCCGGACGCCGATGCGCTAGGCTGACCAAGCCCTAACGGCGCGTTGTGCACGCGCCCCCGTAGCTCAGGGGATAGAGCGTCTGCCTCCGGAGCAGAAGGCCGCAGGTTCGAATCCTGCCGGGGGCACCCATCTCATCCAGTCCAGGCGAGTTGAGTACTACCGCCACTCCGCAAGCACGCGCATCTTCCCGGCCTTCACTGCCGCCTCCCGCCGAAGCCTCTTCAGTTCGGGCGCGAAGGCGTTGCCTTCGTTGTCCTGGAAGTTCAGCGGCAGAGTCAGCGCGCTGATCAACTTGGGTTCGAGAAACCACGGCTCGGGATGCAGCACCCAGGACACCGCGGCGTTCTCCCCCATCCATTGATTCAGGATCGCCTCGCCGCCGGCGAAGGTCTGCCGTTTTCCCGACCCGATCCGGCGCAGTTCGAAGCCGAGCTGACCACCGAGCAGGACCCCGAGCGACTTGCGCAGCGTCGACCCGTCCGCGCTGCCGTTGCTCGCCCCGAAGTGATAGCGAATCCGCTTGCGCAGGTCCTGCGGGATCTGCGGCTTGCCGTCCGCCCGCGGCGGACCGGGGCTGATCCCGACGTAGAGCAAGTTCCAGCCGTCTCTTTCTTCGCAGCCGGAGACGTCGATGCCGCCCGGGATTTCCCGGAACCACCATCCGTACGCACCGGCCGCACTGGGCACCGGACAGGGGTCGGCGAACACCTCGTCACGCGTATACCGCTGAGCGGCAAGGAAATTCACGACCGCATCAGCTCGGCGCTTCGCGGACATCGACTCAGCCATGTGGGTAAGTCTAGTCCGCCGCGCTAGGTAATCGACCGACGCGGCCTGGACAAAGCAGGTAGTTCGGCACGGGAGCAAGCGCGCAGTTCTGCGGCACCATCATCGCGATGGACAAGCCGACGTACGAGGCGGCACTGGCCCGTCTGCCCGTGGCGTACGCCCAGGCACTGCACTGCACCAGATCCGGCGTGCCGGCCGACGAGATCTGCGACCAGTTGGGTATCGAGCCGGAGGGCTTGGAGCCCCTTCTCGATCTGGCCCACCGGAAGCTGCACTCCGAGCTGACACGGACCCCTGCCGAAAACTAGGTGGTCGCGCTGCCACGGCGGGGTATACCGTTTCCCGACAGCTAACATCCCAAAGGTGGCTGGCGACTGGCCCCTCACCGGGCGGGACGAAGAGTTCGGGGTGATCTCCGAACTGCTCACCGACGCGCAATACCGCGGAGTCGTGGTGGCCGGAAAAGCCGGTGTCGGAAAGTCGCGCCTGGCCCGCGACGCCGTCGCCGCGGCCGCCGCCGACGGCTGGTCGGTGCGCCATGTCGCCGCGACCGCAAGCGGCCGGTCGATACCGCTGGGGGCGTTCGCACACTGGACGGACGACGTCGAGGGATCGCCACTGATGCTGGCCCGCAGGGTGATCGGGGCGCTGAAGGCCGACATCGCCGATGCGCGCCTGTTGGTGTTCGTCGACGACGCGCACCTGCTCGACGAACTGTCGGCGCTGGTCGTGCATCAACTGGTGATGCAGCAGGCGGCGGTCGTGATCGCCACGGTCCGCACCGGCCACACCGCACCGGGCGCGCTGACGACGCTCTGGAAGGACGGCCTCGTCCGGCGTCTGGAACTGCAGCCGCTGTCGCGCGCGGAAACCGTGGAGCTGCTGGGGTGCGTGCTCGGTGCGCCTCCCGACCCCGACTGCGCCGAGCGGATGTGGCGGCTGACCGCGGGCAACGCGCTCTTCCTGCGACAACTGGTCGAGCAGGAACACGCCGCGGGCCGACTCGTCCAGACGAACGGCCGCAGCCGGTGGTTCGGCAGCCCGGAGATCTCGCCATCACTGGTCGACGTGGTGGAACAACAGATCGGGGCGGTACGACCCGAAGTGCGCGACGTCGTCGACCTGGTCGCGGCCGGCGAACCCGTCGACTGGATCTGCCTGAGCCGGTTGGCCGACGCCACGGCCATCGAGGAAGCCGAACAGCGTGAGCTCATCAGGCTGTCGGACGATGCCGTGTACGTGGGGCACCCGATGTACGCCGAGGTCCGGATCAAGCAGTGCGGCACCCTTCGGTTACGACGGCTGCGGGGTCAACTCGCCTCGACCATGAAAGGCGGTGCGGGGCCGGCCAATACCGTTCGCCAGGGCCTGCTGTGGCTGGAATCCGACCTGCCCGCCGATCCCGAGGTGCTGGCGTCGGCGGCCACCGCCGCCAGCTCGCTGCTCGACTTCGAGCTCGCGGCACGGCTCTCCCGGGCCGCCGACGAGGCCGGTGTGGGGTCCGGCGCGCGCGTGGACCTCGCCTACAACCTCGTGATGGCACAGAAAGGTGCCGACGCGGCCAACGTGCTCGACAGCATCGCAGCGGAGGACGTGTCGGAGTCCGCCTTCATCAACGACGTGGTGCTGCGCGCGGCCAATCTGATGTGGACCCTGCGTTCACCCCAGGAGTCCTGGCGCGTCATCGATGAGGCCCTGCAGCGGGCGCAGGCGCCCCGAGCCGGTCAACTGCTGGCGTTTCGCGCCAACCAGCTGGTGCTCGCCGGCCGGCCGGCCGACGTGATCGACATGATGACCACCACCGACTACGGGACGCTGGACGGCTACGGCCAGACGGTCCGGCTGTGCGCGGAGATGCTGGCACTGGCCGAGGTGGGCCGGACCAGCGATGCCACCGCCAGGGCGGCAGCGTGTCACGAGGTGCTCGATTCGTCGCAGCAGAGCAGCTTCCTGATCCAGCCGCTCGTCGAATTCCACACCTTCGCACTGACCGTCTCGGGCCGCGTCCAGGAGGCCGTGCGGGTCGCCGAGCAGCACCGCCGCGACTGTGCGGACAAACCGGTCAGCGCGCGGGTGATGGCGGCCACGATCGCCGGGGCGGTGGCGCTGGCCGCCGGCGACCTGAGTACGGCGGTCCGCGAACTGCCCGCCGAGACCACCGCCGAGGACGCCGACCTGGGGCTGGTCAACAGCTTCTACCGATTCCAGCTGCTCCGCACCCAGGCACTCGCCCGGTCCGGTGACATCGAAGCGGCCGAAGCGGCCCACCGGCTTGCCCAGGCGCATCGGCATCCCACCTATGTGCTGGTCGAATCCAACGCCCTGCTGGCAGAGGCGTGGCTGGCGGCGGTCGGCCACCGGCTGACCGACGCACGCCAATTCGCCCACCGCGCAGCAGATTTCGCCCGCGCTCACGGACAGCTGGCCCGGGAAGTGCTGTGCCTGCAGACGTTGGTGCAGTTCGACGATCCCTCGGTGGCCGCGCGGCTGACCGAGTTGGCCGACCTCGTCGAGGGCCCGAGAGCTGCGCTGGCGGCCCGCTACGCCCGCGCCCTGGGCGCCGACGACGCGCGCCGCCTCGAGGAGGTGTCAGCGGAGTTTTCGGCGATCGGCGATCTGCTGGCTGCGGCCGACGCCGCGGCTCAGACCGCCGCATCGCACCGCCGGGCCGGCCACAACGGCAGCGCGATGACAGCTGCGACCCGGGCCGGCGAGCTCGCCGCCAGGTGTGGCGGCGCCACCAGCCCCGCCATCGTCGGATCCCGGCTCGTGGTGCCGTTCACCCGCCGCGAGATGGAGATCGCGATGATGGTGGCCCGCGGCCTGACCACCCGGGAGATCGCCGACGAGTTGACGTTGTCGGCGCGCACCGTCGACGGACATGTCTACCGGGCCAGCTGCAAGGCCGGGGTGGTCAAGCGTTCCGAGCTGGCCGACGTGATCAGGCGTCTGAGCCTGCCGGCGCCCTGACCGTGCTGTCGACCTAGCCGCGGCGGCGGGTCTTGATGACTTCCAGACGTTCCTTGAGCAGATCGTCGAGCTCCTCGACCGAGCGGCGCTCCAGCAGCATGTCCCAGTGCGTGCGCGCGGCCTTCACCGGCTTCTGCTCCGGCGCCTCACCGTTGATGAGGATGCCTTCGAGCCCGTTGCGGCAGGCCCAGGTGCCCGGAATGTCGGCGTCGTCGGCGAACGGCACGTCGAATTCCTCGCCGTTTTCCGTGCGGTACCGCGCGAGCTGGCGCGGTGCCAGATTGTGGTCACGGTCGGTCTCGTAGCTGACTCCGCCGAGACGGCTGCCCTTCATCACGCGATTCGACATGGTCAACACTCCTCATTGCACGTAACCGCGCTCCCTGTGAAGGTTACGTCACCCGCGACCGCGACCGCCCCCGGGCGATTCGCTACAGCACGTTCGCGTCGGCCGCGGCCTCGATCGCCGCGTTCTCCGCGAGCACCTGCTCCACCGTCGCGACGGCCGGTTTCGGGGTCCAGTCCTGGCGAAACAGGCCGAACGTGGCTTGAATCGGGTCGGCATCGGGATAGTCGGCGAACGTGTGGAGGAACGCGGGGCCTGCGAAGTCCAGGGTGCGCCAGGTGCGCAGGAAGTCACCGATGTAGGCGGCCTGGGCCGCCTCGGAGACCACCGACGTGGGCACCCCGTACTCGGTGGCCCAGATCTTCTTGTTGCCGTCGCCGTTGGCGAGCATCAGCGCATACATCTGCTCGGCCTGTGTGACGGGTGTGCCGGCGTGGCCTTCGCCCACCGAGAACAACAGTCCGTACTGGTACGGGTGGAAGGACACCGCATCGAAGTATCCGCCCGCCCCCGCCGTGTACATCTGGCCCAGGAACGTCACGGGGTTGATCGCGACGCCCGGATCTTCCGCGCCTGCGCCGACCGAGGCGGCGATGACGACCGCATCCGGGTCGGCTTCCTTGATGGCGGTGTAGGCCACTTTCAACAACGCGGTGTACTGGGCGGCGTCGGGAACCGGTGCCCAGAAGAAATTCGCATTGGGCTCATTCCACACCTCGTAGTCGGAGACCCGGCCCTGGAAATGGGTCGCCACCTCGGTGACGAAGTCGTCGAACGCATTCAGGTCCGCCGGCCGGCCCTGGTACTGAACCTGACCGGGAACCGCTGCCCAGTCCGGGGTGGTACCCAGCACGCCGAGCACAGTGATGCCCTTGAGTTGGGCGCTGTCGACCACGCGGTCCACGGCGTCCCAGTCATACGAGTCGTCGTCGGGTTCGATCCCCGCCCAGGGCAACATGATCCGGATGGTGGTGATGCCGGCATCCTTGAGCAGCCCCATGGCCTTGTCGGTGTCGGTCTGCGAATAGAAGTACATCTGCTGGGCGTTGACGGCGATCTGGGTGGGGCGTTGATCGACCGCCGAGGCCGATGGTGGCGCGATGGTGACCTCGACGGTGGCCGTGGTGATCCCGCCGAAGGCGTCGGTGGCGTTGACGGTGAACGTGTCCGTGTCGGTCCCCGGTGTCACCAGGGCGCGGTACCGGGCGTCGACATCCGGTGTGTAGGTGAACTTTCCGTCGGTGGTCACCTTCACCGCACCGAACGCGGGGCCGGTTCCCAGGCTGTAAGTCAGCGCGTCGCCGTCTGGGTCGACGGCGGTGACCGTGCCGGTGACGGTGCCGATGGCGGTGGACGTCGTGTCCACGGTCCCGGCCGCGTTCTGCGGCGCAGTGTTGGTCACCGGATTCTTGGCGATGGACAGAACAACCGAAGTCGTTGTCGTGCCGCCGAATCCGTCGCTGACGGTGAAGGTGACGGTCTCGGACTTGGTCGCCGCCGTGGCCCCGGCCTTCGACGCCGCCAACCGCGCGGCGGCCGTCGGCGTGTAGGTGAACGAGCCGTCGGCGTTGACGACGAGGGCGCCCTTGGTGGTCTTACTCGGCGTGTAAGTGAGGGTGTCACCGTCGGCGTCGGTCGCGGTGACCGTTCCGGTGGCGATCCCCGAACGCGGGTTGGCAACCGTCACAACGGCTTTGGCCGCGGCGGGTTTGACGTTGGCCGCCCCGATCTTCACGTTCACCGTGACGGGCACCACGCCGCCGTGGCCGTCGTCCACCGTGACGGTGAACGTGTCCATCTTCTGATCGTGCGTGGCGCCGGGCGCCAGTGCGGCCGCACGGGCCTGGGACGACGGGGTGTAGGTGAACGCCCCCGCCGTCGTGACACCGACCGTGCCCTTGAGCGGCTGACCCGTCACCTGGTAGGTCCGCTTGTCGCTGTCGCCGTCGGCCGCTGCCACGGTGCCCTTGACCACACCCGTCGTCGTACTCGGGCTGCCGATGGTCGTGGTGACGGTCGGGACCTTGTTGGCGGGGTCGAGGGCCAGCGAGAGGGTGCTGGTCACGGTGCCGTAGCGGCCGTCCGAGACGGTCACGGTGAACGAATCCGTCGTCACGGAGGCGGGTGCGCCGGGCACCGCCGCCGCGTGCCGGGCCGCGGCCGTCGGCGTGTAGATGTAGGTCCCGTCGGCTTTGAGCACCAAGGTGCCCTTGGTGGGTTTGGCGGTCACCACGTAGGTGAGCGGATCACCGTCGAAGTCCACGACACCCACCCGCCCGGCGAGCGCGCCCGTCAGCGGATTGGAGACGGTCGCCACCGGATCGTTGGAGAACGGTGCCTTGTTCTCCGGGACCAGCGACATCACGCGCACGATGCCGTTGCGTGCGTCGGTCACCCACAGCCGGGTGCCGTCCGCGGTGAGCGCCACGGCGGATTGTGGGGAGGTGGCGCCGACCTCGAGGTCGGCAACCCCGACCACTCCGCCGTCGTTGGTGCGCAACGCCGCCACGAGACCCGTCGACGTGACGACCATCAAGGCGCTGCGGTCCTTGGTGAGCGCGATGCCGGACAGCGGGTGGCCGAGGTTCAGGGTCCCCGCCGTGCCCGTCACGAGGTCGATGACGGTGAGGCCACCGTTCGTATCGGCGACGTACACCTTCTTGTAGACGGAGTCGACCACGAGGCCGACGGGCGTGCCGCCGACGTCGGCGCGCGTGGTGGCGGTCGATGCGGTGGACGAGAAGGCCGAGATGTTGCCGCCGCCGGCCGTTTTCGTGCTGGTGACGAAGATCGTCTTGCCGTCGGCGCTCACCGCGAGCCCGGTGGGTTTCAGGCCCGCAGCCAGGGTGACGGTGCCTGCGACCTTGTTGGTCGATGTGCTGATCTTGGTGACGGTGCCCGCGGCGGTGTTGGCGACGTAGACCGTGTCCCCGACGGGGTTGATGGTGATGGCGCCGGGGTTGGTGACGGCGACCGTCGCCTTCACCACGTTGGTGGCGGTGTCGATGACGGTGACGGTGTTGCCCGTCGAACTCGACACGTACAGCCGGGTGCCGTCCGCCTTGACCGCCAGGCCGTCGGGGGCGGTGCCGGCCGCGAAGGTGGTGACGACGGCGTTGGTGGTGGTGTCGAAGACGGTGACTCTTCCGGTGCTGCGGTCGGTGACGTAGGCGCGGGTGCCCGACGCGACGACCGCGCTCGGGTCGGTGATGTTCGTCAGGGCGGCCGCGGAGTAGAACGGCGACGGACTGACCGGGATGTTCACCGGCGCGGCCACGGTGTTGACGCCGTCGCTCAGGGTGAGCGTCATCGCGATGGTGTCGTCGGACGGCGTCGCGGACGCATTGAACCGCTGGGCGGTGGTGGGCGTGTAGGTGAACGTTGTCGTCGTGGCGTTGTAGGTGAGCGTGCCCGTCGCCGGCGTGCCGGTGAGCTTGACGCTGACCGCCTTGCCCTCGGCGTCGGCGGTGCTCAGCTTGCCGACGACGGTGCCGGTGGTCGCGTCGGGCCGGCCCCAGGCGACCGTCGCGGTCGGCGGCTGGTTGGCCGCGGCGACGGCCTGCGTGGCCGCCATCGCCCTGGCCGCGATCTCGGTGGACGCATCCTCGGTGGTGCCGACTTCTCGTCGCGCGGCACCGAGCATCACCCATCCGAGCGGCGAGTTCGTCAACGCGCCGCGCAGCGCCCCGAGGAACGACGACACCGCCTGCTGGATCACTCCGCCGATCGTGCTGCCGACGGTGGCCACCGGGTTCGAGACGACCGGGCGGGCCGCGGCGAATGCCACCGGGGCCTGGGTGACCGACTGCTGGGTGATCGCCTGCGTGACGGCGGCGGCCTTGGCCGTCGTGGGAGTCTCGTCCTCCGATTTGTCCGGTGCGGAACTGCCGGAGCTCGACTGCACGGCGGACCGGCTCGCCGCCTTGGCGGATTCGGCCGCGCGGGTGTGCGATGTCGTCGTCGGCTTCTTCTTCGACTTGGGCTTCGGCTTGTCCGTCGTATCGTCACCGCTGGTGCGGGTTCCGCCGGACTCGGTTGTGCCGTCGGCCGGCGTGACGTCCCCGGGGGTGACAGGGCCGGTGGGTTCGCCCGGCTTCGTCGTGCCGGTGGTCTCCCCTGCGCCGGCGGGCGGGGTATTGCCGGCGGGCGTACCGGTGTCGGTCGGCGACGAGGTGGAGTCTTCGGTGGTCGCCCACGCGATACCTGCGGGGCCGGCGATCGCCGATCCGACACCGAGCGCGACGGCGAGCGCGCCGACGCGTCCGATGTATTTGCCATATCGCGTTTGCATCATTTCTCCCACTGCGCGGTGGCGGCGCACTGCTGACGCGAGCATTGGCTTGACTCTGCGAAACGGCAGCGATTGCCGAAAGTGTAACCGCTGGCCGAGTTAGCCGAGTCGGCTTTGCGCATTTGCTGATGCCGACCTTCGGGGGAGATCTCGCGCAGGCCCGACGGGGCTATTCCGGTCGCGGCGTGAGCCGGAACACCGCGATGTGCCGGCCCGACTCACCGACTTTCGCGCGGTAGTCGGCGTACCCGGCATAGGCCTTGATCGCGAGTGCGTACAACCGCTCGTACTCCTGCGGGTCCACGACCTCGGTGGCGACGAACTTCTCGTCACCGAACTCGCACTCGGGGTGCGCCTTGAGGTTGTGGAACCACTTCGGGTTCTTGCGACCGCCGAAGTTCGACGCGACCAAGATCGGATCTCCGTCGTCGTGGAAGTAGGCCAGCTGGTGCACCCGGGGTTCGTGCGTCTTGGCGCCGATCGACGCCAGGGGCGCCTGATCCACCGCACCCGCCAGGGCGGTGTAACTGCGGCCGGTCAGCCGGAAGAAATACGGGTCGATGTGGCGCGCGACGCGGCGCGCGAAGAACTGCCCGGGCGCAGAGCGCCCGAACGCCTCGGCCAGCTTGAAGACCGGTCCGTGCTTCTTGTTCGGGTCGGCGTAGGGCAGCGGCATGACGTACCAGTACCCCGAAAAATAGTTAGCTACACTTGAAGAAATGTCTGCCGGTCTGTCCACACCGCTGCGCGGGCCGGACACGTTGCCGGCCCGCGAGCCCGCGACCCGCCAGGCCTCCCTCACCGGACTCCGCGCGCTGGCCGCCCTGATGGTGGTCGGCACCCACGCCTCGTTCGCGACGGGTGCGCTGAATCTCGGTTATCTCGGTTCGCTGCTCGGACACCTGGACATCGGCGTGCCGATCTTCTTCACGCTGTCAGGCTTCCTGTTGTTCCGGCCGTACGTCCGGTGCGCGGCCACCGGCGCCCCGGCGCCGGGCTCGGGTCGCTACGCGCGGGCCCGGTTCTGGCGCATCATGCCGGGCTACGTGACGGCCGTGTTGTTCACCTTCGTGGTCTACCTCTACTTCACCCCGGGCCCGAATCCCGGCCAGACCTGGCTGGGATTGCTGCGCTACCTCACGCTGACCCAGATCTACGCCGACAACTTCCTGGTGACCTATCTGCATCCGGGGCTGTCGCAGATGTGGAGCCTGGCGGTGGAGGCCTCGTTCTATGCCGCGCTGCCCGTGCTGGCTCACGTACTCCTGCGGCGACGGTGGCGGCCCGGCGTGACACTGGCAGGCCTGGCCGTGCTCGCGGCCGTCGCGCCGTCCTGGCTGCTGCTGGTCCTGCACACCGACGTGCTGCCCAATTCGGCCGGCATGTGGCTGCCCGCACATCTCGCGCCGTTCGCGGCAGGCATGGCACTTGCGATGTTGCAGCAGAACGGGTTCCGGGTGCGTGCCGCGTTCACCCTGCCGGTGGCAGCGCTGGCCTATCTGGTCGCCGCCACGTCGATCGGGGTGGATCCGATCGCCAGGGCGCTGCTGTATGCGGTCATCGCGGTGATGGTGACGGCGCCACTGGCCCTGGGCGATACCGGCCGGTGGACGCGACTGCTCGGCAGCCGGCCGATGGTGTGGTTGGGGACCATCTCCTACGAGATTTTTCTGCTGCACGTGGTGCTGATGGCAATCATGATGCACCTGGTGCTGGGGTGGCAGCTTTTCACGGGCCCGACGCTGGTGCTCGTCGTCGCCACGCTGGCCGCCACCGTGCCGCTGGCGTGGCTGCTACGTGAGGCGACGACCGTCCGAAAACCGTTGAACGCCAACACCGGCCGGGGTCGCACGAGCGTCCGACCGAATCGTTGAGACCCGAAACATTCTCTCGGACACCAGGAATGCAGTTCGGGGCTTGACGGTCCCCGTCAGCAAACCGCCGACAACGGCTCTAGCTGCGTCGATCGCGGCTGAACGCGGCAGCCAGCACATCTTCGTGCCGCACCCAGGGCAACGTTCGGTTCTCCTCGGGTCTTCGGGCGTTTGCGCAAACCTGCACGGTCGTCATTTACCGGTGCCATAGTCTTCCGCAAAGCCTGTGGGTGGGCTTGAAGACTCCTGGGGGGGAACTGTGATGAGCACCTGTCACCGCACACGGACGGCTTCGACGACATCCTCGTCCGCCTACGCGAAGTACATCGGTCGCGTCGGCGCTTTGGCGGTAGCCGTGGGGGTCACCGGGGCCATGGCCACCACCCCGGGGATTGCATGGGCCGACGACGCCTCGACGGGTACGTCCACCTCCGGCACCACCACCGGCGGAGGTGCGGATTCCACGCCGGGCGCGACGACGGGCGGGACGGATCCGGCAGGCGGCGCGACCACTACCGCCACAACGACCGGAACCGGCACGACCGGAACCACCACCACCGGCTCAACAACCACCGGGACCACCACCGCAGGGACCACCACCAAAACCGGCTCGCAGAACGAGGCCGATCTCGGCGGCGGAGTCATCGTCCGTTCCTCCGGTGGCGGCGGCACCACCCGCACCGCGGATGAACCCGAGACCACACCCGAAGACAACCCGAAGGACATTTCCGAGAACATCGAAGAGAAAACCGAAACCCTCAGCAGCACAACAGATATCGACGACTCCAGGGACATCGACGTCGCCGAGGATGACCTGGGCGACGGCCAGGGAGATGCCGAGGAGCAGTCCGCCGGATCGACACCGGGCACCGCGGATCCCGCACCGGTCACCGACCACGACTCGGGCGGCTCCACCGCCACGGCACAACCCGACAAGAAGGACACCAAAGCCTCCCCGACGACCGCGAAGATCACCGTCAGGGCCGCCCCGAACGCGATGAACACGGCCACCCCGAACAGCGGCATGACATCGGCGGCGCAGGTGCTCAGTGCCGCCGCTATCGGTCAGACCGCCACCCCGCCGGCCACCGCCAACCCGATCACCTCGCTGATCGGTCAATTGCCGACGCCCAACGAGGTGTTCAAGCAAGTCAGGTCTTTCGTCACCGCGTGCGCGTGCACGGTGATCAACCAGGCCCTGAAACTGGTCACCGGCCTGGGCAAGACGATCTCCGGCCTGATGGCGTCGGGCGGGGGTGGCGGCACCGGCGATCCGGCGCAGACCCCCGTCATGTGGACGATGGTGGCGTGGGTGCGCCGCCAGATCGAGAGCGCCGTGAGTCTGTTCAACCGCACACCGATCGGCCAGTTCGTTCACGAAGTCACCACGTCGATCAGCGAAAAAGTCCGCGCGGCCATCGGCAATATCACGACGTCACCACTGGGTTACATGATCTCGTCACGGGTCGGCCAGTTTCTGCTGCAATGCAACGGAGTCGTCCCGCTGCCCGGCGATCTCGACCGCATCGGGCTGGTGGCCGGCCTGAACGAGCCCACCGACTTCGACTTCATCACCCACGTCGGGGACGACGGCAAGGAACACATCCATGCCATCGTCATCACCGAAAAGACCGGGGCCATCAAGATCTACGACCCCGAAGAGGGCACCCTCACGACACTGGAATCCCTACCGACCACCAACGCCAACGGCGAACGCGGGTTGGTGGGCATCGAGGTCGATCCGCAATTCAACGACCCGACCAAACCGGGCTATCACAAGATCTACGTCGCGTACACCAACGCCGACAATTACGACCAGCTGTCGCTGCTCACCGTCAACGACTCCCTGACCGCGGTGACCAACGAGCAGAAGCTGCTCGAATCCGATCAGTTGGGCAACGACTTCCACCACGGCGGAGAGCTTGAGTTCGACCCGACCGGCACCTATCTGTACTGGTCGGTGGGCAACAACGTCGTCAACGCCAACTCCCACGACCTGACCACGATTCACGGCAAGATCCTGCGGATGAACCGGGACGGTTCCGCGCCTGCGGACAACCCGTACTTCAACAACGACGATCCCGGCGTGGTCAAGCAGATCTACGCCATCGGTTTCCGTAACCCCTTCCGGTTCGGGTTCACCCCCGACGGCAAGCTGCTCTCCGGAGACGTCGGCCAGGCCACCTGGGAGGAACTCAACCTGGTCCGCGCCGGTGGCGACTACGGCTGGCCGGAGCAGGAAGGACCGTGCACCCCGAGCGGCTGCGGCGACACCCTTCCTCCGCTATGGGCGTACACGCACACCTTGCCGCCGGCCAACGTCGGCTCGATCACCTCGGTGCTCTACTACAACGGCACCGCGCTGCCTGCGGAATACCGGAATAAGGTCTTCGTCGCCGACTACTCGGCGGGCTGGATCAAGATGCTGACCTTCGACGACAAGTTCGAGAGCCTGATTGCCGAGCGCACCCTGGACAGCGCGGGGGGCACCACCGTGCAGATGAAGCAGGGCATCGACGGGAACATCTACCAGCTCAACATCTACCCCGGCGTGCTGAGCATCATCACCGCCTCGGGCGGCAACCAAGCGCCGACGGCCACGATCATCACCGACGAGACCAGCACCGCCGACGACGCGCTGACAGTGCACTTCGACGGGACCGCTTCCAGTGACCCGGATGGCCCGATCATGAAGTACGAGTGGAACTTCGGACTCGGAAGGACCTCGACCGAGGCCAAGCCGACCGTCGAGTTCCTCAACACCGGCACCACCTACACCGACTACACCGTGACGCTGACGGTCACCGATGAGGGCGGCAAGACCAGCACCACCACCCAACGGATCGTCGTGGGCAGTGTGCCGCCGACCATCGAGTTCGGCGACATCGTCGGGAAGTACGACGCGGGTGACACCATCACCTTCAGTGCGACCGCCGACGACCAGGAGGACGGGCCCCTGCCCGACAGCGCCTTCTCCTGGAAGGTGGTGTTCCACCACTCCACGCATACCCACCCGTTCGTCGACGACATCGAGGGCATGGACGGCAGCATCACCATTCCCACCAACGGCGACCAGCTGTCCAACACGTGGTACCGGATCGAGTTGACCGTCACCGACCAGAGTGGCCTCACGACGACGGAGTACAGGGACGTCCTCCCGAATCTGACGACCTTCAACGTCACCGCCAACAATCCGAACGCGACCTTCACCATCGACGGAGTGCCGCACACGGGGTCGTTCAGCGAGCAGACGGTGATCGGCGTACAACGGGTGCTCAGCGCACCCGCCACGCAACACACCGCCGCCGGTGAGTTGCTGTTCCTCGGCTGGGGAAGCGGCAGCGAGCGGACCATCACCATCAACGTGCCGGAGGACGACGCGGACTACACGGCGACCTTCGGGACAGTGCCCGCGCTCGTTTAGCCGAAGTCGCGCACCGCGTCGGCGACCCGGTGTAACTGACCGACATCCGACGACGTCGGGATGAGATGCACTTCGTCTGTGCCGATCTCGGCGAAACGGCGTAGCACCTCGATCAGTTCGTCCTCGCTGCCCGCCCAGCCGGTGGTGGGTGCCATCGCGTCGACGAACTCCACGGGAATCCAGTTCATGTAGCGGCGCAGGTGATGGTGCACCTGCGCGCGGGCGGACTCCTGATCGCCCAGCGCGAACCAGAACGAGGTGGCCAGGTGCGGCGCCGGCCGGCCCGCCTCGGCCCATGCGGTCCTGGCGACGTCGAAGAGTTCGTTCTGCTTGGCGACGTCGAGATCCAGGGTGGTACCGGCCAGCCCCGCGGCCCACGTCGCGGCGCTGCGCACGGTCTTGGGCCCGATGGTGCCGACCAGAAGTTCGGGGCCGCCGGGCTGCACCGGCGCCGGCCCGACGGGCAGCACCGAGTCGGTGACCTTCTCCGCATTCCAGACCCGTTTCATCACCGCGACCCGGTCCGCCATCTGACGCATGGTCTGGGTCGCCGGGTCGGCGCCCGCAGCCACGTAGTCCTCATGCCGGCCGCCGACACCGAGGCCGACGGTCAGCCGCCCGCCGCTGAGCATGTCGCCGGTCGCCAGGGCCTTGGCCAACAGCACCGAATCGTGAAGCTGCGGCACCACCACGGTGGTCACCAGGCGGACCCGGTCGGTCCACGCCGCCAACGCACCGAGCAGGGTCAGCGAGTCGGGGTTGCCGAACGCGACACGCTCACCCCAACACAGCGACGAAAATGGTCCCTCGTCGATGATGGTCGCCCACTGTCGGAGCAGCGCCGCATCCAGATCCGGTTCCATCACCGGCATCGTCATACCCACCTGCACGACGGGGATTCTGGCACGGGCGCCGGCTGCCACTATGGACTTATGGCGATCTCCACGACATCCATTGCGCACGTCCGGCTCACCGTCACCGACATCGAGCGCTCCCGGCAGTTCTACGAGGGTGTCTTCGGCTGGCCCGTTCTGGTCGAGTTGCCACCCGGCGCGGACGCCGCGACCAGGGCAGCGCTGGCATTTCTGTACGGCGGGGTGATCTACGACCTGGGCGGCACGCTGATCGGGTTGCGACCGGTCGGTGACGACGACTTCCACGAGGACCGCACCGGCCTGGACCACGTCGCCTTCCGGCTGGCGGACAGGGCCGCGCTCGACGCGGCGGCCGAGCACCTCGACAGCCTGGGCGTGGCGCACGGTCCCGTGAAGGACATCGGCCCGACCCACATCCTGGAGTTCCGCGACCCCGACAACATCGCGCTGGAACTCACCGCACCCAAGTGAGCGGGGGTTATCCCCCGCACGGTTCGGCGGAAAACGCGGTGTCGCCGGACGTCGCCGGTCCATAGGTTGGTCCCATGGTCGCAATCACGTCCAGCCCTGTCGCTGACATCGCCGACGACGCCGTGCCGGTGATCCCCAACCGGCGTCACCTCGGGGTGATCCCCACCGCCTCGATGGTCACCGGCGCCGCCCTGGCCGTCGTGTGGTTGTGGATCCCGTTGTCCATCTTGGTCATCGGCATCTCCTCCATCCCCTCGGTGATCGGCTTCGCGCTGTCCGCGGTGGTGTTCGTCTACCTGATGCGCGGGGTGGAACGGGTCGAGCGGGTGCGCAGTGAGGCGGTGTTCGGCCTGCGGATCGCGGTCCCGCCCCGCCCGATGTCGCCCTACACCGGTTTCCAGCGCTGGGCGCATCAACTGTGGCTGGACCTCAGCGGCAGCCGGTTCTGGAAGGGCGTCGGCCAGCATTACCTCCGGATGGTCTACGACCTGCTGGCGTGCGGGCTCGCGCTGGCACTGCTCGCCTTCGCTTTCCTGGCTCCCGCATTCGCCTCGGCGGTGCGGCGCAGCGACGGCGACTCCGGACTGTCCTTCCTGTCGCCGCCCCTGGCGTGGCTGCTGGCCGTCGTCGCACTGGCCGCCGCCGTCGCGCTGCTGGTGTTCGCTCCCGCGGTCGACGCGAAGATCGACCGCTGGCTGCTGGCCGCGTCCCCCACGGCGGCATTGCAGTATCAGGTGAGCGCGCTGGCCGACGCCCGCCAAGGCGCGGTGTCCTCGGCGCAGACCGAGCGTCATCGCATCGAACGGGACCTGCACGACAGCGTGCAGCCCCGACTGGTGTCGCTGGCCATGACCATCGGGCTGGCCCAGACCAAACTCGACTCCGACCCCGCCACGGCCAAGACACTCATCGGGGAGGCGCACGCCGACGCCATGAGCGCGCTGGCCGAACTACGCAACGTGGTGCGCGGGATCGCCCCGACCATCCTCACCGACCGCGGTCTGGATGCGGCGCTGTCGGCGGTGGTGCAGCGCACCCAGATTGCCGGCGTACCGACCACACTCGACGTTCATCTGCCCAGCCGACTGCCCGACGAGATCGAATCGGTCGCCTATTTCGTGGTTGCCGAGGCGCTGACGAATGTGGCCAAACATGCCCAGGCCGGGCAGGCGGTGGTGACGGTGCGCTACGACGAGGCCGGCAGGGTGCTGCAGGTGTCGGTATTCGACGACGGGCACGGCGGCGCCGCGATCGGCATCGACGAGGACGCCACCGGTCTGCGCGGCCTGACGGAACGGGTGCGGGCGGCCGGCGGCACCTTCAGCGTGTCCAGCCCCTCCACCGGACCCACCATCGTGACGGCGGTGCTGCCATGCGCATCGTGATCGCCGAGGATTCGGCGCTGCTGCGCGCCGGCATCGAACGCATCCTGGCCGACGCCGGACACCACGTCGTCGCCGGCGTGCCCGACGCCACCGGTCTGCTGCACATCGTCAACGAGCACCACCCGGATCTGGCCATCGTGGACGTCCGGATGCCGCCCACCTTCACCGACGAGGGCATCCGCGCCGCGGCCCTGCTCCGCTCGCAGAACCCGGAGTCGCCGGTGCTGGTGCTCTCGCACTACGTCGAGGAGCGCTACGCCGCCGACCTGATCGCTTCGGACACCAAAGGTTTCGGGTATCTGCTCAAAGACCGGGTGGCCGACGTGCCTGCTTTTCTCGATGCGGTCGAGGTAGTCGGTGGCGGCGGCACGGTGCTCGACCCGGAGGTGGTCTCGCAGATCCTCGCGCGGTCGCGGCGGCGCGTCGTGCTGGACGGGCTGACACCGCGCGAACGGGAGGTTCTGCAGTTGATGGCCGAGGGAAAGTCGAACTCGGCGATCAGCGCCGCCCTGCACGTCTCGGTCGGATCGGCCGAGAAGCACATCGCCTCGATCTTCGCCAAGTTGGCGCTACCCCCCGACGACAGTGAGAACCGCCGGGTGCTGGCCGTCCTGCGCTATCTCGAATCCTGAAATCACCTTCGCCGAAAGGGTTTTCCCGTGACCACCATCACCCCACCCGAGGCGCCCGCCGGGCCGCCCCCGCTGTCCGACGGCGGCCGCAACGTCATCCGCGTCCTGCTGGTCGCCACCGCCGTCGTCGTCATCGCCGGGGCGGTCGCCTCCCTCGCTGTGGTGGCCTGGGGGCTCAGCGCCTTCCGGGTGGTGACCGACCACCAGACGCTGCCCAGCGCCATCCGGTCGCTCACCCTGGACACCGCCAATTCACCTGTGGCCGTGCGCATCACCTCGGATCGCAATGCCACCGAGCCGCGCATCGACCTGCGGATGGTGGCGTCCAGCCGCAGCAACGATCAATACCTGCGGGTCACCGGTGACGCGAACGGAACGCAGGTCACCGTCGACGGTGCAGCCCGCGGGATGCTGGATTTCGGTGATCCGGGCGAGGTCACCATCACGCTGCCACCCGAGACGGGACGCAGGCTGGCGCTGACCGTCCGCCAGAACAGCGGCGTGCTGATCGCCCAGGCCGATCTGGACCAGCTGACGGCGAGCACCTCGGATGGTTCGGTGGTGCTGCGCGGCGCGGTCCGTCGCATCGAGGTGCGCGCCCAGGACGGGGATATCTCTGCACGGGAACCGATTTCGGTCGGCGAGTCGTTCGACGTCGCCACCACCGACGGTGATATCGAGGTGAGTTTCGCCGACGTCGCGCCCCGGCAGGTCGACGCGGTGACCCGCGACGGCGACATCGCGGTCTCGCTGCCCGCCCCCGGCCCCTATCTGGTGCATGCCCAGTCCGGTGGCTCGGCCACCGTCCGGGTGCCCGAGACCAGCGACACCGCCCGCGCAGCCGCGGTCATCGACGTGCGCTCCGATGACGGCGACGTGACCGTCGATGCGCTCAGGTCAGCGCGGCGATGATCTGCGCGGCCGGACCCGTGGTGATGCCGCGGAATCCGGTGCCCGCCCAGATGTTGGTGGCCTGCGGATCCGCGGCCTTCACCGATGCGGCACGTACCGGACTGGTCAGGTAGTGCACCTCCGGATATCCCAGCGGCGCCGGCGCGTCGTGCTCGTCGATGAACCGGTTGCGCAGTCCGCGTGCATAGCGACCGGAGAAGGCTTTGGTGACCACGGTTTCGGTGAACGCGGGGTTCTGCAGCGCGGCGCGGTGCACCGGGCTGCTGCCTGCCTCGTCAGCGAGCAGGAACGCGGTGCCCAGTTGCGCGCCGGCGGCACCGGCCGCCAGCACCCGGCCGACGTCCTCGGCGGTCATCAGGCCGCCGGCGGCCACCACCGGCACGCCCGTCGCCGCGAGCACCTCGGCCAGCAGCTCATCGAGGGGTTGGGCGGCCGGCCGGGCAGCGGGGTCGTAGGTGCCGCGGTGGCCGCCGGCGTCCGGGCCCTGTACCGCCAGGGCGTCGATGCCCCGGCTGACGGCATCCTGCGCCTCGGCGAGCGTGGTCACGGTGGCGACGGTCGTGATGCCTGCGGCGCGTAGCCGGGTCACCTCGCCGGCGCTGGGTGCACCGAACGTGAAGGACACCACCTCGGGGCGCAGGTCAAGGACGACGTCGAGTTTGGCGGCCCAGTCGTCGTCGTTGAATTTCGGCTCACCCAGATCCACCCCGTAGCGCTGCGCCTCGCCCGCCAGCTCCGTGATGTACCGGTCGATATCCCCCGGCTGTACCGCACTGGGCTGGGGCACAAAGAGATTCACTCCGACGGGCTGCGTGGTGAGGGCACGCGTCGCGGTGAGGCGTTGGGCGAACGCGTCGGCCGAAAGGTAGCCGGCGGCGACGAATCCGAGCCCGCCCGCTGCCGAGCCGGCGGCCGCGAGCTCCGGGGTGGACGGGCCGCCCGCCATCGGCGCCACCAGGATCGGGGCCCTCAGATCCGCCAGGGCGAACTCACCCATCACGCACCGCCTTCACATCGTTGTCAGAAGAACACATCCGGGCGCAGCGATCATCCCATCCTGGGCACATCGCGCGAACGGTGGTTGACTGGATGAAATGGCGATCACGTTCAACCACACCATCGTGGCGGCCGCCGACCGCGAGCAGTCGGCGACGTTCTTCACCGAGGTCTTCGGCCTCCCACCCGCCAGGGCATTCGGTCCGTTCCTGGCGGTCGAGCTCAATCACGGCGTCAGCCTGGACTTCGCGCAGCTGCCCGGCACCGCGGACATCCGGGCGCAGCACTACGCCTTTCTGGTGTCCGAGGAGGAATTCGACGACATCTACCGCCGAATCCTGCAGCGGGGCCTGCAGCACTGGGCGGATCCGCACGGGCAGCATCCCGGCGAGATCAACCACAACGACGGCGGTCGCGGCGTGTACTTCCAGGATCCGGCCGGGCACTATCTGGAGATTCTCACCCGGCCTTATGGTTCGGGAGGCTGAGTCGCGAGTGCCGCCCGGGATCGCCGTGCACGCTCAGGCGTGACCGCGTTCGGTCTCCTGCCCGAGGTAGTCACTGGCCAGGGTCGCGACCTGGGCGGGCAGTTCGCCGGTGGCCACATCGGCGAGGGTGGTCTGTTCCAGCACCGCGCGCATGCTGGCCCGCAGGGCCCGCCATACATCGGTGAGCGCCGCCGTCGGACCGGAGTACGGCAGATCGCCGAGGCCGATGTCACGCACGCTGGCCAGTGGCCCGTCGATGCACCGCAACACGTCGGCGATGCTGATCGACGCGGCCGGGCGGGCCAGCGCGTACCCGCCGTCACGGCCACGGTGACTGCGCACCAGCCGATCGGTGCGCAGGTCGGAGAGGATGTCGACGAGGAACTGGGCCGGGATGCCCTGCGCCTTGGCCAGGTCATCGGTCTTGACCAGCACACCCTCGTCCACGGTGGCCAGCTGCACCATGGCGCGCACGGCGTACTCCGCCTTCGCCGACATGCGCATACCGCGGATTCTGCCAGGCGCGCCCGTCAGCGCACGGGCGGCGCGACGTTGCGCACGGTGCCGGTCATGCCACGGACCGAGTCGGGCACCGCGATGGACGGATCACAATCCGGTGCCGTCTGCGGCGTCCCATAGGTGAGCGTCAGCGGAACCAGCCCCGCCCAGGCGCCGGATTCGACATCCGATTCGGGGTCTTCCGACCAGCCCGCGCTGACCTTCAGCGACCAGTTGTCCGGGCCGATCGGCATCCGCAGCACCAGGGTGGCACCCAGTTCCTTTCGGGTGCTGGGCCGAAGTTCGGCCACCCGACCGGGGATGAAGGTGTCCGTCAGCGCGTTCAGGTAGCCGATCTTGTCCGATTCCGGGATCACCCCGAACGCGCCGAACAACATCGCGCTGCGGTAGCGGAATGACGACTCGAATCCGCTGCGCGCGACCACGACTCCGTCCATGGTGGTCACCGACACCGCGGCGGGCGCCCCGTCCGCCAGCGCACGCAACCAGGGCGACCCGGTGGAACCGTGGATCACCAATTCGTCTGCCAGCCTGGCGAATCCGATCGGGAACGCGACGGGGTGCCCGTCGCGCACCAGTGCGACCGTGGCCAGCGGGATGCTGTCCAGCAGTTCGTACAGTCCCTCCCGCGAGGTGTCTTGCTTCTCGCGCAGCCGGGTGACGAGGGTGGACGGTTGGGTGGTCGGCGGCTCGGTGTTCACGTATTCAAGCTTCGCCGATGACGCGGTTCTTCGCCCGCCATTTTTGCGGACGGCGTGATACCCAGCTCCTGCGCGAGGACTTCATACGCGCGCAGCGCTGCGTCGTCGTATACCTGGAGCAACACCTCCGGCATGGCCGGGTGGGGTGCCGAACGGTCGCCGATCAGCTGTATCTGCACGTGATCGGCACCGGCCTCCAGGTGGGCGTGCAGTCCCCGCGCGATGTCCGCGGGGGTGCCGTGCACGGCGAGCGCGTCGATCAACCGGTCACTGCCGTCATCGGCCAGATCGTCGTCGGTAAACCCCAACCGGCGCAGGTTGTTCCGGTAATTGACCAAGCCGAGATACGGATGCCGGATTCGCGGCCGGGCAAGCGCCCGGACCCGGCGCGGGTCGACTTCGAGTACCACTTTCTGCTCGGGGGCCAAGATCTTGTGCGGCCCGAGTACTGCTCGGGCGCGGCGGGTGTGTTCGGCGGTGACGAGGTAGGGCACCGCTCCACCGGTGCGGTCGCGGGCCGTCTCCAGCATCTTGGGTCCCAGCGCGCGGCGCGATTCGGGCAGTCCATGCGCATCGAGCTCGTCGAGGAACTCGCCCAGCGCCGCCATCGGGGCGCCGTAACCAGCGGTCTGCTCCGGATGACCGACACCGACACCTACCAACAGCCGCTCGGGGAAGCTGCGCTCGATGCGACGAAAAGCTTCGGCCAGAATCGCCGCATCGCCGTTGTAGACGTTGTAGATACTGGTCCCGATCACCAGATGCTCGGTCGCCGCCAGCAGATCGTCGATGCCGTGCAGGTCGGCCGCAGGCCCGCCCAACCACAGCGCTGAGTATCCGAGACCTTCGATCGTCGCGGCCATCTCGGGTGTGGTCGCATAGGCCGGCTGCCAGATACCGTACGTCCCCAGTTCCATTGCGTGTCTCCCATTCGGTGGTGCCTACCACGTCATGGTGCCGCGACTTTTCTGGACTTACGAGTCCATTTTCAGAAATCAGCCCGCGATGCCGGCGGCGTTCGGCACCACCACCGCAAACAGGTCCTTGAGCGCCGCGAGACTCGCTGCCTGCACCGCGGAGGCCGGTACGACCGCCCCTTCGACCCCGGGCAGTGAGCGCGTCGCGGTCGCGGCGGCGACCACCGTCGGGGCGAACCCGAGGTTGAAAGCCCCACGGGCAGTGGAGTTCACGCACATGTGCGTCATGAAGCCGGCCAGGATCAGGTTAGTCGCTCCGACGGTCTTCAGTTCGTTCTCAAGATCGGTGTTCACGAACGAGTTCGGGTAGTTCTTCACGATCACTGGCTCGCCGCCGCGCGGGGCCACCGCGTCGGCGATGGCACCGGATTCGCCGGCGATGTCGTAGAGCGAGCCCGGACCGTCGTCGTGCTGGATGTGGATGACCGGAATCCGTGCGGTACGGGCGCGATCGAGCAGAACGGCCGTCTCCTCCAGCGCGGCCTGCACGCCGTCGAGTTCCATCACACCTTCGGTATAGGTGTTCTGGCAGTCGATGAGGATAAGGGTGGACTGCTTGAGCGGAGCCGGGGTGGCCGGCAGGCTGGCCAATTCGCGCAGAGTCGGTCGAGTCACGTGGTGCAGCCTAGTCAGGGCTCGATGAATCTCGCGGGCGATGGCAGTCTGTTCCGGTATGGGATTACTCGAAGGCAAGGTCGCGCTGATCACCGGCGGCGCCCGCGGCCAGGGCCGCGCACATGCCACGACGCTGGCTCGTGAGGGTGCGGACATCGTGTTGTGCGATATCGCGGGGCCGGTCGAGGACGTCGCGTATCCGCCTGCCACCGCAGCGGAATTGACGCAGACGCAGGAAAGTGTCGAGAGCCTCGGCCGTCGTTGTCTGGCGGCGACCGTCGACGTACGCGACCTCGCCGGGCTGCAGAAGCTGGCCGATCAGGCGGTCGAGACGTTCGGCGGGCTCGACATCGTCATCGCGAATGCGGGCATCGCGACCGGAGATGCGATCGCGACCATGTCCGAGCAGCGCTGGCGCACCATGATCGACGTCAATCTGACGGGCGTGTTCAACACCTTCCGGGCGACAGTGGGGCATCTGATCGAGCGGGGTGGGGGGCATCTGGTGGCGACGTCCTCGATCGTCGCGATGACGGGAGCACGCAACTCCGGCCACTACGCCGCCGCAAAGGCCGGGGTGGTGGCGCTGGTGAAGTCGCTGGCGTACGAGGTGGCCGAGCACCGCATCGTCGTGAACGCCGTGCTACCGGCAGGGGTGGACTCGCAGATGATCCAGCACGACGAGATCTACCGGATGATCCGGCCCGACCTCGACAATCCGGGGCGTGCCGACGCGGAAGAGGTGTTCGCGCAAGGCCGGCCGCGCCCGGGTCTGCTGGATCCGCAGGACGTCGCGAACGCCGTGCTGAGCATGGTGTCCGGGCAGGTGCGGGTGCGCTCCGGAGAATCGATCACGCTGGCCAACGGGATGGACTAGGACCGTGCCGCCGTGACGGCCAGCACCGCGTCGGCGAGCTCGGGACGGCAGACCACGAGATCGGGCAGCGACACATCGTCCTGGTTGTAGATCAGCGGCGAACCGTCGATCCGCGAGGTGAACAGACCGGCGGCGCGGGCCACCGCGACCGGGGCCGCCGAATCCCACTCGTACTGCCCGCCGGCGTGCACGTACACATCCGAGATGCCCTGCACGACGGACGCGACTTTGGCTCCGGCCGAACCCATTTCGACCAGGACGCCGCCGAGCGCATCTTTCACGGCAATCGCCACTGCCGGTGGCCGGGTGCGCGAGACCACGACGCGCGGTGCGCCGGGCGCGGCAGCCGGCGCGGCCACCGTCGGGGTGGCCAGCGTGACGCCTTGGGCAGGCAGGGCCACCGCTCCGGCCACCAACTCGCCGGCCTGCCACAGTGCGACGTGCACCGCCCAGTCCTCGCGGCCGAGTTCGGAGAACTCGCGGGTGCCGTCCAGGGGGTCGACGATCCACACCCGCTCCGCGGTGAGGCGGGCCTTGTCGTCGGCGCCTTCTTCGGACAACACCGCATCGGCGGGCCGGTACTCGGCCAGCGCGGCCATCAGAAAGTCGTGGGAGCGCTTGTCCCCCGCGGCCTTCCGATCCGCGGCATCCGCGTCGGCGAGTTCGGCGCGCACCTTCAGCAGCAGTTCGCCGGCCTCGGTGGCGAGCCGGCCCGCGAGTTCGTGATCCGTCATTCTCTGGTACCTAACAGGTCGATCACCTGTTGCGCCAGTTCGTCAGCGCTCTGGTCCGGCGTCAACCGCAGATCAGGGGTCTTCGGCCGCTGGTAGGGGCTGTCGATGCCGGTGAAGTGGGTGATTTCTCCACGGCGAGCTTTAGCGTAGAGACCCTTGGGATCGCGGCGTTCGCAGTCTTCCAGCGGCGTATCGCAGAACACCTCGTAGAAGTCGAAGCCTCGCTCGGCGTGCACCCTGCGAGCCAGTTCCCGGTGCGCCTCCAGCGGGCTGATCGCCGGGACCAGGACGATCTGTCCCGAGTCGGCGAGCAGCGTCGCGATGTGGGCCAGCCGGCGCAGGTTCTCGGCGCGGTCGTCCATCGAGAAACCCAGGTCGGCGTTCAGTCCGTGCCGCAGGTTGTCCCCGTCGAGCACGTAGGCGGGCCGGCCTGCGGCCAGCAGCTTCTGCTCGACAAGCATTGCCACCGAGGACTTTCCGGATCCGGACAGGCCGGTGAACCACACCGTCGAGCCCTTGGACAACCGGTCGGATGCACTCACCAGATTCTGGTGGCGCACCGCATTCGGGCTGGCGGCACGGTTGGCGGCGGGTTCGGTGTCGCGCACCATGCCCGCGGCGACGGTGCCGTTGTTGTCCGGGTCGATCAGGATGAACGACCCGGTGGCCGGGTTGCGCGAGTATTCGTCGAGCAGCAGCGGAACCTGAGTCCGCAGCGTGACGCGGCCGAGTTCGTTGAGCTTCAACGCCGTTGCGCTCTTGTCCCGGTGCAGCGTGTTGACGTCGAGCCGGTAGTCGAGCGCGGACACCCTGGCCCGAGTGGTACGGGTGGTGTGCTTGATGACGTAGTCGCGCCCGGGTTCCAGCGCCGCGCCGTCGGCCATCCAGCACACGGTGGCGTCGAATTCCTGGGTGACGTCTGGCTGATTGTTGGGCCGGGCGATCATGTCGCCGCGCGAGATGTCGATATCGTCGGCGAGGCTGATCGCCACCGCCATCGAGGCGAACGCCTCGTCCACCGGACCGGACGGGCCGTCAATCGCGGTGATACGGCTGGTCTTTCCGGCAGGCAGCACGATCACCTCATCGCCGGTGCGCATCACGCCGCCGGCGACGGTGCCCGCGTAACTGCGGTGATCCGCGTGCTCGCGGGTCTGCGGGCGGATGACGTACTGCACCGGGAAACGGACGTCGACCAGGTTGCGGTCACCGGCGACGTACACCTCTTCGAGGTGGTTCAGCAGCGCCGGGCCCTCATACCAGGGCGCCACATCGGATTTTGTGACCACGTTGTCGCCGTTGAGCGCCGACAGCGGGATGGTGGTCACGTCGTGGATGTCCAGCCGCGCGGCGAACTCGTGGAAGTCGTCGCGGATCTTGTTGAACCGCTCCTCATCCCAGTCCACCAGGTCCATCTTGTTGACGGCCAGCACGATGTGCTGGATGCCGAGCAGCGATGCCAGGAAGGCGTGCCGACGGGACTGCTCCAGCAGCCCGTGCCGGGCGTCGACCAGCACGATCACCAACTGCGCCGTCGACGCACCGGTGACCATGTTGCGGGTGTACTGCACGTGCCCGGGGGTGTCGGCGATGATGAATTTGCGCTTGGCCGTGGCGAAGTACCGGTAGGCGACGTCGATGGTGATGCCCTGCTCACGCTCGGCGCGCAGCCCGTCGGTCACCAAAGCCAGGTCGGTGTAGTCGTTTCCGCGTTCCTTGGACGTCCGCTCGACGGCGGCCAGCTGGTCCTCCATGACGGCCTTGGAGTCGAACAGCAGCCGGCCGATCAGTGTCGACTTGCCGTCGTCGACAGAGCCTGCGGTCGCGATGCGCAACAAAGTAGCCATCAGAAATACCCCTCGCGCTTGCGGTCTTCCATACCTGCTTCTGAAATCCGGTCGTCGGCGCGGGKCGCGCCGCGCTCGGTCAGCCGGGACACCGCGGTCTCGGCGATCACCTCAGATACGGTGCCCGCCAACGATTCGACGCAGCCGGTGCAGGTGACGTCGCCGACGGTGCGGAACCGCACGGTCTTCTCGATGATCGGCTCGTCCTTGCGGGGCTGCAGATACTTGTGCACCGCCAGCAGCATGCCGTCGCGCTCGAACACCTGACGCTGATGCGCGTAGTAGATGGACGGCAGCTTGATCTTCTCGGCCCCGATGTAGGACCAGATGTCGAATTCGGTCCAGTTCGAGATGGGGAAGGCGCGGATGTGCTCGCCCTTGTTGTGGCGACCGTTGTACAGGTTCCACAGCTCGGGCCGCTGCGCCTTCGGGTCCCACTGGCCGAATTCGTCGCGGAAACTGAACACCCGCTCCTTGGCGCGGGCCTTCTCCTCGTCGCGACGCGCACCGCCGAAGGCGGCGTCGAACTTGTTCTCCCGGATGGCCCGCAGAAGCGTGAAGGTCTGCATCGGATTGCGCGACGGGATCGTCTCGACGACGCGGCCGGCGTCGATATCGTCCTGCACCTTGGCGACGACGAGCCGCACCCCACTCTGGGCGACCAGTTCGTCGCGGACCTGGAGCACCTCGTCGAAGTTGTGCCCGGTGTCGACGTGCATGACCGGGAACGGCAGCCGGCCGGGCGCGAACGCCTTGACGGCCAGATGCAGCATGACGATGGAGTCCTTGCCACCGGAGAACAGCAGCACCGGCTTCTCGAACTCGGCGGCGACCTCGCGGATGATGTGGATTGCCTCGGCCTCCAGCGCGCGCAGGTGGCTCAGCTCGTAGCGGGCGGCGGCGGGGTCCAGCTCAGCGGGGGCATTCATCGCATCTCCATAAAGTTGGTAGAGATGACCAAGATTGCAGACATAACCCGGTATTAAACCGGGGCCACCCGGTGGTGTCAACGTCCGGTCTCTAGCGGGCGCCGCTGACGTGCGACCCGGCGTTGCCCGGCAGCCGCAGCGACTCCACAAGCGTCACCGCCATCACGGCGCCGAACACCAGGAACGTCAGCGAATAGGACGCCAGCTGGCTCAGCAACAGCGCCGCCAACGCGATGCCGAGGCCGGCCGCCAGTTCCTGGACCGCGGCGTTGAGCGTGTTGGCGTGGGTGAGGTCGTCGCCGTCGACGTCGGAGAACGCCAGACTGTTGTACGCCGTGAACCCGACCGACCGCAGCGCGCCGCTGAGGTAGAGCACCGCCGCGATGAGCAGCACCGGCATGCCGGGCCGGAAGGCTGCCAGCAGACCGAAACAGCCGACCGAGGCGATCCCGTTGACCACCAGCACCGTGCGGATGCCGAACCGGCGCATCAGCGGGGTGGTCGCCGGTTTGATGGTGAGGTTGCCCGCGAACAGGGCGGCCACCATCAGGCCCGCCGCGAACGGCGTCCACCCGAACTCCAGCTGAAACTGCAGCGGCAACAGGAACGGCACCGCCGTGATCACCATCCGGTACAGCGATCCGGCCGACACGGTGATCCGCAGGGTGCGCACCTTCAGCACGCGCAATGCCACCAACGGCGCCGAGGTGCGCAGCAGATGCCACACGGCCGCCACCATCAGCACCAGCGCGGCCACACCGCACGCACCGACCAGCAGCCAATCGGTGCCGCTGACCCGGATGTGTTCCAGGGCGATCAGCGTCGCGGCGATCCCACCGCCCAGCGCCACGATGCCCCGCCAGTCCAACGGGGTGCGCTCCGGTGCGGGGGCACCGCGAATGAGCTTGAGCGCCAGCAGGAATCCGACGATGCCCAGCGGGATGTTGACCAGGAAGATCCAGCGCCAACTGCCGACCGTGGCGATGGCTCCGCCGAGCACCGGCGCCAGCACCGGTGCCGCGAGCGCCGGCCAGGTCAGGAGCGCGATCGCCCGCACCAGGTCGGCCTTGCCGCTGAACCGCAGCACCGCCAGCCGCCCGACCGGCACCATCATGGCGCCGCCGATCCCCTGGGCGATGCGCATCCCGACCAGCATGGGCAGCGACACGCTGAGCGCGCAGCCCACCGAGGCCAGGGTGAACACCGCGATGGCGGCGAGGAACACCCGCCTGATGCCGAAGCGGTCAGCCATCCACCCGCTGGCCGGGATCAGCACGGCGACGGTGACGAGGTAGGCGGTGATCGCGACGTTGACGTCGACGGGTGCGACGCCGAACTGGGCGGCCATCACGGGGATCGCCGGGGTCAGGATGCTGGCGTCCAGGATCTCCATGAAGAAGGCACCGGCGACCAGCAGGGCCATCTTCCTGGGGAACGGCGGATTGTCAGGAGCGCCCACACTGCAAATGTAGTGAGTTCAGCTGTTTAGGACAAAGTCGATCCTGCGCGCGCAGATGTCGGCGAGGTCCACACCGGGAATGTCGAATCGACGGTTCAGCCGCACCAGGGCCACGGCCAGCAGCAGCGGAGCGGTGACGTCGGTGAAGGCGAGGTTGCCGACCCGGTGCCCGACGGCTCGTTCGTAGCGGTCGACGGTCTCCTCGCGAGTCGGCGTGCCCGGCGCGGCGGCATTGCCCGGCAGCGGGCTGCTGACCCAGTCCGTCATCAGCAGCCAACTGATGTCGGCGGACTGGTCGCCGAGGTAGGCGATCTCCCAGTCGAGCGCCGCCTTGGGCGTGAGGTCGGGCCGGTACAGCACGTTCGACATCCGGGCGTCGCCCCAGCACAGGCCCACCCGTTCCGGCGCGTAGGTATGAGCGTCCAGCCAGTCCAGCGCGCGGGTGAAGGTCGGGTGCAACGGTTTGTCGGCGTAGGCCCACCCCAATGCGTAGCGCAGGAAGCCGGTGAGCGATGCGGGTCCGGACACGCCCAGGAAGCCCAGCCGGCGGGCATGGACGTCGACGCGGTGCACGGCGGCGATCATGTCGACGCAGCCGTTCCACAAGGTCGCGCGGCCGGCGTCATCGGTGTCGGCGAAGATGCCTGCCCCGTGATAGGGCGGCACATCGCTGACGCCGACCACGTCATCGATGCGGTCCATCACCAGATACGGGGTCCCCACGGCGTCGCCGGACGGGTCTATCCAGCGCACCGTGGGCACCGGAACCGCAGAACTTGCCAGCCGCTGCATCACCAGGTACTGCCGCCGCAGGTCGTAGTCCGGGAGGATCTGGAATTCAGGTGGGCGGCGGAACACCAGGCCCAGCGTCGAGCCGTCGTCGAGACCAGTGACGTCGAAAAGGTAGGTCTCGGTGGAGAATCCGCCCGGGCTCGGTGCCCAATTGAGCACTCTCGCATCGGCCGCACCGGGGATGTGCTGCCGCACAAGCGCTTCCAGTGTGGCGGGTAGGTCCTCGACCAGCGCCCTCACCATCCCGTGTATCCGTACCGGGGGTAGGCACCGACGAATACCATCTCCACCAGTCCGTATCCGGTCTTGAGCGGCTCACCCGCCTCGGTCATCCGCACCTGACACAGCGTCTCGGACAGGAAGCTGACGGGCCTGATGACATCCAGATTCGTCGTGTCGGCGGCGAACCCGTCCAGGAAATCCGTTCCGCGCCAATGCCCGGACGCATAGCTGTTCACCTCCATGTAGCCGGCCAGACCGGGCCAGAAGTCGGTGATCGGGCTGACCTCGATGAGGCTGGTGGTGCGGTCGCCGCGGTGCACGGTGAAGGTGCCGCCGCTGATCACCCGCAGATCATCGCGGAACGTCAGTTCGTGCTCGACGTCGATGATGGCGGCCGCCGGACGCTGCGACTCGATGGGATAGAGGATCTCGCCCTCGAACTGCCAGCGCTCCCCCGTGCTGGTCTCGCGCTGCGCGAAATGCACCAGCTCGTCCTCGAATTCGAAGATGCCCATGTAATACAAGGTGCCGTCCGGAATTTCCGGGGGTTGCAGATTCGCGCCCTCGGTCAGGCTGCCACCGCCCGGCCCGTTACGCACACCCCAGGAATGGTCCCGCCCGAACCACCACCGCTGCGGGTCGATCTCGATGCGTTCGCCGTCGATCTCGATCCAGCCCTCCAGTTCACCGTTCTGGTAGAACCGGCGCGCGTCCTCGCTGACCCGGCCACGGCTGCGATGAAACGCCGCTGTCTGTTCGTAGGCGGGGAACTGGCCGCGCAGCCGCAGATCCAGGCTGACGCCTTGGTCGTTGGGCGCCAGTTGGGCTCGCACCGTGCGCAGTGGCTCTTCGATCGAGTAGGTGAACGGCCCGACGGAATAGGTTCCGAGAGAACCGGTTTGCGGGTTCAGTTCGGTCGACATCCGCACCACCCTGGCCTCGCCGCCGCGCCGGGTGATCATCGCGTAGGCATCGGTGACGTTGCGGTTCGGGTAGCGCGCCAGGCCCGTCATCACGTTGATGTCTCCCGAGCGATCGAACCCGTACATGACGATGCGTTCCGTCCAGCGCAGGTCCGACTGCGCGACGTGATCGAACGTGGTGGGCAGTTGATGACAGAGCAGTTCATCGTGCGGAGTGAGCATCGCCAAGCCTTCCCGGGTAATTACGTTATACCGCGTAACGTAACAGGCTGTTCCGGAAAGGGCTAGGTTTTGGGCATGACAAGCGCAGCGGGCCGCCCGCGCGACCCGGCCAAGGACGTGGCCGTGCTGCAGGCGACGCGCGAGCTCCTGGTCGAGGAGGGGTATCAGGGCACCACCATGGTGGCCATCGCCAAACGGGCCGGGGTCGGCGCACCGACGTTGTACCGGCGCTGGCCGACGAAAGAGGCGTTGGTGGAGGACGCCGCGTTCGGCCACACCGACCCGGTCCCGGTGCCCACCACCACCGGTGACCTGTACACCGATCTGCGCGGCTGGGTCGCGATGTTCCTGGGCTGGCTGGCCGATCCGGTGCCGCGCGCGGCACTGCCGGGTCTGCTCACGGCCTACCACCGCGACGACTCGATCTACGAGCGACTGGTGTTGCGCGCCGAGTCCGATGTGCGCGTGCTGATGACCGACCTGATCGGCGACGCCGAGCGCGCGGACACCCTGTTCGACTTCCTGGTCGCCACCACCGTCGTCCGGGCGATGACCCGCGGCCTCACCGACCACGAGGCCTTCTGCGACCGCACGGCCGCCGCGCTCACCGCGCTGGCCCGCGCCGGATGATCCCCTGGGTCAGGAGATCAGCGGCTCGGCGCCGGCTTCCAGCGCAGGGCCGATCGCGTTCCGCGCGCCCGGCGCGCGGCCCTTGCCCCAGCCGATCCGCTCCCGATAGCTGCCGAGCAGCCCCGCAGTCACCAAGGCCTCCTCCTCCACCTCGGCGGGGGTGACGAGCGGAGAGACGAACAAGGCGTCGACGGGGCAGTTGGCCTCGCACTGGAAGCATGTCTGGCAATCACTGTGCCGGCCGATCAGCGGCACACCGCCCGGCCCGCGATCGAAGACATTCGTCGGGCACACCTCGATGCACTTGTCGCACGCGATGCACCGTTGCGCCGACACCAGTTCGATCACGATGCCACCTCGAGCGCCCGGGTCGTTTCGGGCCGCACCCAGATGTCGTCCAGCCCTCCGGTGAGGAGCCGATGGTGCTGGCCGGGATCCTGGTCCGGGAAGTCCAGACGCTTCGCCATGCCTCGGGTCTCGTTGCGCGCCAATGCCGTCCGGTACATCCACCGGGCGTGCGCGGTCATCGCCGCCGCCTGCCTGTTGCGCACCAGCTGCTCGCCGGACCCGGCCAACGACGCGGTCACGTCGGCCCAGACAGCGTCGAGCACGTCCAGCGCGGTGGCCAGCACCGGTCCGCGGCGCAGGTAGTTCTTGTCATAGGGCAGCACCTCGGCCTGCACTGCGGCGACCACCCCCGCGTGGTCCCCGGACACGTGGGCGGTGCGCGGCCGGATGCCTGCACCGCCGATGCCGGTCACCCGGCGGGCCGACGCCCCCGCGCCGAGCGCACGTGCGAACCGCGCCGCACCCTGCCCCGCCCAGTTGCCCGACGAGATCGCCCATGCGGCATTGTGACTGCCGCCGCCACTGAAGCCGCCGCAGATCAACTCGCGGGTGGCCGCATCCCCTGCGGCGTACAGCCCGGGCACCGTGGTGGCGCAGTCGTCGCCGACGATGCGGATTCCGCCGGTACCGCGCACCGTGCCCTCGCCGAGGAGTGTCACGGCGAACTTCTGGGTGAAGGGGTCGATACCCATCCGGTCGAACGTGAGGAAGAAGTTCGGCTGCGCGCGCCGCATTGCCTGTTGGCTCGGGATGTCGGCCTTGTCCAGTTGGCAGAAAACCTTACCGCGCAACAGCTCCGCAGCGATCGGCGAACGCTGGCGCCCGCTGGCACCTTCCAGCACCGAACCGTCTTCCCGGTAGAAGGTGGCAAAGTGGTAGAAGGCCGTCTTGGTGACCGACGTGCCCGCCGGGGCGATTCCGTAGGCATTGGAGAATTCCATCCCCGAGAGTTCGGCGCCGGCCTCCACCGCGAACAGCGTGCCGTCGCCCGTATTCACATCGCAGCCAAGCGCTTTGGATTGGAACGCGCAGCCGCCGGTGGCCAGCACCACCGCGCCGGCCCGCACCCGGTACGCCCGCTGGACCTGACGCCGGTAGCCCGCCGCACCGGCCGCCGCACCGTCGGCAGCCACCAGCAGTTCCGTGACGGGACTGTGGTCCAGGATCCGGACCCCGGCGCGGCGCAACAGGATCCGCATCCGGCGCATGTACTCGGGCCCCTGCAGGCCGCCGCGCAACTGCACACCGTCAGCACCCACCGGGAACGGAAACCGGGCCGCATCGGCGAATTCGTTGATGCGGTGGTAGGTCTCGTCGAGTACCCTCGCCGCCCMCCGGTGGTCGGCGAGGTAGCCGCCCAGGGCGTCGCGGCTGGCGATCGCGTCCGCACGGGCCGAAGCGTCCGGCGGGACGTACCAGACACCGGTGCCCGCCGATGCGGTCGCACCGCTGGTGCCGCAATAGCCCTTGTCCGCCAGGACGACATCCGCGCCACCGGCAGCCGCCCGCAAGGCGGCCCAACAGGCGGCGGGGCCACCTCCCGCGACGAATACGTCGGCGGTCACCTCGTCGATCTCATCCACGTCGAAACCCCCTGAGCGCAGCCATGTTCGGTCTACGGTAACCACGCCGGAAGCAAATCCACCACGGCTGCGATCGCGCCGAGTAATAATCGCGCGGGTGCCGAACTGTTGTTGCGGAGCCGTCTGCTGGGCAACATCACAGGAATGAGGCCACGTCTGTCAGCCCTGTTGATCTCGGTCCTGGCGGTGGTGGCCCTGGTGTCGGGATGCGGGTCGTCATCGCAGAAAGCGGTGGTCGAGGACGGTAAGAGCATCATCCGCTACCAGGGCTGGGCCAGCCAGGTCACCTATCCCGAACTGGCCGAGAATCTGGGTTATTTCCAGAAGATCAAGCTGAAGTGGGTCGGCAACACCACCAGCGGCCCGCAGGACATCCAGTCCGCCGCGACCGGGGACACCGATTTCGGCGGTGCCTTCAACGGCGCGGTGGTCAAGCTGGCCGCCGCCGGCTCCCCCATCACCTCGATCATCGGCTACTACGGATCGGACAAGGAGAACTTCACCGGGTACTACGTGCGGGATGACAGTCCCATCCGCACTGCGCGCGATCTGCTCGGAAAGAAGTTCGGGATGAACACCCTGGGCGCGCACCAGGAGTTTGTCATGCGCGAATGGCTGGCCCGCCAGGGCCTGTCCAACGACGACATCAAGAACGTAGAGCTGACGGTCGTCCCACCGGTGAACGCCGAACAGGCGCTGCGACAGGGCAATATCGACGCAGTCGCACTCAACGACATCTGGCGCGACCGTGCGCTGGCACGCGGTGGGCTGCGCCCGTTGTTCACCGACGGGTCCCTGTTCGGCGATTTCACCTACGGCACATATGTCGTACGCAACGACTTCCTGGCTGCCAACGCCGACGCCGTCGCCGACCTCACCCAGGGCACCGCCCGCGCCATCCGCTGGGCGCAGGTCAGCACGCGCGATCAGGTGATCGCCAAGTTCAAGCAGATCATCGGCGCTCGGGGCCGCAACGAGAGTGCCGACAACGCCGACTACTGGAAGAGCACCGGCGTCGCCGAACCCGGCGGCGTGATCACCGAACAATCGCTGCAGCTCTGGATCGACTGGCTGGTCCGAAACGGTGAGCTTCAGCAAGGCAAGTTGCAGGCGAAAGACTTGTACACCAACAAGTTCAACCCGTACTCCAACGGCACCTATCCCGCCGCGGCAGGTCCCGATGGCCAGGCCGTCGTCCGCTGACCGGCCGCCGGGCCCCCAGGTCCTGCACCGCGCCATCGCCATCCTGACCGCGGTCGGGGACGCCGAGCCCGGCATCTCGCTCACCTCGCTGGCCGCCAGAACCGGGTTGCCCCTGAGCACCGCCTATCGACTCGCGCAGGCGCTGCTGCACGACGGACTGCTGGAACGCGCGGGCGACGACGAGCACTACCGCGTCGGGTCCGCACTCGTCGCGCTGGCCGCCCCGGCCGCACACCGGCTCAACGTAGCGGCCCTGACCCCGCACCTGTACGCGCTGGCCGGGGACATCGAGATCACCGCGAGCTTCGGCCTGGCCGAGACCGACGACATCGTGACCATGTGCACGGCGCGACCGGCGCGCCGATTCTGCACGAACCAGCTCCCGGGAGCCCGACAACCGCTGGCGCACAGCGCGATGGGCATGGCGGTCGGGGCTTTCACCCGCGGACAGGGCTGGTCGGTACTGGAGCAGGTGCGCCGGCGCGGGTATGCCGACGCGACCGGCAGTCAGGGCCATCATGTACGCGCCATCGCGGTACCGGTGTTCGACGGCAACGGGCGGGCCTGGGGTGCGGTCGGCGTGCAGGCGTTGCGGCGCAGACTCACCGACGACCTGATCCGCGAGATCCTGCCTGTCATGCAGCGCCATGCGCAGCGCATCGGCACGAGCCGGGACATAACCTCATCCTGAGTCTCTTTCGCATGGTGAAAGCCGCCTTCCCGGGCTCGCCGTGGCGCGCCACCATGGACAACCATGACCATCGCTATCGAAAAGCACACTCCAGCAGCACAAACCGTGACCTTCACCCCGGTGGCCGGCCACATCGGCGCCGAGGTGAGCGGGCTCGACCTGCAGACCGGCCTGAGCGCCGAACAGGTGGGCGCCGTGCGGGCCGCGCTGCACCGGTTCAAAGTGCTGTTCTTCCACGACCAGCAGATCGGGCACGCCGAGCAGATCGCGTTCAGCGCGCACTTCGGCGCGGTCACCCCGTCGCATCCCTACGACGACGAAGCGCCGGAAGGTTTCCCGCAGATCCTGGCGGTGGACAGCCGCAAGTACGCGCGGAAGTTCGGCCGGGCCCGCTACAGCTATGACAACAAGTGGCACACCGATGTGACCGCACTGGTCAACCCGCCCGCCGCGACAGTCCTGCGCGCCGAGATCGTTCCGGAGCAGGGCGGGGATACCCACTGGACGAATCTCGTTGCGGCGTACGAAGGCCTACCCGATCCGCTCCAGCGGCTTGCCGACGAGTTGCGCGCCGAACACCGATTCGGTGGCCGCCATCCGCAGTGGTCCTCGGACAGCAGCTACGGCGAGAAGACCCGGTCCAATCCGATCGTCACCGAGCATCCGGTGGTGCGGGTGCATCCCGTCACCGGTGAGCGTGCACTGTTCGTCACTCCGGGGTTCACCGCGCGCATCGTCGGGCTGTCGCCCTCACACAGCGACCGACTGCTCGATCTGTTCTTCGATCAGGTGACCAACCCGGCCTACACGGTCCGGCTGCGCTGGCGTCCGGGCACCATCGCGTTCTGGGACAACCGAGCCACCGCGCATCTGGCCCCGACAGATCTGGACGACATCGAGACCACCCGCGTGCTGTACCGCACCACGTTGGAAGGCGACATCCCGGTCGGTCCGGACGGTCTGGAATCGCTATCGCTGGCAGGCAGCGCATTTCACGGCGAGAAGTAATCCGTGACTTTGTATTCCGGAAGATGGTAAAGGTTCCGGCGGCCCGCCGCGTGATGCCACGATCAGGGTATCGACAGGCGATCGCCAGGGGGCTGACGAAGTGAAGCATGAACGTGGAGCGGCAGCGGCGGCCTGGGGGGCCGTCGCTGCCGTCGTCTTGACCGTGCTGTCCGCGTGCGGGTCGTCAGGTGATGCGGCCCGAACCGAGGACGGCAAGACCGTACTGCGGTACCAGGGTTCGACCGGCGAGGTCACCCTGCCTGAGTTGGCCGAGAACCTCGGTTACTACAGCAAGGTGAAGTTGGAGTGGGTCGGCGACACCACGAGCGGACCTCAGGATATCCAGTCCGCAGCCACGGGCGATGTCGAGTTCGGCTCGGCATTCAACGGCGCCGTGGTCAAATTGGATGCCGCCGGCGCCAACATCACCTCGGTACTGAGCTCCTATGGCGCCGACGAGGGTGAATACACCGGGTATTACGTGCTGGAGAACAGCCCGATCCGCAGTGCCCGCGACCTCATCGACAAGAAGGTCGCGATGAACACCCTTGGCGCTCATCATGAATTCCTGACCCGGGAATGGCTGGCCAAGGAAGGTCTCTCCAACGACGAGATCAAGACGGTCGCCCTGACGGTGGTGCCGCCGGTCAACACCGAACAGGCACTGCGCGACGGGCAGGTCGAGGTGGCCGCACTCAACGGCATCTACCGCGAGACCGCGCTCAAGCGGGGTGGTATCCGGCCACTGTTCACCGATAAATCGCTGTTCGGCGCGTTCAGCTACGGCACCTACGTGCTGCGCAAGGACTTCATCGCCGAGAATCCGGATGCCACGCGGGATTTCGTGCAGGGCACGGCGCGGGCCATCCGGTGGGCCCAGGTGACTCCGCGTGACGTCGTACTGGCGAGATTCCGGGACATCATCGACAATCGGCACCGCAACGAGGACACCAAGTCCATCGAGTACTTCCGTAGCTTCGGCGTCCCGGTACCCGGCGGGGTCGTCGCCGAACGCGAACTCCAGACCTGGATCGACTGGCTGGTCCGCAACGGCGAATTGCAGCCGGGCAAGCTCGAGGCAAAGAACCTGTACACCAACGAATTCAATCCGTACGCCAACGGCACCTACGCCCAGAGCAGCGGACCCGACGGACAGGCGCTGGCACAGAAATGACCGAGCAACCGAAGTTGAGCCTTCAGCACGTCACCAAACAGTTCCCCATCCGTGGCCAGCACACCCCGTTCACCGCGATCGAGGACATCACAATCGACCTGGCCGCCGGTGAGTTCCTGGTACTGGTCGGCCCCAGCGGCTGCGGCAAGTCCACGCTGCTGGATCTGCTCGGCGGGCTGACCACACCGACCTCGGGTGACATCCTGCTCGACGGCACCCCGATCACCGGCCCTGGCCTGGATCGCGGCATCGTCTTCCAACAGTACGCGCTGCTGCCGTGGCGCACCGCCCGCAAGAACATCGAGTTCGGCCTGGAGGCAAAGGGACTGCGATCCGCGGAGCGCCGCGCACGGGCGGAGCATTATCTGGAGCTCGTGGGCCTCGGCAGCTTCGGGGACCGCTACCCCCACGAACTCTCGGGCGGGATGAAGCAGCGGGTCGCGATCGCCCGCAGCCTGGCTTTCGACCCCGAAGTGCTGCTCATGGACGAACCGTTCGCCGCACTCGACGCCCAGACCCGGGAATCGCTGCAGGATGAACTGCTGCGGATCTGGAGGACCACCGGCAAGACCATTCTGTTCATCACCCACGGCATCGACGAGGCCATCTACCTCGGGCAGCGCGTCGCGGTGCTGACGTCGCGGCCGGGCCGGATCAAGAACATCGTCGACATCGACATCGACCGCCATGTCGAGGACGTCAGGTCAGACGAAGGGTTCCGGGCCCTGCGGCATCACGTGTGGTCGCTGCTGCACGACGAGGTCGAGCGGGCCCGCTCGTTGGAGCTCGCCACCACATCCACCGAGGTACAACATGTCTAGCGCCCTGACCACCCCGGCACCGCAGGCGACGCTCGCCGTCCCGGCCCCCGTCTCGGCACCCCCGACTCGCCGACGACTGACATCCCTGGCATGGGCCATCGCCAAACCCGCGGTGGCCATCCTGGCGTTTCTCGCCGTATGGGAGACCGCGCCGCGAATCGGTCTGGTGGACAAGGTGTTCCTGCCCCCCTTCAGCGAAGTCGCGCAGACATTCGTCGAATTGGTCGGCAACGGCCAGCTCGCCGAGCATGTATCGGCCAGCCTGTCGCGGGCACTCGTCGGTTTCGCCATCGCTGTCGTGGTGTCGATCCCGTTGGGTGTGGCCATCGCCTGGTACAAGCCGGTCGCCGATTTCCTGAACCCGATCCTGGAGCTGTTCCGCAACACCGCCGCGCTGGCGCTGCTGCCGGTGTTCATCCTGATCCTCGGCATCGGTGAGACGTCCAAGATCGCCTTGGTGGTGTACGCCTCGGCGTTTCCCATACTGCTGAACACCATTTCGGGCGTGCGCACCGTCGATCCGCTACTGATCCGGTCGGCACGTTCTCTGGGCCTGTCACCGATCCGGCTGTTCCAGAAAGTGATCCTGCCGGCATCGGTGCCCACCATCTTCACCGGTCTGCGGATGGCGGCCGCGTCGTCGATCCTGGTGCTCATCGCCGCCGAGATGGTCGGCGCGAAGGCTGGTCTGGGCTACCTCATCACGGCCGCTCAGTTGAACTTCCAGATACCCAACATGTATGCGGGAATCGTCACCATCGCCTTGGTGGGCCTGGCGTTCAACGGTGTGCTCGTGGCGATCGAGCGCCGGCTGTCGCGCTGGCGGGCCTGAACCTAGAGCGTGACCTCATCGAGCCGGCCCGTGGCCACGTCGAAGATGAACCCGCGCAGCGATTCGTGTTTGGTGACGAACGGGCTGGCCTCGATCCGGCGCAGGGACTGCCGCACGTCCTCGGCCAGATCGGAGAATGCTTCGGCCGCCCACTCCGGCTTGATGCCGACCTCGTCCTGGATGCCGCGCTTGAAGTCGTCATCGGTGAAGGTCAGCATGCCGCAGTCGGTGTGGTGGATCAGGATGATCTCGGTGGTGCCGAGCAGGCGCTGGCTGATGGCCAGTGACCGGATCTCGTCATCGGTGACCACACCGCCGGCATTGCGGATGACGTGCGCCTCGCCGTCGCCCAATCCGAGGATGCGGTAGACGTCCAGACGAGCGTCCATGCAGGCGAGCACGGCGACATGCTTGCTCGGCGGTAGCGGGAGCGGCCCAGTGAAGGTCTTGGCGTATTCCTCGTTGTTGGCCAGCAACTCATCGGTGACAGACATGTGCCGGACGCTAACAAGTGACGGCGCGGCGCGCATCGGTCGAAATCACGGTGAATCTGCGACTTATGGAGCGGCAGCCGTAATGAGTACGGTTGCCGCTCCACAAATCGCACGTGTGTCTAGGTGAGGGGTTTGCTCAGGTCGTAGACCGTCGTGCCACCCACATCCATCTTGGTGTAGTGCTGCTGGACCCACGCCGTGATCTGTGCGCCCGAGCTGTCCTTGTCCGAACCCGGGCCACCATGCCCGCCCGGTCCGCGATCGTTGGCGTAGAAGTACCGCACCTGGCCGTCGGCCACGTAGTGCTGGAACTGCACCAGCGTCGGCGAGTCGTCGCCGCCGGCGAATCCGCCGATGGACATGATCGAGGCTCCGGTCTTCAACTCCAGGTTGCTCGCCCCCATGGAGCCGATCGTCGCTGCGGCCCAACGGTTATCGAGCCCGGTGATCAGTGTTGCCAGCGCTCCGTCGTCACCCTGCTTGTCCCAGCCACCGGGCGGACCGAAGCCCCCACCACCGGCGCGGGCCGGACCCGAGCTCGGCATCGGACCACCGGAGTGCCCGTTGGCGACCGTCGAGATCGCGTACGCCGCGCTGCCCGCGAACCCGAAGAGCAGTGCCGCCGCGGCCACCACGAGGGTGGCCTTGCCCAGCTTGTACGCGCCCACCGCGAGGACCGCGGCCAGCAGGACCGCGCCGACGAGGATGATCCAGCGCAGCGCGGGCCACCATTCCGGCGTGCGGTTGAGCAGGATGAACGTCCACGCCCCGGTGCCCGCCAGCATGACGGCCAGCACCACCCGCGGCACCAGGAACTGACGCCCCTGCCACAGCTCGGCCACCGAGATACCCAGCAGCGCGGCCACCGCGGGGGCCAGTGCCACCGCGTAGTACGGATGCACGGTGCCGTCCATGTAGCTGAACACCGCGCCGGTGACGAACAGCCAACCGGCCCACAGGATGAGGCTGGCGCGCACCTTCCCGGTGCGCGGACTACGCCGGGTGAACCACAGACCGGCGGCCAGACCGATCAGCGCGGCAGGCAGCAGCCAGGACACCTCGGTACCCATGAAGTCGTTGAACAGCCTGCCGATTCCGGGCTCGCCGCCGAAGAACACATTGCGGCCACCTTCCCCACCCATGCCGCCGGGGGCGTGACCGCCACCGCCGCCGGGCTGGTTGTTACCGGTGATCCGCTGGATTCCGTTGTAGCCGAACGCAAGCTGCAGCAGGCTGTTGTCGGTGGAGCCGGCGATGTAGGGCCGCGCGTCGGCCGGCCACAGGCTGACCAGTGCGATGTACCAGCCTGCCGAGAACACCATCGACACCACACCGACGGCCACGGCCCCCGCGCGCTTTCCGAGGGTCGCCCCACCGGCGATCAGGAAAGCGATGCCCAGGCCGGGCAGCACCAGAAACGCCTGCAGCATCTTCGTCAGGAACGCGAACCCGACGGCGCAGCCCGTCAACGCCATCCACTTCGTCATGGCGCTTGCCGACGTGGTGCCGATCGCCCGTACCGTGCAGTACGCGGCGATGACCAACAGCAGCACCAGCAGCGAATCGGGGTTGTTGTAGCGGAACATCGACGCGGCCACCGGGGTCAGCGCCAGCGCGGCGCCGGCGATCAGGCCCGCACCCGGGCCGCTGCACCGGCGGACGGTGGCATAGAGCACGGCCACGGCGGCCACGCCCATCAGCGCCTGCGGCAGCAGCATGGTGAACTCGTTGAAGCCGAACAGCCGGCCGGACAGGCCCATCACCCACATCGCCGCGGGCGGCTTGTCGACCGTGATGGCATTGCCCGCGTCAAAGGACCCGAAGAACAGTGCTTTCCACGATTGGGTGCCGGCCTGGGCCGCGGCGGCGTAGTAGCTGTTGGCCCAGCCGTTGGAACCCAGGCCCCACAGGTAGAGCGCGGCGGTGGCGGTCAGCAGGGCCAGCAGGCCCGGCCGCTCCCAGCGCGCCTGCGTCTCGTCGCCGAGCACCCACCGGGCGGCCCGGCCGCGACCGGCCGCAGCCGGGGCGGCAGTGGCAGGTCGGGCCTGCCGGGAATCTGTCACAGTCATCTCAATCCTTCTGCGTAGCAGGGGTTCTAGGCGGCGCGGCGGGGGTGGAAGACCCAGCCGCGCAGCAGTACGAAGCGGACGGCGGTGGACACCAGGTTGGCCAGCACCAGGACGGTCAGTTCGACCAGCTTGTGCGGTTGTTCGACGAAGGCGTGCAGTCCGGCCAGCGACCCGCTGGTGATGGCCAGCGCGATACCGAACACGATCAGCCCCTCGAACTGATGCTTGGCCGCACCCGCACCCCCGCGTACCCCGAAGGTGAAGCGGCGATTGGCGGCGGTATTGGCGACCGCGGTGACCAGCAGTGCCACCAGGTTCGCGGCCTGGGCGCCGATGGAGCCGTGCAGCGCCATGAACAGCAGCAGGTAGGCGATGGTGGACGCGACGCCGATGGTGCCGAAGCGGACCACCTGGCGCAGCAGCGAGCGCGGCGCCGCCGCACGGCGTGAACCCAGTTGGGCGGCAATGGTGTTGATCGGGATGGCACCGTTGGCGAAGCCGCGAAGCAACCGGCCCACCCCCTTCAGGTCAGCGGTCGCGGTGGCGAGGATGTCCACCCGGCTGTCGGGGTCGTCGACCCAGTCCACCGGAACCTCATGGATGCGCAGGCCGGTCCGCTCGGCCAGCACCAGCAGCTCGGTGTCGAAGAACCAGCCGGTGTCCTCGACGTAGGGCAGCAGCTCGCGGGCCACGTCGGCACGGATCGCCTTGAATCCGCACTGCGCGTCGGAGAAGCCGGCCGCCAGGGTGGATTTCAGGATCAGGTTGTAGCAGCGGGAGATGATCTCGCGCTTGGGGCCGCGCACCACCCGGGCGTTGCGCGACAGCCGGGTGCCGATCGCGAGATCGGAATGTCCGGAGATCAGCGGGGCCACCAGAGGGGCCAGCGCCGCCAGGTCGGTGGACAGGTCGACGTCCATGTAGGCCAGCACCGGCGAATCCGAGCGCGACCACACATGGTGCAGCGCGCGGCCGCGGCCCTTCTGCTCGAGGCGCACCACCCGCACATCGTCGAGTTCTGCGGCCAGCTCGGCGGCGATCAGCGGGGTGTCGTCGACGCTGGCGTTGTCGGCGATGGTGATCCGCACGGGGAACGGGAAGTTCTCCTGCAGGTGCCGGTGCAGCCGGCGCACCGAGTTGGCCAGCGCGGCCTGTTCGTTGTACACCGGCACCGCCACGTCGACCACCGGAACGGCAAGCGAACGGGCGACCTGTACGGCGTTGGGCCGTGCGGCGAAGGCGATGTCTGTCATGACGTCCATATTTGGCTCGGGGAGTGTGTCGGCCGTTGGCGCAGGCTATGCGAAAGCTATGAATGCACGGGCGCGGTCAGGTCGTAGACCGTCACCCCGGCCACCGGCACCGCGGTGTAGTGGCTCTGCACCCAGGATGCGATGTCCGTGGCGTCCCGGCTGCCGCTGTTCTGGCCGCGCCAATTGCCCATCATCACGCCGTGGATGAAGTAGTGAATCTTCTTGTCCGCCAACAATTGCTGGAATTCCTGCACGGTCGGCGCGGGGTCGGTGCCGTTGAATCCGCCGACCGCGAGCACGGGCGATCCGGTGGCCAGCTGATAACCGGCGGCGTTGGTGGAGCCGACGGTGGCCGCCACCCACGTGTAGTCACCGGCGTTGGCGCTCAGTAACGCCGTCAGGGCCGGTTTCGGGGTGGGTGAGTCGAACGGGCCGCCGCTCCAGCCTCGCGCCGGCCCCACCGACGGGATCGCGCCGCTGTGCGGGCTTGCCGCGGTGGCGATCGAGTAGGCGCCCGGCCCGGCCAGACAGGCCACGACCGCCAGCGCCGCGGCGACACCGGCGACCGTCCGGGGCAGCCGGCCGGCCACCAGGATGAGCACGGCCGCTGCGATCCCCACCACTGCCACTGCCGCACGCAGCCACGGCATCAACTCGGCCTGCCTGCCCAGCAGCACCGCGGCCAGCACCACGGTGACGATCACCGTGCCGGCCAGGGCCGTCGCGCACCGCAGATCGGACCGCCTGCGCCACAACAGGTTCGCCCCGATCCCGACGCAGGCGGCGATGGCCGGAGCCAGCGCCACCGTGTAGTACGGGTGCAGGATGCCGTTGGCGTAGCTGAACACCACGGCCGTCACCAGCAGCCAACCGCCCCACAGGATCAGGGCGGCGCGGGTGGCGTCGGTGCGGGGGGCGCGGCGGGTCAGTATCAGCCCGGCGGCCAGGCAGATCACCGCCGCAGGCAGCAGCCACGCGATGTGGGTGCCCATCCCGGAACCCAGCAGCCGGTCCCAGCCGACGTCGTGGTTCAGGTTGCCCAGCCCGCCGACCTCGTCGCCGGTCAGCCGCCCCAGGCCGTTGTAGCCGAGCGCCAGTTCGATGATGCTGTTGTGCTGGGAGCCACCGATATACGGTCGCGCCGAGGCCGGCCACAGCTCGACCAGCAGCAGATACCAGCCGCCGGCCACCACCATCGCCAGCGCCCCCGCGCCCAGGCGCACGAGCCGGGTGCGCAGCGGAGCCGCCGCACAGATCAGGTACGCCGCGGCGAAGGCGGGCAGCACCAGGAAGGCCTGCAACATCTTGGCCAGGAAGGCGAATCCGACCGCCGCGCCGACCGCGACCATCCACCAGCGGCTGCTGCCGGGCTGGCATGCCCGTGTGACACCGTAGGCGCCGGCCACCAGCAGCAACACCAGCAGCGCGTCGGGATTGTTGAACCGGAAGATCAGCGCCGCCGCCGGGGTCAGTGCCAGCACCGTGCCGGCCAGCAGCGCCGCACCCGGCCCGCTCGCCCTGCGTACCACCGCGTACAGGACGCCCACCGCCGCTATTCCCTCCAGGGCCTGCGGCAGCATTACGCTCCACGGATGTAACCCGAAGAGTCGCACCGAGATATCCATCAGCCACAGCGCGGCGGGCGTCTTGTCGACGGTGATGGCGTTGGCGGCATCGCTGGACCCGAACAGCATGGCGGTCCAGTCGCTGGCACCGGCTTGCACGGCGGCCGAGTAGAAACTGTTGGCCCAGCCGCTGATCGACAGGTTCCACAGGTAGAGCACGGCGGTCCCCGCGAGCAGCACGGCCAACGCGGCCCGCTCCCCCACCACGATCCGGCGGGCGGTCGGCACGGGCACTGATACCTCAGGCAGTACGGCAGTCACCCAGTCGATCCTGGCAAGCCCCGCTACGTGGCGGTTTTGTCGCCGCTGTGCGTTGACTGTGACTCTCCTCGGGGCAAGGTGACGACGAACTTGGTGGCCCCCGGCACGCTGTCCAATTCGATGCGCCCACCATGCGCGCGGATCACCGCCGCCACGATCGCCAGGCCCAACCCGGTACTGCCCATCCGGCGCGACCGGGACGAATCCCCGCGCGCGAACCGTTCGAAGACTTCGGGCTGCAGCCGGGCCGGGATGCCCGGGCCGTCGTCGGCGACGGTCAGCCGCACCTCCCCGGCGGGCGTCACACCGAGTGAGGTGACCACCGACGTACCCGCCGGCGTGTGTGTACGGGCGTTGGCCAGCAGATTGGCCAGCACCTGGTGCAGCCGGGCATGGTCGCCGACGGTCAGCACCGGCTCGTCGGGCAGGTCGAGTGACCATTCGTGGTCCGGGCCGGTGGCATGCGCGTCGCTGACGGCATCGACCACCAGCTGCGACACATCGACCTGGGCGCGCTCCAGGGGGCGGCCCTCGTCCAGACGGGCCAACAGCAGCATGTCCTCCACCAGGGTGGTCATCCGTTGGGCTTCGGACTCCACCCGGCTCACCGCGTGGGCGACGTCGTCGGGCAGGTCGTCGTGCTTGCGCTGCGCGAGTTCGGTATATCCCCTGATCGCTGCCAGTGGCGTGCGCAGCTCATGGCTGGCGTCCGAGACGAATTGGCGCACCCGGGTCTCGCTGGCATGCCGGGCCGACAGCGCCCCGGCAATCCGGTCCAGCATCCGGTTGAGCGCCGTCCCGAGCTGGCCCACCTCGGTGTGCACGGTGGCAGGGTCGACGGCCACGATCGCGGTGGGCAGGTTGACCTCTCCGCGGTCCAGCTCCAGGTCGGCCACATCGCGGGCTGCCGCGGAAAGCCTTGACAGCGGAGCCAATTGGCGCCGGATGATCCAGATGCAGGCGATGATCGCGCCGGCCAGCGCGATGGCGGCAACGACGCAGAACATCGCCAGCACCCACAGCAGCGTGTCGTCGACGACGGTGGTGGGCAGGCCAACGACGATCACCCGACCGCTACGGTGCGCGTGCAGCGCGAGCACCCGATACGAGCCCAGTCCGTCCAGGTGCACCGCGACCGGTGTGCGGGTCGGCGGCACGGCGGCCAACTGTGCGGCCGCGGTCGAGCTGATGTCGGCGGTGGCGCCTTCGGAGGTGATCACCCCGGCGTCGAGCGACCCGTCGTGACCGATCACCATGCCGACGGTGCGGATGGCCTGGCCGGGTGCATTCAGAAACCCGGGACCGGGACCGGCCTCAGGGTCGAACCGGAACGACGGCGGCCCGCCGCGATGCTGCGGGCCATCCATCGGCAGACCAGGCCCGAACGGGGGCGGCGGCAGATCGACGATGCCCGCGGAACGCCGGCCGGCTTCCAAGAGTTGGGTGTCGAGTTGATGCATGAGAAAACGCTGCAGCGCGAACTCGGTGGCCACGCCGATGCCGACGCAGAGCAAGGCCAACAACGTGACCTGGGTGACCAGCAGCCGCATGCGCAGCGACCAGGTCCGTGGTGCCAGAACGCGGCTTCTCACCTCAGCGCGGGGGACGCAGCACGTACCCGGCGCCGCGCAGGGTGTGGATCATCGGCTCGCGGCCATTGTCGATCTTCTTGCGGAGGTAGGACACATACAGCTCGACGATATTGGACCGGCCACCGAAGTCGTAGCTCCACACGCGGTCCAGGATCTGTGCCTTGCTCAGCACCCGCTTGGCGTTGCGCATCATGAACCGCAGCAGCTCGAACTCCGTCGCCGTCAGCGAGATGGGGTCCCCGGCCCGGGTGACCTCGTGGCTGTCCTCGTCGAGCACCAGGTCGCCGACCACGATCTGGGCGCCTCCGGCCTCGTTGGCCACTCCAGTGCGGCGCAGCAGCGCGCGCAGCCGCAGCACGACTTCTTCCAGGCTGAACGGTTTGGTCACGTAGTCGTCGCCGCCGGCGGTGAGGCCGGCGATCCGGTCCTCGACCGAATCCTTGGCCGTCAGCAGCAGCAGGGGCAGGCCGGGCTGCTGATCGCGCAGCTTGCGCAGCACATCCAGGCCGCTCATGTCCGGCAGCATGACGTCGAGCACGACGACGTCCGGCGGGTTCTCCTTGGCGAGTTCGATGGCGCTCGCACCGTCGCCGGCGGTCTCGATATCCCAGCCCTCATAGCGCAGCGCCATGGACACCAGCTCGGCGAGCACCGGCTCGTCGTCGACGACGAGCACGTTGATGGGTTTGCCGTCCGCGCGCCGCATCACCACGCGCGACGGATCTGCGTCCGCCGCTGCCCTGTTGTTAGGCGCCGATCCGTGAGACATCCCGTTTGCCTGCCCATTCGCCAGCCCATTGGTCACCGTAGTCACGTCGTTCATTATTCAAACAAGTAGTAGGCAGGCACTGTGGCGTTCCTATGCGCAACCTATGAATCCGTCGGGTTCTGCCCACCACGTCGCGCCTCACAGCCTGCGCATAGCGGAAGCGGCCACAGTGTTGGTCATGAGCGATGACCAACAGACGTGGGGCCAACCTCAGGACAGTTCCTGGGGCAGGCGCGAGACCATCGCCGCGATCGGGGTGGCCGTCGTGATCGGCGTCCTGGGCGGCGGGGCCGTCTACGCGGCGACCGAAAGCGGCGGCCACGGTGGCGGATTCCCCGGCGGGCCCCCTTCCGGCGCGGGACCATTCGGCGGCGGTGGCCCGGGCCGTTCCGGCACAGGTCATGTCAGCCCGGACCCGGCGGCGCTGCACGGCGAGTTCGTGGTCCCCGACGGCAACGGCGGTTTCCAGACCGACATCGTCCAGGTCGGAACTGTCACCGCTGTGTCGGCGACGTCGATCACGGCCCGCAGCGATGACGGGTTCACCAGCACTTATGTCATCCCGCCCACCGCGGCCGACAGCGGCGCGCCGTTCGGCGTGAACGCGAAGGTGGACATCCGCGCGAACCGGTCGGGCGGCACGCAGACGATCACCACGATCGGAGCACCGGACCACTAGTGCGGAACGGCGAAGCCCGAGGGCGTGGTGAAGGTGACCGGCGGCGAGTACACGGTCGGCTCGGGCGATTGAACCGCGGTGGTCTCGGTGACCGTCTCCCCGATGGTGACCGGCGTGGTTGTGACAGGTCCGGGCGGCGCCGGGTCAGCCCGGCTCACCTCGCTGCCGGCGATGGACAGCACTCCCATCGCGAGGACTGCGCCGGCACCGGCGCCCGCGGACAACAGCTTGATCCTGGTGATATCCATGCCTGCGGGGTAGCCGAGAAGCCGCTTTGCGAAACCTGGGAACGGCTAACCCTGCGGGTCGGAGTTGGGCGCCTCCCCCGGATACAGCGGGACCTTGCCCCGGATCGCCGGGACCGCCATGGTGGTCGCCTCGACGGTCGGGACGGCCGAGGTGGTGGTCGCGGGCCCGCTCGCCGAGCCGGCGGCGGTAGCCTCCGGCGCAACCGAGGCCGCGATGATCCCGCACACGAACAGCGCGGCGGCAGCAATACAACCGATCAGTGTGAATGTCAGTCTCATACGTCCAAGGGAACGCCGCCGCGCTGGAAACGGGCTGCTTAGAGCTTATGAGGTACCTCGATATGTGCCCGCTGTGTATTTCCCCGTCGCTGCGCTCGCCCCAGGATATTTCCCCGTCGCTGCGCTCGCCCCAGGATCTTTCCCCGTCGCTGCGCTCGCCCCAGGATCTTTCCCCGTCGCTGCGCTCGCCCCAGGTGCCCTTACTTGGCGGGCCCCCTGATAGCCGGCACCGCCCGGGCCACGCCCGGCGCGGTCGGCGGGCTCGACTCCAGGGTCGTGGTGGCGCCGATCTGCATCGCGGGGGACGCCATAGGCGCGCCGTGGTGAGAGAACAGCGCACTCAATACGCCGATCGCCACGACGGCGCCCGCACCGAGAGCGGCGCCGAACATTTGAAGTTTCCTTGAAGCCGATGAGTCCATGCTGTGAGAGTGAAACCGAACACGCTGTGAGAAGGCTGACGCGCGCATGTCAATTCGCCGGTAACGGGCTTGTGACTCGGTCATCTCCTACCCTGTGCCTCATGCAGGAGGTTCGATGACGCGGTTCCTCGCGCGACGATTGGTCAACTACATCGTGTTGCTTCTGCTGGCGTCGTTCCTGGCGTTCACGCTGGCGTCGCTGACGTTCAGCCCGCTGGAGAGCCTGCAGCAGCGCAACCCCCGGCCCCCGCAGGCGGTGATCGACGCCAAGGCCACCGAGTTGCACCTCGACCAGCCGATCCCGCAGCGGTATGCCACCTGGCTCGCGGGCACCGTGCACGGCGACTTCGGCAAGACCGTCACCGGCCAGCCGGTGAGTGACGAACTGGGGCGCCGGGTCGGGGTCAGCCTGCGACTGGTGGTCATCGGCTCGGTCGTCGGCGCCGTCCTCGGGGTGGTGATCGGCGCCTGGGGGGCGATCCGCCAGTACCGGCTGTCGGACCGGGTGATCACCGCACTGTCGCTGCTGATCATCAGCACGCCCACCTTCGTCATCGCCAGCCTGCTGATTCTGGTTGCGCTGCGGGTCAATTCGGTGCTGGGAGTGCAACTGTTCGAGTACACCGGCGAGACGTCGCCCGACGCGATCGGCGGCGGCTGGAACATCTTCGTCGACCGGATCCAGCACCTCGTGCTGCCGACGCTGACCCTGGCGCTGGGGTCGATCGCGGGGTTCAGCCGCTATCAGCGCAACGCGATGCTCGACGTGCTCGGGCAGGACTTCATCCGCACTGCGCGGGCCAAGGGCCTGACCCGGCGCCAAGCACTGGTCAAGCACGGGCTGCGGACCGCGCTGATCCCGATGGCCACCCTGTTCGCCTACGGCGTCGGCGGTCTGGTCACCGGCGCGGTGTTCGTCGAGAAGATCTTCGGCTGGCACGGTATGGGTGAATGGTTCATCCAGGGCCTGGCCGCCCAGGACACCAACATCATCGTCGCGATGACGGTCTTCTCGGGCGCGACGGTGCTGCTGGCCGGCGTGCTGTCCGACGTCATCCTGGCCGGCCTCGATCCCAGGGTGCGTGTCGCATGACCGATCCGACGTCGACCACCGCCAAATCCGGGCTGGATGTGCAGGCCTTCGCCTCCCGTCGCACCCTGGTGTGGCGCCGCTTCGTCCGCAACCGGCCCGCCGTGGCGGCGCTCGTGCTGCTCTGCTTCCTCTTCGTGGGCTGCTACGCGCTGCCCCCGCTGCTGCCGCACAGCTACACCGAACTGGACTACTACGCGCTGCAGACCCCACCCAGTCCCTCCCATTGGTTCGGCACCAACGCCCTGGGCCAGGACCTGCTGGCGCTCACGTTGCGGGGCATGCAGAAGTCGATGCTGATCGGCTTGTGCGTGGCGCTGATCTCGACGTTCATCGCCGCCGTCGTCGGATCGGTGGCGGGATATTTCGGCGGCTGGCGAGACCGGGCGCTGATGTGGGTCGTGGACCTGCTGCTGGTGGTGCCGAGCTTCCTGCTGATCGCGATCGCCACCAGGAACACCAACGGCTCGGGGGCGCTGTTCGCGCTGATCGTGCTGCTGGCGGTGTTCTCCTGGATGATCAGCTCACGGATGGTGCGTGGGCTCACCATGAGCCTGCGCGAACGCGAGTTCGTCACGGCGGCAAGGTATATGGGCGTCAGCAATACCCGCATCATCGCCCGGCACGTGCTGCCCAACGTGGCGTCGATCCTCATCATCGACACCACCCTCAACGTCGGCGTCGCGATCCTCGCCGAAACCGGGTTGAGCTTCCTCGGCTTCGGTGTGCGGGCGCCCGACGTCTCCCTGGGCACCCTGATCGCCGACGGCACCGCGTCGGCCACCACCTTCCCGTGGGTGTTCCTGTTCCCGGCGGGGGTGCTGATCCTGATCGTCATGTGCGCCAACCTCGCCGGGGACGCGTTGCGAGACGCGGTGGACCCCGGCTCGCGCCGGCTGCGGAGGCGAGCCAAATGAGTCTGCTCGAAGTGCGCGACCTGACCGTCGCCTTCCCCACCGACACCGAATGGGTGCCCGCCGTGCGCGGCGTGTCCTTCGACATCGCGCCACGCGAAGTCGTGGCACTGGTCGGGGAATCGGGTGCGGGCAAGTCGGCCAGTGCGATGGCCGTCGTCGGCCTGCTGCCCGAATACGCCGAAGTCGCAGGCTCGGTGCGCCTGCACGGCGACGAGCTGCTGACCCTGGACGACGACCACATGTCGAAGATCCGCGGCCGGTCCATCGGGACGGTCTTCCAGGATCCGATGTCGGCACTGACCCCCGTCTACACCGTCGGCGACCAGATCGCCGAGGCGCTGCGGATCCATCAGCCCGGCATCGATCGCGGGAAGGCCCGGGCCCGGGCGGTCGAACTCCTCGAACTGGTCGGCATCGCGAATCCCGGCCAGCGCGCCCGCGCGTTCCCGCATGAGCTGTCCGGCGGCGAACGTCAGCGCGTGGTGATCGCCATCGCAATCGCCAACGACCCCGACCTCATCATCTGTGACGAGCCCACCACCGCACTGGATGTCACGGTGCAGGCCCAGATCCTGGACCTGTTGCGCACCGCCCGCGATGTCACCGGTGCGGGCGTGCTGATCATCACCCATGACCTGGGCGTTGTCGCCGAGTTCGCCGACCGCGCCCTGGTCATGTATGCCGGCGCGGTGGTCGAAAGTGCCTCGGTGACAGAGTTTTACGAGAACCGGGCGATGCCCTACACCGCGGGCCTGCTCGGCTCGGTGCCACGACTGGACGCGCCGCGCGGTCAGCGGCTGGTACCGATCCCCGGCGCACCGCCCTCGATGGCCGCACTGCCGCCGGGGTGCCCGTTCGCGGCGCGCTGCCCCCTGGCCGCCGACGACTGCCGGGACGCCGAACCCGCACTGCTCGACGTCGGTCCCGGTCATCGGGCCGCTTGTATCCACACCGACCAGGTCATCGGGCGCACCGCAGCCGAGATCTACGGCGTCCGTACCGAACCCGAGGACACCGCGGTCTCCGACGAGCCGCCCGTGGTGCTGCGGGTACAGGCTCTGGTCAAGACGTATCCGTTGACCAAAGGTGGGATCCTGCGCCGCCAGGTGGGTGAGGTGCGCGCCGTCGACGGCATCAGCTTCGACCTGCGTGAGGGCCGTACGCTCGGCATCGTCGGCGAATCGGGGTCGGGCAAATCGACCACCCTGCACCAGATCCTGGAGCTGACGGCGCCGCAGTCGGGTTCCATCGAGGTGCTCGGCAACGACGTCGCGACGCTCGACCGCGGCACCCGGCGCCGGCTGCGCACCGACCTGCAGGTGGTGTTCCAGGATCCGGTGGCCTCCCTGGATCCACGCCTCCCGGTGTCCGATGTGCTGGCTGAACCATTGTCCGCCAATGGTTTCGACAAGAAGTCCATCGCCGCCCGGACGGTCGAACTACTCACCACCGTCGGGCTGCGGGCCGAGGACGCCGGTCGCTATCCGGCGGAGTTCTCCGGCGGGCAGAAACAGCGCATCGGCATCGCCCGCGCGTTGGCGCTGCAACCCAAGATCCTGGCGCTCGACGAGCCGGTGTCCGCGTTGGACGTATCCATCCAGGCCGGCATCATCAACCTGCTGCTGGACCTGCAACAGCAGTTCGGCCTGTCGTATCTGTTCGTCTCGCACGACCTGTCGGTGGTCAAACATCTTGCCCACGATGTGGTCGTCATGCACCGCGGTGTCGTCGTCGAACAAGGCCCCGCCGAAAGGGTGCTCACCGCACCGCAACACGCGTACACGCGGCGGTTACTGGCCGCGGTGCCGCAACCGGAGGATAAAGTCGGTCGCCATGAAGATCCGTAGCCTGACTTATGGGCTGGCTTCCCTAGCTTTCGCCTCGGCCCTCGTCGTGTCCGGCTGCTCCAGCAGCGACCAGAGCATCCCCGGGATCGGCGGTGACGCCACGGTGGGCACCACCAACGACCTGAATCCGCAGGACCCCAACACCCTGCAGCAGGGCGGCAATCTGCGGCTGGCGTTGGGCGCGATGCCCGCCAACTTCAACCCGCTGAGCATCGACAGCGAGGGCACCGGTGCGGCCATGCTGCGCGCCACCCTGCCGCGCGCCTACACCGTCGCGCCCGACGGTTCGACGACGGTGAATCCGGACTACTTCACCAGCATCGAACTCACCAGCGAGAACCCGCAGGTGGTCACCTACACCATCAATCCGAAGGCGGTGTGGACCGACGGGACACCGATCACCTGGGAGGACATCGCCTCGCAGATCCAGGCCACCAACGGCAAGGACAAGCGCTACCTGATCTCCAGCTCGGCCGGCCAGGACCGGGTGGCCTCGGTGACCCGCGGCGTCGACGATCGGCAGGCCGTCGTCACCTTCGGTGCGCACTTCACCGACTGGAAGGGCATGTTCGCGGGCAACACCACGCTGCAGCCCAAGAAGATGACCGAGAACCCGGATGTGTTCAACAAGGGTCAGATCGACAAGCCCGGCCCGTCGGCGGGACCGTTCATGATCTCCAGCGTCGACCGCACCGCCCAGCGCATCACGCTGGTCCGCAACCCGAAGTGGTGGGGCGCCACGCCCCGGCTGGACAACATCACCTACCTGGTGCTCGATGATGCGGCGCTGGTGCCCGCCCTGCAGAACAACACCATCGATGCCACCGGGATCAGCTCGCTGGACGAGTTGCAGATCGTGCGCAACACCCCGGGCATCGCGATCCGGCGTGCGCCGTCCCCGAGCTGGTATCACTTCACCTTCAACGGCGCGCCGGGATCCATCCTGGCCGACCCGGCACTGCGCGTTGCGGTGGCCAAGGGCATCGACCGGCAGGCCATCGCCAACATCACGCAGCGCGGCCTGGTGGACAATCCGACGCCGCTGAACAACCACATCTTCCTGGCCGGCCAGCAGGGTTACCAGGACAACAGCGCCGTGGCCGCCTTCGACCCGGAGAAGGCCAAGGCCGAACTGGATGCACTGGGCTGGAAGCTCAACGGTCAGTTCCGCGAGAAGGACGGCCGCCAACTGGCGATCCGCGACGTGTTCTACGACGCCAAGACCACCCGGCAGATCGCGCAGATCGCCCAGAACAGCCTGGCCCAGATCGGGGTCAACCTGCTCCTTGAGGCCAAGTCGGGCGACCGGTTCTTCACCGACTACATCACCGTGGGTAACTTCGACGTCGCCCAATTCGCGTGGATGGGAGAAGCCTTCACGCTGTGCTGCCTCAGCCAGATCTACACGACCAACGCCGAGAGCAACTTCGGCAAGATCAGCAGCCCCGAGATCGACGCCAAGGTGAATCAGGTCCTCGACGAGCTGGACGCGACCAAGGCCCGCGACCTGGCCAACGAGGCCGACAAACTGATCTGGGCCGAGGGCTTCAGCTTGCCGCTGTTCCAGGCACCCGGCAACGTCGCCGTCCGCAAAACTCTCGCCAACTTCGGCGCGGCCGGACTGGGCGATGTGAACTACACGGCCATCGGGTTCATGAAGTCCTGACGCCCCCGCCCCGGCGCGGTACCGCCGACTCGGCCATGGTCGCCGCGGTGAGTGCCGACATGGCAAGGCGCAGAGCAATTTTGGTGGGCAATGCGTCCAGCTCGGCGACGCGGTCAGGCAGGATGTCCGCCGCACCGGCGCGGACCGCGGCCACGATCGCCAGGGCGGCCTGCTCCCGGGTGTCGAGCAGGCTGTGCCCGGCATTGGGCAGCTCGACGAGGACCGCGCCGGGAATCAGATCCGCCACCCGGCGTGCCACCGCGGGCGGGGTGACGAGGTCGTGGCCACCGGAGACGACGACGGTCGGCCAGGTGAACCGCGGCATCTCGGCGGTCAGGTCGAACGGCTCATGCTCGAACGGCTGCCGGTCCGGGTTCTGTTCGGCGATACCGATCGACGGATCCAGGGGCAGGCCGTCGGGCACGCCGGCGAAGTTCAGTTCCCGGAAGGCGATCCGATTCACCAGATCCTCCTCGTGCCGGAACGGCGCGGCGTGGCGCGGGACGCGCCGCAGCAGGTGCAGCGCCGACCAGACCCAGGTCCGGCCGCTGGACAACAGGTCGATCTGCCTGCCCAGCAGCGAGGTGCCCCCGTACCCGTACAGCGCACCCGCGAGTTGGCCCGCGGAGTCGGTGAACACACCGTCGTCGAACAGCTTGCGCACCTTGGGCGCCAGATCGGCGGCCTGCGGATCGGCCCCGTCCAGCAGCAGGCCCCGGATCGCGGCCCGCATGTAGTCGATGTCCCCCGCCGACAACAGCGGTGAGTCGAGCACCAACTGCGCCACCCGGTGCGGATGACGCGCCCCGAAACCGGCGGCGAGGTAGGTGCCATAGGAGGTGCCGTAGATGATGGCCGACCCGACGCCGGCGTCGTCGAGCACGGCGGCGATATCGTCGACCACCGCCTCGACGGTGATGGCCTCCGGCGGTAGGTCCGCACCGGCGTCGTCATGGCGCGACAGGCCCACCCCGCGGTGCTCGACCATGATCACGTCCAACCCGGCGGCGGCGGCGTGCCTGCGCAGTCCCCGGTAGGCCGCCACCGAGGCCATTCCCGGTCCCCCGGGGATGATGACCAGCGGATGTGCCGACTTCAGTCCGCTGCGCACGTAGTACAGGTCGAATTCGCCGGGTCGTCCGGGCACGATCGGGCGCCGTATCGGGCGCACTCCGGGCAGCGCGGCGAGCTTGCCGTGGGCTCGACGGCGCTTGGCGGTCATGGTCATCGCCCCTCATTCTGCCCTGCCGCCGTTCTCAGGTTCTCGGTGAGCACAACCCGTGCGCACCGGTGGGCTGGCTCGGTACTACTGATCGGCATGACCACCGTGGAAAACACCTCCCGGATCCTGCCCGGATCGCCCGAATGGACCGAGCTGCTCAACCGCATCGGGTCGGGCGCCAAGGATCGAGACCTGAACGACGAGAACCCTTTTGATCAGGTCGCCGCTCTCAAGCGGGCCGGTTTCGGCACCCTTCGCCTGCCCTCAGAGCTGGGTGGGGCGGGATTGACTGTCCCGCAACTGTTCTCCGCCGTCATCGATGTCGCGCGCGCCGATCCGATTGTCGCCCATATCTTCCGGGCGCACTTCTGGTTCGTCGAGGAACGACTGCGCTCCGCCGATCACCGGTGGCTGGACAAGGTCGCCGCAGGCAAGACGTTCGGCAACGCCTTCAGCGAGAAGGGCACGCTGGCCGTGGGCAGCCTGGTCTTCAACACCCGGCTGCTGCCCGCCGCGGACGGTGGCTTCCGCCTGGACGGGGAGAAGTACTACAGCACGGGCACGTTGTTCTCTGACTTCCTGACCACGACCGCAACCACCGATCATGATTCGGTGGCCACGCTGGTGGTGCCCGCCGACCGGGCCGGGGTCAAGCTGGTCGACGACTGGGACGGCTTCGGGCAGCGCCGCACCGGCACCGGCACCACCACCTTCAGCGGTGTCGTCGTGGCCGCCGACGAGGTGCTCGCCGACACCCCGTACGACGCCGAGGCCGCACCCACCGTGCAGTACGCGTCGCTACAGCTCTACATCCACGCCATCGTCGCGGGCATCCTGGCCGCCGTCGTGGACGACGGCATCGCGCTGCTGCGGTCCCGGGACCGCAGCTTCAGCCATGCCCTGGCCGAGAAGCCCACCGAGGACCCGCTGCTGCAGCGTCAGCTCGGTGAGCTGGCCAGCACCGCCTACATCGCGCGGACCGCGGTGCTGGACGCGGCCGCCGCCATCGCCGCGGCCACCGACTCCGAGGTCGACGGGGTCCCCGATGCCGACCTGGCGGCGCAGGCTCAGCTCACGGCGGCCAAGGTCAAGGTGCACCTCGACGACGTGGCCCCGCTGGCCGCGTCCCGACTGCTGGAACTGGGCGGGGCCAGCGCGGCCAGCCGGGCCCGCAACCTCGACCGGCACTGGCGCAACATCCGCACCATCACCCTGCACAACCCCGTCGGCCTGAAGGCCCGCGCCATCGGGCAGAACCTGCTGCACGGCACACCCGTCCCCGCCAACGCCTACTTCTGAGTCATCTGCGATTTGTGCACGTTTTGTCACGCAGTGCGTGACAAAACGTGCACAAATCGCGGTGAAAGGTACACATGCCCAAGCAACTTCACCTCGGTGGCTTCCAGATCGCCTCGCAGGTCACCCACAGCCATGCCGCGTGGCGTCACCCCGGCAGCGACACCGACTTCACCGCCCCGGAGTACTACCACCGGATCGGGCGCATCCTGGAGCGCGGCAAGTTCGACTTCGTGTTCTTCGCCGACCTGCTGGCCGCCCCGGCCCAGTACGGCCGCGACATCACCGAGCCACTGCGCCGCGGAACCCAGGCCACCGCGACCCTGGACCCGTCCATCGTCGCGGCCAGCATCGGTGCGGTGACCTCCAAGCTCGGCGTGGCGATCACCAAGTCCGCCACCTTCTTCCACCCCTATGAGCTGGCGCGCATCTTCGCCAGCCTGGACCACATCACCCGCGGTCGGGTGGCATGGAACATCGTCACCTCACTGACCCAGAGCGAGGCCCAGAACTTCGGCCACGACGCTCACCTGGACCACGAGTTCCGGTATGAGCGGGCCGAGGAGTTCGTGCGGACCGCCGTCGAACTCTGGTCCAGCTGGGATCACGATGCGCTGGTTCTGGACAAGGAGACCGGGGTGTTCGCCGACCCCGAGAAGATCCGCCGGGTGGAGCACGACGGCCGGTTCTTCAAGTCTCGCGGTCCGCTCAACGTGCCACGTTCACCGCAGGGCCGGCCGGTGCTGATCCAGGCCGGGTCGTCGAACACCGGCCGCGATTTCGCCGCACGGTGGGCCGAGGCGATCTTCGAGATCGACCCGACGCCGGAGGGCCGGCGGGCCTACTACGACGACATCAAGTCGCGGGCAAGCAATTTCGGCCGCAACCCGGACGGTGTGCTGATCTTCCCGGCGTTCATCCCGTTCATCGGCGAGACCGAGTCGATCGCCCGCGAGAAGCAGGCGTTCCACAACGAGTTGGCCGACCCGATCTCCGGGCTGATCACCCTGAGCGTGCACACCGACCACGACTTCTCCCAGTACGACCTGGACGCGCCGGTGGAGGACGTGCAGGTGACCGGGACCCAGGGCCTGTTCGACACCGCGCGGCGGGTGGCCAACCGCGACAACCTGACCTTGCGCGATATCGGCAAGTGGTACGCCCAGGGGGTGCTGCTACCGCAGTACGTCGGGACCGCTTCGCAGGTGGCCGATCAGATCGAGGAGTCGTTCACCTCGGGCGAGGCCGACGGATTCATGGTGTCCGCGGCCCAGAGCCCGGGCACCTTGAACGATTTCGTCGACTACGTGGTCCCGGAGCTGCAGCGGCGCGGGCTGTTCCGCACCGAGTACGAAGGCGACACCCTGCGGGATCACCTCGGGCTCAACTCAATTACCGCCGACCGCGTCGCGCACGCGGTCGCGTAACCAGCGGTGTCCGCCGTCGGCGTCGTTGCGGGGATGCCACGCCATCGCCAACGACAGCGGCGGTAACGCCAGCGGGATCGAGAAGCTCACCAGCCCGAACGTGTCGAGGGCGTCAGCCCCGACTCGTTCGGGCAGCATGCCGACCAGATCGGTGCGCTGGATCAGCACCAGTCCACCGGCGGGGCTCGGCGCGCTCGCCACCACCCTGCGGGCCAGGCCGTGTTCGGCGAGCAGGTCGTCGACCGGTCCGTGCAGTCGGCCGCGGCGCGAGAACACCACGTGCTCGGCGGCGGCGAACCGGCGCGGGGTGACCCGTCCGCGGGTCAGCGGATGCCCGGACCGCACCACACCGACGAAACGGTCGTCGAGCAGATGCTCGACGACGATCTCGGGTTCGGTCGGGCGCACCTGGCCGATCTCGATATCGACCGTCCCGTCGCGCAGCGAATGCGTGTCCTCATGGCTCTCACCGACGAACCGCAGTGTGACACTTGGTGCTTCGCGGCGGATGGTAGTCAGTAGCCGGGCACCGATCTGACTGAACAGGCCGTCGCCGGACTGGATCGCGAACACCCGCGACAAGGTGGCCGGGTCCGGCGCATCGGGTGGGGTGAAGATCGTCCGAGCCTGGGTGACCAGAACATGCACCGGCGCCTGCAGGGCCAGCGCTCGGGGTGTCGGCACCATGACTCGGCCGGCTCGCACCAGCACCGGGTCGTCGAGGAGGCGGCGCAGCCTGGCCAGGGTGCGGCTCATCGCCGGGGCCGAGGTGTGCATGCGTTGCGCCGCACCGCCGACGCTGCGCTCCTGCAGCAGCGCATCCAGCGCGACCACCAGGTTCATGTCCAGATTCAATTCCATTCTGGATAACTATCCATGACCAAAGATGCACTGGAGTCAATCATGATTCGACCCTAGCGTCATGCCCATGACCACATCACTGAACTCCCCCTCCGTCGCCGCCGTGCTGCACCGACTGCTCAGCGCCGAACAGGCACACGACCCGGCGCAGTTCGCCGAGGTGGCGGCGCAATCTCCCGTCGGTTCTTCCGCCCCGGCCTTCCCGCTGGACCTCGACGCGGCGCAACGTGCCGAACTGTTCCGCGACGTCTACATGTCGGTGTCCGACGCCGGCGGGCAACTGCTGTATCTGCTGGCCCGCGCCACCGGCGCCCGCCACATCGTGGAATACGGCACGTCGTTCGGGGTGTCCACCCTGTACCTCGCCGGCGCCGTCCGCGACAACGGCGGTGGCACCGTCATCGCCACCGAGATGCAACGTGCCAAAGCCGCAGCAGCGCAACGCAACTTCACCGAAGCCGGGCTCGACGACGTGATCGAGTTGCGCACCGGCGATGCCCGGCAGACGCTGACCACGCTGCCCTTCGACGTCGATCTGCTACTCCTGGACGGCTGGCCCGACCTCGCCCTGGATGTGCTTGCGCTCGTGGAACCACGACTGCGTCCCGGCGCCCTGGTCCTGGTCGACGATGTCGAGATGGACTGGGGCAGTGACGTGCACGGCCCGCTGCTGAACCATCTGGACGAGTCGGGTCGCTATGTGTCGCTCACCCTGCCGGTCGGCGACGGGATCCGCGCAGCCGTGCACACCCCGTAGCGCTACGCCGTCAGTTCGATGACCCGCGAGTCGGCGATCCCGGCGTAACGGTCCGGATCGCAGGTCAGCACGATGACCTGACCGTCGCCGGCCACGGAATCGAACACCGCGGCCATCTTGGTCAGCCGGTCCGGGTCGCTGAAGCCCAGCGCGTCGTCGATGACCACGGGCACGGTGTCCTCCTTGGCGACCAGCGAGGCGCAGGCCAGCCTGGCCACGATGCCGATCTGCTCCTTGGCGCCGCCGGACAGGGATTCGTAGCCGACGGTGCGCCCGCCCACGGTGCGGCTGCAGATACGCAGCGAGCTGTCGATGTCGACCTCGAAATCGGCGCCGAACACCATCCGGCCCAGCCGCTCGATCTCACCGCGGAACGGCTCGATGTACCGTAGCCGCGCCGACTCGCGGTGCCGGGTCATCACCGACCGCAGCAGCTCTGCCGCGCGGGCGCGGCGCTCGATGCGCTCGAATTCCGAACGGGCATTCTCGCGTTCGGATTCGGCCGCATCGAGGGCACCCTTACGGCCCTCCGAGCCGTACAGCCGCAGGGCGGTCGCGATCTCGGCCAGCGCGGTGGTGGCGGCACTCCGGTCGCGCTGCGCCGCCTGGTTGGCGGCGAGAGCTTCGGCCAGCGCGGCGGTCACCGCGTCGGGGTGCGCGGCGGCGAGTTCCGCGTCCAGGGTTGCCACCGCGGCCGCCGCGGTGCGCGCCAGTTCGGCGTCGGCTTCGGCTCGCCGCCGCAACACGTCGTCGGGGGCGACGACGCGCTCACCGGCCAGTCGTTCGGTGGCCGCGCTGAGCTCGGCCTGCGCGGTGCCGAGCTTTTCGCGCAGCACGCTCGCCGCGACCGTCGCCTCGTTGAGCAGGGTCGCCAGCCCCGTGGCCACCGCGCGCTGGTCCGCGGCGTCACGGCCCGCCTGACGGGCCGCCTGCACCACGGCGTCGAGTTCGGCCCGCGCGGTCTCCAGATCCCCGTTGGGATGCGGAGCACCCTCGCTGAGGGCGCCATGCCGGATGCGTAACTGGTCTGCCGTCTCATCACCGGTGAGCGCATCGACCGTGGCGCACAACCGCTCCCGCACAGCGATGAGTTCGGCGCGCCGGGCGTGCAGCGCACGCGCGGTGGCCGCGTCAGCGGCACCGCACCGGTGCAGCACCTCGGCCAGATGCTGACGGGCCGCCTCGAGCACCGCGGCAGTGTCCACCGCGTCGGCGCCGGGCACCACCCGCGCCGACAGCACACCGGCAACCTCGATGTCCGTCGGTGCCGCGATCCCGGCGGACCACTGCTGCCCCGCGACGAGCACCATCATCTGCTGTCCGAAGCGCACCTCGACGTCCGCCTGCGCGACGAGTTCCACATGGGCCGAGGCGAGTTCGGCCCGATCGGCCGCGCGTTCCACGGCCCGCTCGGCTGTCTCCACCTCCCGCAACACGGCGTCGGTAATGGTGATGGACGCCAATTCGGTGCCGACGCGCGCCAGTTCACCGGTCGCCTCGTCGATACGTGTCAGCCGGCCGGCCAGCCGGGCCGCCTCGTCGCGGGCGGCCAGCGCGGCCACCACACCGCGCGCGGCCTCCACGTGGGCGCGCCCCGTCTCGGCGGCCGCCTCCCCCGTGATCGCTGCCTGTTCGGCGGCGGCATGCTCGTCACGCGCCGTCGCCTGCGCGCGCGCCGACTCGGCCGCCACCGAGATCAAATCCGCTGCCGCCATCGATCTTTCATCGATGTCACGACGCAGCCGGGCTCGTTCGGTGACGGCGGCCGCCGACCCGTCGCGCCTGGCGTCCGCCGCGGCGGCAACCAGGGCCGCCTTGTCCCGTTCCGCGGTCAGCCGTTCCACCGCAGCCGCCGCTTCCCGCGCGGCCACCGACCGCACCTCGGCGGCCTCGACCGCAGCGGCGAGTTCGGCGACAGTGGCGGTGAGCACGGCGTGGCGGTTCACCGCGTCGTCGACCTCCGCCACCGCGGCGGCCCGCGCGGCCACGTCCGCGTCGGCCTCCCGCAGTCGCTGGGTGGCCGCCAACCAGACGCCCGTCGGACGGCCGGTCTGGGTGAAGTAGGTGAGGTATTCGCTGTCGATGCGGTCGATCAGTAGCGGATCGGCATCGCCGGCGTCCTGCGCGGATCCGGCGGCCACGTCCAGCGCCCGGGACAGCGCGTCGCAGCCGGACAGGTCCACCGGCGCGGTCGCGGTCGCCTGCAGCACGCGCTGCGCCTGCCACAGCGCAGTGTCCACCGTCTCGTCGAGCATGGCCAGCACGCGTTCGTGCGCCTCGTCTCCGGTGAGCTGCTCACGGCGCGGCGACAGCACGGTCAGCTCCGTCTCCGCGCGCTTGTGAAACCGCTTGCGGTAGACGAAACGGTAAGAGCCTGTGGAGATTTCGGCGACGACTTCGGAACCCACGTCCGCGTGGGTGGGCTTGACCGCCTTGACTTCCTTCTTGGTGGACCGGTCCTTGGACATCAGCAACAGATCGAGCGCCTCGATCATCGAGGACTTGCCGATTTCGTTGGCGCCGCTGATCACCACCACACCGCGGTCGGGGAACTCGATCTCGCGGTGGGTCACCCCGCGGTAATTGGTCAGTGTCAGCCGGTGCAGTTTCATGCGACGTTGCCCTGCACCGTCGGGCCGGCCAGGCGCAGAAGCAACGCGAGCGCGGACCGGGCGTCGTCGGCGTCGGTGCCGTCGGTGCGCGCGGTGGTCATCAACTCTTGTACCGCGCCCGCGGCGAAACCACCGATGGACAGGTCGTCGAACTCACCGTCGGCGGGGATGACCGCGATGTCGGTGTGCCGTTCCCACAGCCGCAGCGAGGCGAACAGCCGCGCGTACCGGTCCAGGCACGCGTCCAGCTTGGCCTTGTCGGTGACCGTCACCGATCCGGTGAGCACCATCCGCACGACGGTGCGGTCCTTATCCGGCAGCTGGTCCAGATTGATGTCCAGACCGGCGATGTCGCGGTCGTCGTCCACCTCATGACGCAAGGTGATGAACCGCCACCGGCCGACGTGCCGGGCGGTGACCTGAACCTCGGTCGCATCGAGATCGACGACGAGCACGTGTCCCGGATCGGATTCCACGTCGTCATAGTTGGTGACCTCCGGAGACCCGGAGTACCAGATGCGACCCGTGTCGCCGATCTGGGTGCGGGAGTGCTTGTCCCCCAACGCGACATAGTGCACGGCACCACGGGCCAGGGCGTCGTTCAGGGCGGCCAGCCGGATCAGCGACGGCTTGGTGGGGTCCGGGTCCAGCGCGTCGACCCCGCCGTGCGCGACCAGTACGCGCACCGTGCCGTCGGCGGGCAGCGCCTGCAGCACCGCTGCGGCCAGATCGGTGGTCGGCGCCTTGGAACGCCAAGGGGCCGCGACGATCTCCAGCCCGGGCCGAACCTCGAAGACACCGTCGCGGTCGAGGACGGTGACATTGTCCGGGCGCTCGGCGAGGAACAGCGCGCTGGTGTACACCGACCCGGCATCAAGGGGATCGTGGTTGCCCGGCAGCAGGTAGACCGGAACTCCGATGGCGCGCATGGCCTCCAGCGATTTGCTGATCTCGGCAGGGGCGAGCTGGTTGTGCTCGAACACGTCGCCGGCCACCACCACGAATTCGGCCCCGGTCTCGGCGGCCAGTGCGCCCAGCCCCGCCACGGCCTCCCGGCGGGCCGCCGAATAGCGGTGCTGGGCGTCGGCGCCCGCGGCACTGAGGAAGTGCCGGGTCATACCGAGCTGCCAGTCGGCGGTGTGGATGAAACGCATGACGGGCAGTCTAAGTTCGACCCCTGACAAGTCCCGGGACGCGCATCGGCCCGCCGTCCGAAAACGTACTGTGACCGTATGCGCACTCTCATCCTGCTGCGGCACGCCAAGTCGGACTACCCGACCGGGGTGCCCGATCACGACCGTCCGCTGGCCCCGCGCGGTATCCGGGAGGGCGCGCTGGCCGGGGACTGGGTGCGCGCGCACGCTCCCGCCATCGACGCGGTGCTGTGCTCCACCGCCACCCGGACCCGGCAGACGCTGGCCCGCACCGACATCGACGCCCCGGTGCAGTTCGTCGACCGACTGTATGACGCGACGCCGGGAATCGCCCTGGCCGAGATCAACAAAGCAACGGACGACGTCGCGACGCTGCTGCTCATCGGGCACGAGCCGGTCATGTCGTCGCTGGCGTTGGGGCTGGCCGGCGCCGGCAGTTCCGCGGACGCGGTCGAGGCCGTCGAGCAGAAGTACCCGACCTCGTCGCTGGCGGTGCTGCGCACCGAAAAGTCATGGAGCGACCTGGAACTGGGCGGCGCCCAGCTGGTCACCTTCCACGTGCCGCGCTGATCAGGAGCTCGTCGCGAGCGTCAGCTCCATCAGCTTGAGGGCCATGGCGCAGGCGTCGATACCCGGGGTCTGCGGATTGACCCACCAGCCGACCACGCCGCTGGCGTCGCTGGCCACCCCGCATGCGCCGTTGGCGGCCGGGTTCTTCATGACGATGGACGGGACACCCGCCACCGCGCGGCTCTCGACCTGGTACTTCAGCTTGTCGGCGACCTGCTTCTCGTTGTCCAGGCTGCCCTGCTCGAACCAGAACCGGGTGATATCGATCAGACCGGCCGGGTTCGCGGCCTGCCAGCGGCACACGGCGCCGACGAAGGTGCTCTGGATGTCCAGCGGATCGGCCCCGACCGTCTTGGCCAGGATGTCCTCGGTGAGGACCTCGCACTCCTTGAGCAGGTTCGGGTAGGTCTTCTGCGAATCGTTGTTACGCGGCACGTCGCCGGCGCCGGCCTTCACGGCGGTGCCGTCGACCGTCGACGAGCAACCGGCCAGCAGCGCGGCGGCTGCGGCCAGGACGGCGAGCGCACGACGACTCATTTGGCGTTCACAATCGATTGACGGGTCAGTTCCTTGGCGATATCGCACGGATCGGGGTACGGCTTCTCGGCGAAGCTGATGGACCACTCGATGAAGTCGTCGTCGAACTGGATGCCGATCTCACACAGGCTCTTGCCCAGCACCGGATCCTCGCCGACCGCCAGGAATCCGTTCTTGCCCTCGATGGTGATGTCGTCGACGCTGGCGCGGGACAGTTCCTCGGTCTTGCGTTCCCGGCCGATCGGGCTGCCGCGGAAGGTGGTGAACGAGAAGTGCGGGCCGACGATGCCGCCGCCGGCCAGCCACTGGCAGCCCACCGAGTTGCGCGCCGTGTTGACCAGGCCGGTCACCTTGGTCAGCTGCGCAATGGTCTGGTCGCTGATACCGCCGCACTCGGTGAAGATCGGGCCGTGCTTGGCCGCGGGCGCCGCAGCCGTGCTGGACGGCACGTCCGGGGAACTCGGGTTGTCCGAATTCGAGCAGGCGGCAATCAGCGGGAGCGCGGCGACCGCAACGCACAGTGTCTTCGCAGTACCGCTGAATCGGCGGTGGCCTCGTCTGGGGGTCACGACATGCACTGTAGCGGCAGCCTGACTCGGAACCGCTGACATGGGTATTGACCTGCTCTTTCGTGTCCTGTGCCAATAACCGGCGGGCACAGCGCGGTGTGCGACAGTAGCCAGATGCTCTGGGCGTTGCTGCGACGGTACGTGCGGCCCTATCGCGGGCTGCTCACCGTGGTGGCAGTCCTGCAGGTGATCAGCACCCTGGCTTCGCTGTATCTCCCGACGATCAACGCCGACATCATCGACGAAGGCGTGGCCAAGGGCGACACCGACGCCATCGTGCACCTCGGCGGCGTGATGCTTGCCGTGACGGCTCTGCAGGTGCTGTGCGCGGTGGGTGCGGTGTTCTTCGGCTCCCGGGCCAGCGTGGGCTTCGGCCGCGATCTGCGGGCGTCGATCTTCGGCCACGTGCTCGGCTTCTCCGCGACCGAGACGGCCCGCTTCGGCGCCCCGACGTTGCTGACCCGCACCACCAATGACGTCCAGCAGATCCAGCTGCTGGTGCAGATGACCTCGACGATGCTCATCACCGCGCCGATCATGGGCGTCGGCGGTATCGCGATGGCCGTGCACCAGGACGCCGGGCTGTCCTGGCTTTTGTTGATCAGCGTGCCGGTGCTGGCGCTGGCCAATTACTGGGTGATCAGGCACCTGCTGCCGATCTTTCGTTCGATGCAACGCCTGATCGACGGGATCAACCGGGTGATGCGCGAGCAGTTGGCCGGCATCCGGGTGGTGCGGGCCTTCGCGCGGGAATCGCTGGAGCGCAGCAGGTTCGACGAAGCCAACCGGGCGCTCACCGACACCGCCATCACCGCCGGGCGGTGGCAGGCGATCATGTTGCCGGTGACCACGCTGGTGATCAACATCTCCAGCGTGGCGCTGATCTGGTTCGGCGGGCACCGGATCGACGCCGGCCAGATGCAGGTCGGTTCGCTGATCGCGTTCCTGGCCTATTTCATGCAGATCCTGATGGCGGTGCTACTGGCCACCCTGCTGCTGGTGCTGCTGCCCCGCGCGTCGGCGTGTGCGGAACGCATCACCGAGGTACTGCACACCGAGCCGCAGATCGCCGACCCCGCTGATCCCGTCGCGACGCCGCGACTGCGCGGCGAGATCACCTTGCGCGGTGCCACCTTCAGCTATCCGGGGGCTGACCGCCCTGTCGTGCAAGATGTTTCACTGACGGCCCGGCCCGGCACCGTCACCGCCGTGGTCGGGAGCACCGGCTCGGGCAAGTCGACGCTGGTGTCGCTGATCTCGCGGCAGTACGACGTCACGGCAGGCGCGGTACTGGTCGACGGTCACGACATCCGCGACTACGGCACCGAAACATTGTGGTCGGCAATCGGGTTGGTACCCCAGCGCGGTTATCTGTTCACCGGGACGATTGCAGACAACCTGCGCTACGGAAGGGCCGAGGCCACCGAGGACGACATGTGGGCGGCCCTACGAGTGGCGGCTGCCGAGGATTTCGTGCGGGCCGATGCCGACGGGCTGCAGATGCGGGTCGCCCAGGGCGGGATCAATTTCTCCGGCGGCCAGCGCCAGCGCCTGGCCATCGCCCGCGCCGTGATCCGCCGGCCCGCGGTGTACCTGTTCGACGACGCGTTCTCCGCACTCGATGTGCGCACCGACGCGCGGGTGCGGGCGGCCTTGCGCGAAACATCGGCGGACGCAACGGTCATCATCGTGTCGCAGCGCATCTCGACGGTGACCGGTGCCGACCAGATCATCGTCGTCGACGCCGGCAGGGTGGTGGGCGCAGGCACCCACGAGTCGTTGCTGCGGGATTGCCCGACCTATGCGGAGTTCGTCGACTCGCAGTCGGTGACAGCGTGACCAGACCGATGCGCGGCATGCCGCAACCGCCGGCCGCCCGGTCCCGGGACTTCACGGGTTCCGCGATCCGGCTGGTGAAAAGGCTGACCCCGCAACGGGGTCTGACGGCCGCGGTGATCGCCCTGGGTATCTGCGGGATCGCCATCGGCGTGATCGGACCGCGAATTCTGGGCCACGCCACCGACCTGCTGTTCAACGGGGTGGTCGGGCGTGGACTCCCGGCGGGCATCAGCAGGGACCAGGCCGTCGAGGCGGCCAGAGCCCGCGGCGACAACACCTTCGCCGACCTGCTTTCCGGGATGAACGTGGTGCCCGGCAACGGCGTCGACTTCGGCGCGGTGGCACGCACCCTGCTGCTCGCGCTGGGGCTGTATCTCATTGCCGCGCTCGTGGTCTGGATCCAGGCCAGGATCCTCAACGTCGTCGTGCAGCGCACCATCGCGACCCTGCGCTCAGACATCGAGGCCAAGGTGCACCGGCTGCCACTGTCCTATGTGGACGCCCGCCAGCGCGGTGAACTGCTCAGCCGGGTGACCAACGACGTCGACAATGTGCAGTCCTCCCTGGCGATGTCGATCAGCCAGCTGCTCACCGCGGTGCTGACCGTGCTGGCGGTGCTGGTGGCGATGCTGACCATCTCACCGCTGCTGGCATTGCTGACCGTGCTGACGGTGCCGCTCTCACTGCTCGCGACCAGGGCCATCACCAAGCGGTCCCAGAAACTGTTCGTCGCGCAATGGACCAACACCGGGCGGCTCAACGCGCACATCGAGGAGACCTACAGCGGCTTCACCATCGTCAAGACCTACGGCCACCGCGAGCACGCCACCGCGCAGTTCGCCGAATTCAACGACGACGTCTACCGGTCGAGCACCGGCGCGCAGTTCCTGTCCGGCCTGGTCGGTCCGGCCACCACGTTCATCGGCAACCTCAGCTACGTGGCCGTCGCGGTCGTCGGTGGGGTGCAGGTGGCGACGGGCCAGATCACCCTGGGCGGCATCCAGGCCTTCATCCAGTACGTGCGGCAGTTCAACCAGCCACTGACCCAGGTGGCCGCGATGTACAACACCCTGCAGTCCGGGATCGCCAGCGCGGAACGGATCTTCGATGTGCTGGACGCCCCCGAAGAGACCCCGGACCCCCCGCCCTCGGTCCTGCCGCCGGCGCGCGGGCGGGTGGAGTTCGACGGCGTCAGCTTCGGGTACCGGCCCGGCAAACCGGTGCTGCAGGACCTCTCGCTGGTCGCCGAGCCCGGGATGACGGTCGCGATCGTCGGCCCGACCGGTGCGGGCAAGACCACCCTGGTGAACCTGCTGATGCGGTTCTACGACGTGGACTCGGGACGGATCCTGTTGGACGGCACCGATATCACCACCATGACGCGCGAGGCGCTGCGCTCCCGGATCGGCATGGTGTTGCAGGACACGTGGTTGTTCGGCGGCAGTATCTACGACAACATCGCCTATGGCCGTCCCGACGCCGGACCGGACGAGGTACATGAGGCCGCTCGCGCCGCCTTTGTCGATCGGTTCGTCACCACCCTGCCCGACGGTTACGACACCAAGGTCGGGGACGCGGGCGACCGGCTCAGCGCCGGCGAGAAACAGCTGATCACCATCGCGCGGGCCGTGCTGGCCCGTCCGCAGTTGCTGATCCTCGATGAGGCCACGAGTTCCGTGGACACCCGGACCGAGCTGCTGATCCAGCAGGCGATGGCCGAGTTGCGCAGGGATCGGACCAGTTTCATCATCGCGCACCGGTTGTCCACCATCCGTGACGCCGACCGGATCGTGGTGTTGGAGGCCGGCCGCATCGTCGAGCAGGGTACGCATGCCGAGCTGCTCGACCGGCAGGGCGAGTACTGGGCGATGACTCGCGCCTGAGCACTTCGCTCAATGGCATTCAGCCGCGCGGCACCGGCCGCGTCGGGCACCATGACACCCATGGGCACCGTGCACACGTTCTGCCGATACTGCATGGCGTCGTGCGGCCTGGAGGTCACGGTCCAGGACAACCGCGTCACGAAGATCTCGCCCGACAAGGAGAACCCGCACAGCTGGCACGACTTCTGCGCCAAGGGCCGCACCGCCAATCAACTCGTCGAACATCCGCGGCGCATCCTGGCGCCGATGCGCCGCGTCGGCAGCGAGTACGTCGAGTCCACCTGGGACGAGGCGATCCGCGACATCGCCGACCGGATGAACGCCCTGATCGACGCCGACGGGCCCGACGCCGTCGGCGCGTATTACGGCAACCCGTCCGGGCACTCCGCCTCCAACGTGATGTTCATGAACGCCTGGATGGATGCCGTCGGTACCCACAGCCGATTTGCCGTCGGCTCGGTCGACCAGAACGCGCTGCATGTGGTGGCCGAGGCGATGTTCGGCTCCGCGCTGATGGTGCCCGTCTCCGACGTCGACAATTGCGACTACTTCCTGCTGATGGGCACCAATCCCGCAGTGAGCGCATGGAACTGGCTGGAGACGGTGCCGGGCGGTTGGCGCCGGGCACTGACCCGGCAGGCCGACGGCGCCACCATCGTCGTCGTCGACCCGCTGCGCACCGAGTCGGCGGAGAAGGCCGACGTGCACCTGGCGGTCCGGCCGGGACAGGATTGGGCGCTGCTGTTGGCAATGGTGAAGGTGATCCTCGCCGAGGGCCTCGAGCACGCCGGTGACTGCCGCGATCTCGCCTCCGGTGTCGATGCACTGCGCAGCCTGACGGCGGAGGCCGAGCTGGACGACCTGGCCGCACGGTGCGGCATCGACCGCGCCGTGATCGAACGGACGGCGCGCGATTTCGCCGGTGCCGACCGTGCCATGGTGGTGACCCGCACCGGCATCTCGCTGCATGCGGCGGGCACCGTCGGCGAATGGCTGGGCCAGGTGCTCAACGTCATCACCGGACGCATGGACCGGCCGGGTGGGCGCCGGTTCGAGCCCGGTTACTTCGACGCGCTGCGCCTCGCCGAACTGGCCAAGACGAAACCCCACATCAGCAGGGTGGCCGGCCGCGAGATGGTGGCCGGTGCGCACGGCCTGGCCGAATTGCCGGACGAGATCCTGACCCCGGGGCCCGGCCAGATCCGTGCGATGCTGATCAACTGCGGCAATCCGGTGGTGTCCGGCCCGGACGGCGCCAAACTCGACCACGCCCTGGAGCAATTGGACCTGCTGGTGGTGCTCGATCTGGTGCAGCGCGAGAGCCACCGGCACGCGCATTGGCTGCTGCCCGCGCAGCACTGGCTGGAGCGCGCCGACCTGTTGGCCTTCACCAGCAACATGCACGACGAGCCGTTCGTCCAGTACGGCACGAAAGTGATTGAACCGCCGGCGGATACCCGCCCGGAGTGGCAGGTCTTCGTCGATCTCGCGATCGCGATGGGCCGGCCGCTGTTCGGGGCCCGCGGCTTCAACGGCTTCATCAAGGCCAGCCGCCGGCTCGCCGCCATCACCCGTCGGCCCGGGTTGGCGTTCGGGCCGCACTGGCTGGACCGGCTGATCGTACGGATGTCGCGAAAGTTCAACGGCCGCAGGCTGACCTGGCGTGAGCTGATGGCGCACCCGCACGGCATGGTGCTGGGCCCGCGCGAGTTCGGCCATTTCAAGGGCGCGCTGCGCACCGAGGACAGGTTGGTGCACGCGGCACCGCCCGAATTCGTCGCTCGCGCACGCGAGCTGCTCGCCGAGCCGAACAGTGTTGCGCCCGAGGGCTACCCGTTCCAGTTGGGCAACCGACGCAACCGGCACTCGATGAACTCGTGGCTCAACGAGCTGCCCGGCCTGCACCGGTCGGGCAAGTCCAACGACGTCCTCATCAACGCCGAGGACGCGGCCGCCCTCGGTATCTCCGAAGGCGACCGCGTGCGGGTGTTCTCCCCCGTCGGGGCGCTGGAACTCGCCGCGGCGCTCAGCGACCGCCCCCGCCGCGGCCTGGTCGTGGTCGACCATGGCTGGGGCTCAAGGGTTTTCGATCCGCGTGGCGGAGCGGAACCACAATCGTTCGGCGTCAACCGCAACCTGCTGGTCGACGGGGCAACGGTGGACCCCCTGTCCCAGACCTCGGCGCTGGGCGACTGCTACGTCGGAATCGAACGCATCCAATCCCCCAGTCACTGCGCTCCCGCCCGCCGCCAGGTCTAGACCTGCGGACCTTCGGCACGCAGATCGTCCACCGCCGTCATCGCCGTCCGCAACTTGGACAGCCATTCCTCGGTGTGCTCCCCGACCAGGCGTACCGACCAGGCCAGCGCGTCGGAGCGGGACCGGGCCACGCCTGCGTCGACCAGGGTGTCGAGCACCTGACGTTCGGGCTGACGCAGCCGCGTCATCACCGGTACCGCCAAGTGGGTGAACAGGATTCGTTCCCCACCGCTCTCCACCCCCCAGGACACCTTCCGGCCGAAGCGGTCCTGGGCCTCGTCGGCGATCCGCATCCGTTCACCGCGGGTCTCCTCGCGGAACTTCGCGGCGCGACCCGAGGCGCGTGATGCGCTCTCGTCTCCGTCGGCGTCGGGCAACCGGCCGATCACGGTGATTTCTTCCCGGTCGACCTCGACGTCCGGGTCGCCCGCGAACCAGTCGTCCGGCAGCCGTCCGGCGAACCAGTCGGCGGCTTCTGCGGCGTCGTGCGTGGCACGGCGCCCGTGATGATGTGTCTTCATGATTACATGATTACACCGTTACAACTGCGAAGGGGCGCGGTTCACCGACGGCGAACGCGCAGGCTGTTCCGTCAGCGCTTGAAATACGCCACGGCGCCACCGGCCAGCACCAGGGCGACGAGCAACAGCGCCGCCCACCCCGCGCCGGCCAGCCACCACACGGCACCGAGGGCGATGATCGCCGGCGACGCGAGGAACAGCACCATGCCCGGATGCTGCCTGACGACCGCCAGCGCGCTCTTTCCCCGTACCCGATCGATCTCGTCACGTGCCATGCATAAAGAATGCCAGCCTAAGGTGGCTCTAGCACGTACCGAATTCTGGGGACTTTGAGGAGATACGGTGAGTGGTCAGTGGCTGAGGGATCCCGAGGGCCGGTTCGAATACCGCTGGTGGGACGGACAGCAGTGGACCGACCAGGTCTCACATCAAGGTCAGGTGCACGCCATGCCGTTGGGTGCGCCCCCAGCACAGGCCCAACCCGAGCAGGCCCCGCCCGCGCAGCAGCAGCCTCAGCCTCAGCAGGTCACCCCGACCGGTGACGGCTTCGCCGGCATCACCGGCGATCTGGTCGACGGGCGGTTCAGCGAGAAGGAAGCGGCCGCCGTCGCCAACCAGAACAAGAAGCTGCTCCGGGTGCGGGTCGGCGAACCGTTCCTGGCGCGGCAGGGTTCGATGGTGGCCTATCAGGGCAACGTCGAGTTCAACTATGAGGGCGGCGGCGCCGGGAAGTTCCTCAAGAAGGCACTGACGGGTGAGGGTCTGCCGCTGATGCGGGTCGCCGGTCAGGGCGACGTGTTCCTCGCCGAGCAGTCCTTCGACGTGCACCTGCTGCACCTGAACAACTCCGGGCTGTCGATCAGCGGCAAGAACGTGCTGGCCTTCTCGTCGAACCTGAACTGGAACATCGAGCGGGTCAAAGGCGGCAGCATCGCCACCGGCGGACTGTTCAACACCACGCTGCGCGGCAGCGGCTGGGTGGCCCTGACCACCGACGGCCCGCCGGTGGTGCTGAACGCCGCCGAGGCGCCGACCTTCGCCGACACCAACGCGGTGGTGGCATGGTCGGCCAACCTACAGACCACGCTGAAGACCAGCTTCAAGGCCGGCGCGCTGATCGGGCGCGGCTCCGGCGAGGCACTGCAGGTGGCCTTCGCCGGTCAGGGCTTCGTGATCGTCCAGCCGTCGGAGGGCGTCACCGTCCCGGTGCAGTGACCTAGAGGGTCCCCAGCATCGACTTCATGGTGTCGATCTCGTGCTGTTGGGTGTCGACGATCGCGTGGGACAGCTCGATGGCCGGGGCGTACCGGCCCTTGGCGATCTCGTCCTGAGCCATCGCGATCGCACCCTCGTGGTGGGCGATCATCTGCGTGACATAGAGCTTGGCGGCCGCCGGGCCGGGGGCGTTGCGCAGCGTCTCGATGTCCTGCGCCGACACCATTCCCTGCATGGAATCGTGGTCCATCGGTGCCGTCGTCGGGCTGCCCCATGACGTCAGCCAGCCCTGCATCTGCGCGATCTCGGGGGCCTGGGCAGCCTTGATCTCGGTGGCGAGGCGGACCACCGCGGGGTCGACGTCCTGCTTGGCGAGAAGGATGTCGCTCATCTCCACCGCCTGGGTGTGGTGCGGAATCATCATCTGGGCGAACATCACGTCCGCGTCGTTGTGCGCGGTGTCATTCTGCGCCGTGGAATCCGCACCGGCCGATGCCGAGCTGGGGTGCTCGTGGCCGGTGTGGCCGTCGGGATTGGTCCCACTGGGCTGGTTCGTACAGCCCGCCAACACGGCGGCCGCTGCCGCGAACACCACTACTGCCTTCAACATGTCGCTCCTCACATCTGTTGGGCCAACGTAGGCGTTTACCCATACCCCCTACCGGTATATCATGAGGCCATGAACATCGTTCTCAACGTCGAGGGTATGAGCTGCAGCCACTGCGTCTCGGCGATCACCGCCGCGGTGCAGCCGTTGCCCGGCGTCACGGGCGTCGACGTCGACCTCGCCGCGGGCACCGTCACCGTCTCCGGCACCCTCGACAACGCAGCCGTGACCGCCGCCATCGAGGACTGCGGCTACGAGGCGGCATGAGCTCCCTGACCCTCGATGTCGGCGGGATGACCTGCGCGTCCTGCGCGGCACGAATCGAGAAGCGGCTCAACCGTATTGACGGTGTGCAGGCCAGCGTCAACTTCGCCACCGAGCAGGCCAGGGTCGACTTCCCCGACACCGTCAGCGCGCAAGATCTGGTCGCCGCGGTCGAGGCGACCGGCTACACCGCGACGTTGCCGTCACCGGACCCTGTCGAGGCGCCCGTGCGCGACGAGTCCGACGACTGGCGGCAGCGGCTGCTGATCAGCGCCGCCCTGAGCCTTCCGGTGGTGGCGCTGTCGATGATCCCGGCGCTGCAGTTCACCAACTGGCAGTGGCTGGCCCTCACGCTCGCCTCGCCGGTGGTGGTGTGGGGTGCGTGGCCGTTTCACCGGGCGGCCTGGACCAACCTGCGGCACGGCGCCGCCACCATGGACACCCTGATCTCGGTCGGCGTCTCCGCGGCCTACCTGTGGTCGGTGTGGGCGCTGTTCTTCACCCACGCCGGTATGCCCGGCATGAAGATGCCCTTCGAATGGGTGACCCGCGGCGGCGACCCGCACCTCTACCTGGAGGTGGCCGCGGCCGTCACCACGTTCCTGCTCACCGGCCGATACTTCGAGGCACGAGCCAAGCGCACGTCCGGCGCGGCGCTGCGGGCGCTACTGGACATGGGCGCCAAGGACGTGGCCGTCGTGCGCCACGGCGCCGAAACACGCATCCCGATCGCCCAGCTGGCCGTCGGCGACGTGTTCGTCGTGCGCCCCGGCGAGAAGATCGCCACCGACGGCACCGTCACCACGGGCACGTCCGCCGTCGACGCGTCGATGCTGACCGGCGAACCGGTGCCCGTCGAGGTCGGTCCGGGTGACGGCGTGGTCGGGGCGACCGTCAACGTCGGCGGGCGGCTCGAGGTGCGGGCCACGCACATCGGGTCGGACACCCAACTGGCGCAGATGGCCCGACTGGTCTCCGAAGCGCAGAGCGGCAAGGCCGACGTCCAGCGGCTCGCCGACCGGGTGTCGGCGATCTTCGTACCGATCGTGATCGGACTGGCACTGCTGACGCTGGCAGGCTGGTTGCTGATCGGCAGCTCGGTGGCCGCCGCGTTCACCGCCGCCGTCGCGGTGCTGATCATCGCCTGCCCCTGCGCGCTGGGTTTGGCCACGCCGACAGCCCTGCTGGTCGGCACCGGCCGGGGCGCCCAACTGGGCATCCTGATCAAGGGACCGCAGGTGCTGGAGTCGACGCGCCGGGTGGACACCGTGGTGCTGGACAAGACCGGCACCGTCACGACCGGACAGATGTCGGTGGTCGCGGTCCATGTGGCCGACGGTGATCCCGAGGCCGAAATTGTCCGACTGGCAGGCGCTTTGGAGCATGCCTCCGAGCACCCGATCGCCCGCGCCATCGCCGACCATGCCGGTCCCGGATTGCCTGCGGTGACCGACTTCGAGAACCACGGAGGGCTCGGGGTGACCGGTGTCGTCGACGGCCGCGCCGTGGCCGCTGGCCGGCTGTCCTGGCTGGCGCTCGATGCGCCCCCCTCATTGCGTACCGCGGCCGAACTGGCCGAAGCCGAAGGCCGGACGCCGGTCTGGTTTGCCGCCGACGGCCGCATCCGCGCGGTCATCATCGTCTCCGACACCATCAAAGACACCGCGGCCGACGCGATCGCCCAGTTCCGTGAGCTCGGCCTGACACCGGTGTTGTTGACCGGTGACAACCGGGGCGCGGCGGAAGCCGTTGCGGCGCAACTGGGTATCGAACGCGTGGTGGCCGAGGTGCTACCCGCCGACAAGGTTGCCGAGGTCAAGCGGCTGCAGGCCGGCGGCGCCGTCGTGGCGATGGTCGGCGACGGGGTGAACGACGCCGCCGCGCTGGCGCAGGCCGACCTGGGCCTGGCGATGGGCACCGGCACCGATGTCGCGATCGAGGCGTCCGACCTGACGCTGGTGCGCGGGGATCTGCGGGCGGCGGCGGACGCGATCCGATTGTCGCGGGCCACCCTGCGCACCATCAAGGGCAATCTGTTCTGGGCGTTCGCCTACAACGTCGCCGCGCTGCCGTTGGCCGCGCTGGGGCTGCTGAATCCGTTGATCGCCGGTGCGGCGATGGCGTTCAGTTCCGTGTTCGTGGTGACGAACAGCCTTCGGCTGCGCGGGTTTTCACCCGTCCGCTAGCCGCGCCCGGAACAGCTTTGTGTCGTCTTTGATGCCCTTGAGGCGCCGCGCGCCGGCGAAGGACCACTCGAAGCCGGCCTCCTCCCCGATCGCCTCGCGGGCGGCCTCGGAGACCAGCACCGAGCCCGGCCGCGCGACGCCGGTGATCCGGCTGGCCAGGTTCACCGGGCTGCCAAACCAGTCCCCACCCCGGCTGACGGCCAGGCCGGTGGTCACCCCGGCGCGCAGCCGCAGGAAGTCGTCGCCGGCCTCCGTCGCGTCGACCAGCGCCAGCATCGTCGTCAGCAGGGGCGCCGGTTCGGGACTGACCAGCATGACGGCATCGCCGATCGACTTGATGAAGCGCACTGGCGGGTCGACCACGCCGTGGGTCAGGTCCACCAAGCGGCGCGCGAGGTCCTCCAACTCCTCCGGCGGCACCGCTTCGCCGAGACGGGTGAAGCCGACCAGGTCGGCGAACCCCACCGCCACCGGCCGGGCGCCGGGCAGCGGCAGCCCCTTGGCGCGCTCCCCCGCGGTGACCGCCTCGGTTTCCATGGTGTGGCGCAACTGCAGCCGCAGCATGTCCTGGATCATCGGCCCGAGCAGTGGATCAGCTTGGCGCAGCATCGCTTCGGATGCCTTGGCGATCTCGAGTTCGGTGGATCCGGCGGCCATCATCGCCGACAGGGCGGTGTACCGGATGGCTTCGGCCGTTTTGGCCAGGCCGTCGGCGATGACCCGGATAACCCCGACGATGCGATCCTCGTCGAACCCCAACTCCATGAATTTGACGACGTACGAGGTGATGTCGCCATCGATCGCGGGGTGGATCTTCGCGTCCGGGTCGTCGGATTGAGGTAGCCCGATGGCGCGCTGAATCTGCCGCAGCAGGGCCAGGTCGATACCTGTCTTGTCGCTGATCTCGCGCGCCGAGACGAGCGTGCCGTCGTCGCCGAGCACGCGTCGCGAGGCCAGCAGCAGCGGCGAGTACGCCTCGCGGATCTGGTCGGTGGTGATCCCCTCGTCGAGCAGCCACCGGATGAGCTCGGCACGTTCGGCGCGGGCGTCACCGTCCAGCCCGTCGAGCAGGTCGGCAAAGTCGGGAGAGTCCACGACGCCAACCTAGCCGTATGCCGGCCGTATGCGATCGTCATGGGATGACGGACGTGCTGCACGGGTTGGCGCCGCTCGTCGGCCCCGGTGCCCGATTGCTGATCTGCGGCAACATGCCGAGCGTGCTGTCCCTGGCCGCGGCCGAGTACTACGGCAATCCACGCAACGCGTTCTGGCGGATCGCCGGGGAGGTGTTCGGCTTCGCCGCGGACGCGCCTTACGCCGAGCGGGTCGAGGCGCTGCTGACCCACGGGGTCGCGGTGTGGGATGTGCTGCGGTCGTGCGTTCGCGAGGGCAGCCTGGATTCCGCGGTGCAGCGCGACAGCATGGTGCCCAACGACTTTGCCGGGTTTTTCGCGGCTCATCCCACGATCGAGCGGGTGGTGTTCAACGGGGCGGCGGCCGAGACGAATTACCGCCGCCTGGTGGGAGCGCCCCCGGTTCCCGCGTCGCGGTTGCCGTCGACGAGCCCGGCGCAGACCATGCGGTTCGCCGACAAGCTGGCCGTATGGCGCGGCGAGCTGGCCGATTAGGATCGCGCCATGAAGGGTTCAGCGACGGTACACATGAACGCGCCGGCCGACCAGATCTGGGATCTGATCGCCGACATCCGCAATACCCCCAGGTACTCGCCGGAGGTGTTCGAGTCCGAGTGGCTGGGCGGCGCGACCGGGCCCGCCCTGGGTGCGCGGTTCCGTGGGCACGTCAAGCGCAACGAGATCGGGCCGATCTACTGGACGACGTGCCGCGTCACCGCCTGCGAGCCGGGTCGTGAGTTCGGCTTCGAGGTGCTCGCCGGGGACAAGGCGGTGAACAACTGGCACTACGCGCTGGCGCCTTCCGGTAGCGGCACCGAAGTCACCGAGTCGTTCCGGATGACGCCCGGCCTGCTCGACACCATCTTCGGCATCTTCGGCGGCCAGCTGCGCACCCGCCGCAATATCCGGGACATGACCACCACCCTCAACCGGATCAAGGCTGAGGTCGAGGCGAGCTGATCACGCCGCAGCTCCCGGCGGTGCATCCGGTCTAGCCGTCCTGCCGGGATTCTTGTCGCCCATGACCTGTTCGGGGTGGTGGTAGATGTTGGTGCGGGCTTGGCCGGTGTCCAGCAGTGGTGGGGGGATCCATTCCACGGTGCCGTCGGCATGGATCACCGTTTTCCAACCCTTCTCCGTGACGTAGCGGTTGTGCGGGCCACAGGCGGGCACCATTTCCTCGATATCGGTGTTGCCGCCCTGGGCGAAATCGCTTCTCCCATGGTGTGCCTGACACCCCGACGCCGGAACCCGGCACCCCGGAAACGTGCAGCCCCGATGCTTGTAGATCAACACCAGGCGCTGATCCGGACTCGCGCAACGGCGGGTCCGCCCAAAATGCAACGGCTGACCCGATACGTCGTCG
>NZ_JBFUFU010000017.1:0-225219 GCF_056403275.1 Mycobacterium sp. P2_H7 | reverse complement strand
GAGATTCCGCGTTCGGATGAGGTGGATGTGGAGGCGGCGTTGGATGCCGCGCATGCTGCGGCGCCGGGGTGGGGGAAGACTTCGCCGGCGGAGCGGGCGGTGATCTTGAATCGGATTGCGGATCGGATTGAGGAGAATCTGGAGTCGATCGCGCTGGCGGAGTCSTGGGATAACGGGAAGCCGATCCGCGAGACGTTGAATGCTGATATTCCGTTGGCGGTGGATCATTTCCGGTATTTCGCGGGGTGTATCCGGGCGCAGGAGGGGTCGTTGTCYCAGATCGATGAGGACACGGTGGCGTATCACTTTCATGAGCCGTTGGGGGTGGTGGGGCAGATCATTCCGTGGAATTTCCCCATTTTGATGGCGGTGTGGAAGTTGGCGCCGGCGTTGGCGGCGGGCAATGCGATCGTCTTGAAGCCTGCGGAGCAGACCCCGGCCTCGATYCTGTATTTGTTCGAGGTGATCGGTGACTTGCTGCCCGCAGGCGTGGTGAACATTGTGAATGGGTTCGGGGTGGAGGCGGGTAAGCCGTTGGCGTCGTCGAATCGGATCGCGAAGATCGCGTTCACCGGGGAGACSACGACGGGCCGGTTGATCATGCAGTACGCSAGCCAGAATCTGATCCCGGTCACGTTGGAGTTGGGTGGGAAGAGCCCGAACTTGTTCTTCAATGATGTGTTGGCCGAAAACGATGCGTATCAGGACAAGGCGTTGGAGGGGTTCACGATGTTCGCCCTCAATCAGGGTGAGGTGTGTACGTGTCCGTCGCGGTCGTTGATTCAGGCTGACATCTTCGATGAGTTTTTGGCGTTGGCGGCGATCCGGACGAAGGCGGTGCGCCARGGCGATCCGTTGGATACCGAGACGATGATCGGGGCGCAGGCTTCCAATGATCAGTTGGAGAAGATCTTGTCCTATATCGAGATCGGTAAGGGTGAGGGTGCSCAGGTGGTGACCGGTGGGGAGCGYGCGGAGTTGGGKGGKGATCTCAATGGTGGGTTTTATGTGGCGCCGACGATTTTCACCGGGCATAACAAGATGCGGATTTTTCAGGAGGAGATTTTCGGGCCGGTGGTGGCGGTGACGTCGTTCACCGATTATGAGGATGCGATCGCTCAGGCCAATGACACCCTGTATGGGTTGGGGGCGGGGGTGTGGAGCCGTAGTGGGAATACCGCGTACCGGGCCGGGCGGGATATCTTGTTATCACCAGTATCCCGCGCATGCGGCGTTCGGTGGGTACAAGCAGTCCGGTATCGGTCGGGAAAACCACCATATGATGCTCGATCACTACCAGCAGACCAAAAACCTCCTCGTCTCCTACAGCGAAAACGCCGCAGGCTTCTTCTAGCGAGATGTGCACGGGTCACACCCCGAGTCCCCGGCTCGGGGTGTGATCTGCGGGATTGCTGGACAAGAACCGGGGCATACGTCACACTATTTTAAAGGTTGGAAAAACAACCTTATGGGCTGCGAAGTCGCCCACCGGCCCGGCAGTCGCCCGCGGCCTCACGAAACGCACAATCGAGGGAGTGGAAAGTGACGGCAAGTCACGGCGCGGTGGACGAACACCGGGAAAGCGCCAGTTATCTGCAGAAGCGGCAGCTCAAATCGGGCAGTGCCGGCTGGATTCTGCTGGCCGGTCTGGGCGTCAGCTATGTCATCTCCGGCGACTACTCGGGCTGGAATTTCGGTCTGGCCCAAGGCGGTTTCGGTGGACTGGCCATCGCCGCCGTGGTGATCGCCGCGATGTACCTGGCCCTGGTGCTCGGCATGGCCGAACTGTCCTCGGCGCTGCCGGCCGCAGGCGGCGGATACACCTTCGCCCGCCGCGCGCTCGGACCGTGGGGCGGATTCGCCACCGGCACAGCCATTCTCATCGAATATGCGATCGCACCCGCGGCCATCGCGACCTTCATCGGCGCCTACGTCGAATCGCTGGGCCTGTTCGGCATCACCGACGGCTGGTGGGTCTACCTGACGGCCTACGTGCTCTTCATCGGCATCCATCTCTCCGGCGTCGGTGAGGCGCTGAAGGTCATGTTCGTGATCACCGCCATCGCGCTGGTCGGCCTGGTCGTCTTCGCCATCTTCGCGGCCGGCCAGTTCGACGCCGCGAACCTCACCAACATCGCCCCCACCGACGCGGTCGGCGCATCGGCCCTGCTGCCGCACGGCTACATGGGTATCTGGGCCGCAATTCCCTTCGCGATCTGGTTCTTCCTCGCTGTGGAAGGCGTGCCGTTGGCCGCCGAGGAGACCGCCAACCCAGAGCGCAACGTCCCCCGTGGCATCATCGCCGCCATCTCGGTGCTGCTCGTCAGCTGCGCCGTGGTGCTCGTCCTCACCACCGGCGCGGGCGGGGCCGAGGAGATGTCGTCCTCGGGGAACCCGCTCGTCGAGGCGCTCGGCGACGGGGTGGCCGCCAAGGTGGTCAACTACATCGGCCTGGCCGGCCTGATCGCCAGCTTCTTCTCCATCATCTACGCCTACTCGAGGCAGTTGTTCGCCCTGTCCCGGGCCGGCTACCTGCCAACCCGCTTGTCGGTCACCAACTCTCGCAAGGCACCCACACTGGCGCTGATCGTCCCGGGTGTCATCGGCTTCGTCCTCTCGCTGACCGGACAGGGTGCGCTGCTGCTCAACATGGCGGTCTTCGGCGCCGCGCTGAGCTACGTCCTCATGATGGTCAGTCACATCGTGCTACGCCGGCGTGAACCGGAGATGCACCGGCCGTACCGCACCCCCGGCGGCGCCATCACAACCGGCTTCGCGCTCGTCATCGCCGTCCTCGCGGTCATCGCGACCTTCCTGGTGGACAGCGTCGCCGCCTTGTCTTGCCTCGGCGTCTTCGCCGCGTTCATGGGATACTTCGCGGTGTACAGCCGGCATCGGCTGGTGGCGAACTCGCCCGACGAAGAGTTCGCGATGCTGGCCGAAGCGGAGAGTGAACTCAAATGATCTACCGGCAGCAGCTTTCCGGGACCGGCTATTCCTTCGACGGCCTCGTCGAGGTGATGGCCAAGGCCACCCCGCTGCGTTCGGGTGACCAGCTTGCCGGCTGCGCGGCCGATTCGGATGCCGAGAGAGCTGCTGCCGCATGGGTTTTGGCTGACCTTCCGCTGGAGACGTTCCTCAACGAGGAAGTCGTGTCCTACGACGACGACGAAGTGACGCGCCTGATCATCGACACCCACGACCGGGAAGCCTTCGCGGACATCTCGGACCTGACTGTGGGCGGATTCCGGGACTGGCTGCTGGACAACGCCTCTCGTGACGACGGTGCGCAGCGGATCGCGTCGGTCGGTCCGGGCATCACTCCCGAGATGGTGGCCGCCGTCAGCAAGATCATGCGCAACCAGGATCTGATCGCGGTCGCGGCAGCCACCCAGGTCACCGCCGCGTTCCGGACCACCGTCGGCACACCGGGAACTCTGGCCACCCGGCTGCAGCCCAACCACCCGACCGACGACCCGCGCGGAATCGCCGCAGCGGTGCTCGACGGGCTGCTGCTGGGTTGCGGTGACGCCGTCATCGGCATCAACCCCGCAACCGATTCACCGCACGCCACAGCCGATCTGCTGCACCTGCTGGACTCGATCCGCGCCCGCTATGACATTCCCGCGCAGTCGTGCGTGCTGTCGCACATCACCACCACCATCGGGTTGATCGAAGAGGGCGTGCCCGTCGACCTGGTGTTCCAGTCGATCGCCGGCACCGAAGGCGCCAATACCGCGTTCGGCGTCGACATCAACCTGCTGCGCGAAGGCAACGAGGCGGCCCGATCGCTGCATCGCGGCACCGTCGGCGAGAACGTGATGTACCTGGAAACCGGGCAGGGTTCGGCGCTGAGCTCACACACCCACCTCGGCGTGGGCGGCAAACCCGTCGACCAGCAGACGCTGGAGGTACGCGCCTACGCCGTCGCGCGCGACCTGCAGCCGCTGCTGGTCAACACGGTGGTCGGGTTCATCGGCCCGGAATACCTGTATGACGGCAGGCAGATCATCCGCGCCGGTCTGGAAGATCACTTCTGCGGCAAGCTGCTCGGCCTGCCGATGGGCGTCGACGTCTGCTACACCAACCACGCCGAAGCCGACCAGAACGACATGGACAACCTGCTCACGCTGCTGGCCGCGGCCGGGTGCGCGTTCGTCATCACCGTTCCGGGTGCCGACGACGTGATGCTCGGCTATCAGAGCCTGTCGTTCCACGATGTGCTGTCCACCCGCCGCACGCTCGGATTGCGGCCCGCGCCCGAATTCGAGGACTGGCTGCGTCGGATCGGCATGATCGACACGGCCGGCCGGTTGACGCCGTTCGACGTCACGCAGTCGCCGCTGCGTTCGTTGACCTCGGCGGGCACGTCATGAGCTCCGAGGAACTCGCACGCCAGAAGTTCTGGGATGAACTGCGCACCACCACCCAGGCCAGGATCGGCCTCGGCCGCGCAGGCAATGGCCTGCCGACGCGAGAAGTGCTGGCATTGAACGCTGCTCACGCCGCGGCCCGCGACGCCGTGCACCTGCCCTTGGACGTGGCGGCGCTGGCCGCTGCCGTCGCCGAGGTCGGCATCGGCACCCCCGCCACTGTCACCAGCCGGGCCACCTCGCGGGGTGAGTATCTGCGCAGGCCCGACCTGGGCCGGAGCCCCGCTGATCTCTCGACGGTGCCTGCCGCGCCCGCGGATATCGGATTCGTGCTGGCCGACGGACTGTCGCCGACGGCCCTGATGCACCACGGTGCCGCACTGCTGCGGGCGCTGGTAGCCCAACTGGGACAGACGTATTCGCTGGCGCCGCCGGTCATCGCGACGCAGGCGCGGGTTGCGCTCGGCGACCACATCGCCGCGCGCGGTGGCTATGGGACGCTGCTGGTCATCGTCGGCGAGCGGCCCGGGCTCAGTGTCGCGGACAGCCTCGGCATCTACTTGACGCACCGCCCGCGCCCGGGGTGCACCGACGCGGATCGCAACTGCATCTCCAACATCCATCCGCCGGACGGGCTGGGCTACCAGGAGGCGGCGCGCGTCGCGGCCGGCCTGGTCGCCGGGGCGCGTGCGCTCGGGCGGTCCGGGGTGGCGCTCAAGGACACGTCACGGGGAGTGGCCGTGGGTTCCGGTTCGAGCGGGGAGCTGAACTAGCTTGTCGGTGCCCCGACCTAGCATCGCGGCATGAGATTCGTATCGATACGCATCATCACCGCAGATGTCGCCGGGCTGGCGGCCTTCTACGAGCAGGTCACCGGGATCGACGCGGTATGGGGTAACGAACTGTTCGCCGAGATCCCGACGCCGGCCGGGACGCTGGCCATTGGTAGTGACAAGACCGTGCCGCTCTTCGGTGCCGGGTCGGCCGAGCCTGCCGCCAATCGAAGCGCGATCGTCGAGTTCCTCGTCGACGACGTGGACGCCGAATACGAACGGCTGCGCCCGCTCGTCGGTGCCGTCGTCACGGAGCCCACCACCATGCCGTGGGGCAACCGGGCGCTGCTGTTCCGGGATCCGGACGGGAACCTGGTCAACCTGTTCACCCCGGTGACGGATGCGGCGCGTGCCAAATTCGGGGTCTGATCAGTCCACGAACTGGGCCCGGGACGGCCCGGGCTCGAAGGGGTCGCCGAAGTACTGGGTTTCTCGGATGACGGAGCCGGCGTCGAACTCCATGATGCTCACGACGTAAGACGGCTCGCCGTCATAGGTGAGCACCAGCTCGCTGATCCACAGATCACCGCTGCCGAGAATCCGGCGCAGTGTGAACCGTTTGGCGTTGGGCTGTGCGGTGCGCGACGCCTGAATGTTGGCGCGGCCCCGGATCCGCTCACCGGACTGCGGATACTCCAGCACCGCGTCGTCGCGGTAGATCCCGTGTTCGGTGTCGAAGTCGTTGTCGTCGGAAGCCGCCCAATGTGTCTCGAGCGCGTGCCGGATTTCGCGATCGTCCATGCCTCACGGTAACGCCGACCGGGCATTGCGCCATACCAAAAAGTATGGCACCGTCGGTCTGGCATCGACGCGGAGGTTTCATGCGGACCGTCAACGACCCTCGACTGAATCCGGCCAATCTGAGTCCGTTCTGGGACAACGACATCGCCACCCGGCTGGCCGACTTCGACGTGATCCGCGAACGCAGCGGCGGTATCGAATTCGTGCAACCCGACGTGGGGCGCGGGTTCTGGTCGGTGACCTCCTACGCCGGTGTGCGTGCGGTGACGCGCGACCCCGAGAGTTTCACCAGCACCCAGGGGTTCTCGATGGACGACATGCCACCGGAACTGTTGGAGATGCTCGGCTCGATCATCGTCATGGATGATCCCAAGCACCAGCAGTACCGGCGCCTGGTGCAGGTCGCCTTCTCGCCGCGCGCCATCCGGCAGATGACCGACTACGTCGGGCAACTCTCCGATGCCCTGGTCGACCAGATCCGGGAGGCGCGCGAATTCGATTTCGTCGACACGGTCGGTGCGCACCTGCCATTCCAGGTGATCGCCGATCTGCTCGACATTCCGAAGGCCGACCGCCCACGTCTGCGTGAGCTCATCGACCTCATCCTCGGCGTCAACGACAGCACGGTCAGCGACGCCGACACCAGCATCGGCGCCGTGGTCGAGTTCTTCGACTACACCATCAAGCTGGGCAGACAGCGGCGGCAGCATCCCGGCGACGACATCACCTCCCAGCTGATGCTCGCCGAGGTCGATGGAAAACGCCTCACCGCACAGGAATTCGGGTCGTTCATCCTGCTGCTCGCCGCGGCGGGCAATGACACCACCCGCACCGGCCTGGCCTGGGCCATGCACCTGCTCAGTGCGCACCCCGAGCAGAAGCACGAGCTGGCCGGCCGCTTCGAGGAACTGCAGGACAACGCGATCGAGGAAGTCCTGCGCTGGAGCTCACCGGTGCTGCACATGCGCCGGACCGCCACCGCCGACACCCTTCTGGGACCGCACGACATCCTCGCCGGCGACAAGGTCGTCGTCTGGTACGTCGCGGCCAACCATGACCCGACCGTGTTCCACCGGCCGGCGGATTTCGACATCACCCGGCCGAATGCCCGCGACCACTACGCATTCGGGGCAGGCGGTCCGCACTTCTGTCTGGGCGCGACCCTGGCCCGCATGGAGATGCGGGTGGTGCTCGGCACGCTGTTGGCGGCGTTCCCTGATCTGCACGCCACCGCACCTCCCGAGCTGCTGCGGTCACCGTTCGTGCACGGCATCAAGAGCCTGCCCTGCACCATCGGCTGACGCCGTCACCCCACCGGGCTGACGCTCGCGCCGCAGATCGGCAGATCGACCGGCAGCGGGTGCGCGACATAGCCGTCGGGCGGGGTGACCACCAGCCGGCCCCAGCGGGCGCAGGAGTTGCCGGTCTCCGTGTCGATCGCATAGGTCAGCACATCGGCGGTGCCCGCTTCGCCGGGTTGCACGGTCAGTCGTGGCGCCGCGTCGGCCGGTCGCCTTGGGACGTCGATCAGCACGCCGCCGGCAGGCGTCACCAGAGCGACGCCCGGGTAGCCGACCATCGTGCACGCGTGCGCCGAGGAGTTCCGGATCGACACCAGGACCCGTCGCTGCGTGTTCGCGGACGCCATCGGCCCATTGGTGACCTCGAGGTCGTCATCCGAGCATGCGGCCGGCTCGACGGCAGGTGTCGGCGGGGCGGCTGTCACCGTGACCGTGACGGTCGGCATCGCTGGAGTCACATGCGGGGCGGCGCAGCCCGCGAGCAGGGCGATCGTCACCATGGGCAGCGACCGGGCGACGATCTCCATGCAGAGTCCTCTCATGGCGATCGGCCCGACGCCGGAGTCATCCGGTGACGGGCCGAAGCCTGGTGATGGGTCAGCGGCCGGCGGACGGAACGGCGACCGAGGGAGCCTCCACGGGGTTGACGCCGCCGGTCGGGTTGAAGGAGGGGGCCTGCCGGAACTCGGGGACCCGGATTTTCACCGAGCCGTCGCCGGGCTTGAGGACCTGGCAGGCGTTGCAGGTCACCAGCGGGCCCACGTCGGAGTAGTCGACGCCGACGCCGGGGCCCTGCGGCTGGGCGAGGGCGGTGCCGGTGCTCAGGCCGAGCCCGGCGGCTGCGACGCCGCCGGACAGCAGTGCGCCGATGACGATCTTCTTGAGGTTGTGAGTGGCGTTCATGGTGTGCTCCTTTGTTGTCGGTCGCGGTCCGGGTGGGCCGCTGTTTTTGTGGTGACATCAAAGTAGGACCGGGAACTTGACGAATTCTTGGAGCCGAAGACGAGCCAAAGATGCTGAATACGAACACTATTCGCACGCACAAAACACCGCGGCGAAGAGTATTGATACTCTTCGCCGCGGTGTTACGGCGCCGGGAACTACAGTCCGCCGCACCTCGACGGCGCCAGGAACGGTGACCACGGCGGGCAGTCGGCGGGCAGCGGCTGTGGGGGCGCCGGTGGCGGAGCGGGCGGTGCGGGAGGCACCGGCGCCGCCTGATGTGGTGTCCCGCGCCACGGGTAGATGGTGTTGGTGGCGATGTCCACCGTGCCTTCGGAGTTCCAATACCAGTCGTGGCAGATGTTCCAGTCCCAGCTGATGACGCCGAACTCGGCGCCGGGGATCAGCGGGTCGCCCGGGCACCAGTGCGTGCAGGTCAGCCCGCCCGGACAGTTGCCGCCCTGATAGCTGGGTCCGTCGGCGTAGGCGGGACCGGCGGACAGGGCCATACCTGCCAGACCCAGCCCGCCGGTCACGGCCACCGTGGCCGCCATCCGTGCGATTCGGAACATGTCGGGTCCTTCCGTCAGGCGCCGGCGTCCGGACGCGTTGTCGCATCCAGTACGCGCCCTGCGGATCGCTACCGATCCCAAGAATGCGCTCTGCACCCTTTATCGCCGGGCCTGCGGACAGCGTTAACCCGCCGATGGGTCGCACCGGCGGGGTTGCCGCGATCACTGGGCTAAAAGCACTGCAGTGCAAGCAAACTCGGAGACCGAGCCGTCGACCTCGGGGGTAGTATCGACGGCTCGGTCTGCCTCATATAACGCACGGGTGGCCGTGGTTATGCCGGGGGTGACCCGACCTCGACGGCGATCTCGTCACCCAGTGCGGATCCGGCGGTCAGGGACAGGGTGTCGCCGCTCCAGAACTTGCCCGGGTCGAAGTAATTCTCCCGCTTCTCGGTGTGTAGCAGGCCCATCTCCTCGTACGTGATGGCCACCGTCTCGGCGCAGTAGGCGGTCTCCAGGCCGACGGTCCGCCGGTGTGACTTGCTCCGCTCGGCCGACTCGCGGACCCGCTTGTGTACGAACGGCAAGCCCCGGGTGAAATCGCTGACGATGGGCAGCCGACCGCGCAGCCACCGACCGGTCAGCCGGGCCGTCGTGGGAAACGCCGTGCCGTTCATCCGTGCGATCACCTGCAGCATCTGGTCCTCCTGCGCACGGGTCGCGTAGGGGGACAGCTGGCGCAACCAGCAGCGCTGCCCGTAGCCGTGCACCCACTGCTCGACGACCTCGCGCGCGTCGTTGAGCTGTACGCCGCGGTGATTCGTGCCGGTCCAGAGGTCCAGCAGCTTCTGCCCGAGTTCGGCGTGCCAGATCAGCGGCGGCAGATCATCGATCGCCACCGTCATCCCGACGTGATTGACCGGTGCGTTGGTGAGTGTCTGGATGGCCCGGTCGGGGCCGGAGTCGCCGCGGAACAGCCAGATATCGCCCGTGCGGGTTTCCTGCAGCGCCTGGGTCAGCGACACCGTGTGTGCATTCACTCGGGCAGCTTATGCACAATCGCTTCATGCGAAGCATCTGGAAGTGGGTCGGGTTGGCCGGTGTCGCCGGGGTGGTGGCCGGTGGTGCGCTGGTGGCGCGGGATCAACGCAAGCGCAAGGCGTACACCCCCGACGACATCCGGGCCCGGCTGCACCAGCGGCTGGCGGAGGCAGAAAAGTAGCGCCCGACGCCCGCGAGCGTGCGCACAATGTCAGTCTTTGCGGCGCGTCTCTGTACAGACGCGCACGCTCGCGGGGAAGAGTTCGGTGAGGGCGCGGTCCAGGGTGTCGACGTAGAAGTCGGCCCCGGCCATGTCGATGCACAGCGGCGGTTTGGTCTTCAGGATGTTCTGATGATCACCGGTCGGCTGGATGACCACTCCGAGCTCGAGCATCCGCTCGCAGATCGCCATGGTCTCGGTGGGCGCCGGTTCCAGCGTCTCGGGATCGCGGATCATCTCCACGCCCAGATACAGGCCCATCCCGTGCACCGTGCCGATCAGCGGGTGCTTGTCCCGTAGTGCCAGCAGCCGGTTCTTCAGATGGGTGCCCACCCGCAACGCATTGTCCTGCAGGCCCTCGTCGCGCAGCACGTCGAGCACGGTGATCCCGATGGTGCTCGACAGCGGGCTGCCGCCGGTCGAGGAGAAGAAGTACCCCTGGGAGCGGAACGCGTCGGCGACGGCGCGACTGGTGATCACCACACCCAACGGGTAACCGTTGCCGGTGGCCTTGGCCACCGACACGATGTCGGGCACCACCTGCTGTTCGTGGAAACCCCAGAACCACGTCCCCAGCCGGCCGTAGCCGACCTGGACCTCGTCGGCGATGGCCAGCCCGCCCGCGGCCCGCACCGCCGCGTACACCTGCGCAAGGTAGCCCGGCGGCAGCGCCATCCCACCGGCGTTGCCGTACACCGGTTCGCAGATGAAGCCGGCAGGCGGACGGCCGTCCGCGGACATCTGCTCGATCTGGGCGACGGCATCGATGGCGTACCTGGCCGCTTCGGCACCACGGTACTTACCGCGAAAACTGTTGGGGGACTCCACGGTGTGCACCCAATCCGGCCGGGTGGAGAGCGCGTTCGGATTGTCGGCGGTGGACGTCGACACCGCGTCGGTGGCGTAGGTCCAGCCGTGATACGCCTCGCGCACGGCCACCACATCCCTGCGACCCGTGGCGGCCGTGGCCAGCCGGATCGCCAGATCGCTTGCCTCCGAACCTGAATTGACCATGAACACGGTGTCGAGCGGGTCGGGCAGCGTGGCGGTGATCCGCTCACTGAACTCGACCACCGCCTCGTAGTTGAACCGCGAGTTGGTGTTGAGCCGGCCGAGCTGGCGGGCCGCCGCCTCGGCCACCCGAGGATGCGCATGTCCCAGCACGGTCACGTTGTTGACCATGTCCAGATACACCCGGCCGGCCGTCGACATCAGGTAATGACGTTGTCCGCGTTCGATATGCGGCGGACGGCGGTAGTAGCGCTCCTGCACCTGCGCGAAGCTGTCGTCGCGGCGCGCCAGCAGGTCTCGTTCCGGTTCGGGTGCGGGCAGGGGATCCAGGCCCAGGAGCGGACGCGGGTCGCGGGCCGCCGCCAACCAGCCGGGCGCCAACTCGGCGCGCACGAATTGCGGTGCCGCCGGCGTGCCCGCGGGACGGACCGACAGCGCCGCCCACCGCTGCCCGCCCAGCACGCCGAGGTGCTCCCCGGCATGCACATGGCCCGGTGCGGCCCCGGCTTCCAGGCCGGTCATCGTCAGCTCGAAGTCGATTCCGCGCAACGTGATCCGGTCATCGGCGCGGTCGGTGACCTCGGCGTCCCACGGTGCGAGCACCCGGGTGGCGGCCGCGGGCCACAGGCTGACCCCGGTCTCGACCACGTCCGGGCTGTCGTGGCTGAGCAGCGGAGCGCGCTGGAGTTGCGGCTGCCCGAACCGGGTGATGACCAGTGCCGCACCTTCGCGCACGGCAACCTCGGCGAGTACGTCAGAGCTTTCGCGGGTGTCCGAAAGGTCGAGAGCCACCACCGAATCCGGGTCCAGGTCGGCGATCAGCCGGTTTTCCACCGCCACCTCGGTCGGCTCGGTCGCCAGTCCCAGCTCCGCAAGGATCAACGCCGTCATCACCTCCAGCGGAAGCGAGGTGGCCTGCTCGAACATCCGCCACTCGGCATCGGACTGTTCGGTGACGTAGGCGTTGCCCGGGTCGAGTGCCGCTTGTTGCGCGCCACTGACCAGCAGTACCGCGGTGCGCAGCACCAGCAGGGGCCACAGTGCCCGTGCCTCGGCGACCGACAGCGGCCTGATCGCGTGAAAAGCCTTGACCCCGGGCAGTATCGAGGTGGGGTCGGTGCCCGGATGGCCGAGCACCGAGGACAGCGTGATGGCCAGCTCGGATACCGCCCAGGTGTCGGACAGGTCGCCGAAATCGATGACACCGTCGGGTGTGCCCGCCGGGCCGGCCACCACGTTCGCGTCGGTGAGGTCCAGATGCACGGCTTGGCGGGGCAGGTCGGCGGCCAGTGTCTCGATCTGCGCCCAGGCCTGGGCCGCGGTCACCGAGACGCGGTCCGCATGCACCGGTAGATGGGAGATCAGTTCAGCCATCACGGCATCGCCGAAACGCAGATCCCACTGCAGGGCACGGTCGGTGCCAGGATGGCTGAAGTCGGCCAGCGCAAGGCTCACCTGCGCCGCGAGTTCACCCATCGCGGCCACCACCGGTGGCGTGAGGTAGCCCGCTTCGGTCAGGGCGCCCCCGGTCAGGTACGGCAGCAGCCGGACGTATGCCGGTGATTCGCCGAGTTCGGTTGTGGTGGCGTACTTCTCGCCGGTGATCGTGGGCATCGGGGTGGCGACCCGCAGTTCGGGGTAGGCGCCCGCGATGCGGTCGGCGGCGGCGTCCTGAGCTTCCAGCTCGACGGCCGAGAACGCCGGATTGGCGATCTTGAGCACCGCGACGGGTTCGCCGCCGTCATGCACCAGAAAGTTGCAATCCTGTTGGCTGCCCAGCAAGGTCGCCTCGCCGGTGACACCGTAGTGGGTGCGCAGCAACTGCTCGGCCTGCGCAACGGACACCTGCGGGCCTGGCAGTGCGGGTTGCTCCAGGAAGTTGAAACCTTTGGGGGACACGGGAATTATCGGGTGACGAAGTCGACGACCACGTTGGTGAAGGCGTCGTTGTCATCCCCGGCGGCGGTGTGCCCGGCGTCGGACAACTCGACGAACTCGGCTGCGGGCACCTTCTCCAGGAAATCCCTGACGCCCTCTTCGGATACGACGTCGGAGAGCCGCCCGCGAATCAACAGGATCGGCACCGTGAGGTTCATGGCGGCCTGTTCCATCTTGTCCACCCGGGTGAACGGATCATCGCCGGGTTTGGTCAGGAAGGCCGGATCCCAATGCCAGTACCACCGGCCGTCGCGTAGCCGCAGGTTCTTCTTCAACCCTTCGGTGCTACGGGGTTTCGGGCGATGCGGCAGGTATTCGGCCACCGCGTCGGCCGCCTGCTCCAGCGAATCGAAGCCGTGCACGTGGTTGAACATGAAGTCTCGGATGCGGGCGCTGCCGTCCTTCTCGAACCGCGGCACCACATCTACGAGCACCAGCTTGGTCACCAGTTCCGGTCCCGCCTCGTGCGCGGCGAGGATGCCGGTCAGTCCACCCATGCTGGCGCCGATCAGCACCACCGGCCGGCCGATCTGATACAGCACCTGCAAGGTGTCGGCGCACAGGGTTTCGACGGCGTAGTTGGCCGTGGGGGAGCGGTCGCTGTCGCCGTGCCCGCGGCTGTCCAGCGCGAGGACATGCATGCCGCGGTCAGCCAGGATCTGCCCGGTGTTCTTCCACGAGTGACGGTTCTGGCCGCCGCCGTGCAGCAGCAGCACGGTGGGCAGCTCGGTCTCGATGCCGCGGTTCCATTCGTCGCCGACCAAGGCCAGATCATCGACGCCACGCAAGGTGACCGTCTGTGGTGCGTTGTCTGCTGTGCTCACGGGCATCCTCTCGCCGACCTCCGGTCACGTTACCCAGCGGCCCGATTCCACCATTCGGCGGTCCAGCCGTGCGGCCGTCCCTAGAATCTCGCGTTGTGCCGCCTGATCGTCCCGATGCCGACGAACGTGGCCGCATCATCGACGCCACCTACGTCTGCCTCCTCGAGCCGCACGAGGGGCCCGTCCCGGTCGCGGCGATCCTGGCCAGGGCCGCGGTTTCCAGCCGCGCTTTCTATCGGCATTTCGAGTCCAAGGACGACCTGTTCCTGGCGATGCTGCAGAACCTGACGGCGACGCTGTCCGGGTGGCTCGACGAGATTGCCGGCGGGCCCGGCACCCCGGCGGAGCAGGTGCGGCGGTGGATCGAGCAGATGTTTGCGCTGGCGACCGAACCGTTGGTGTCCAGCTACCTCGCGGTGATGGAGTCCGACGAGATGCGGGCGGCCAGAGGTTATCCGCACGCCCGCGAGCTCGCGCGCGCCAACCGGGAGCGGTCGCTGATCGAAATTCTGCGGCGAGGTGTCGAGGATGGGTCATTTCCGCTGGCCGACCCTGAGAGTGACGCGGTCGCGATCAGCGCGCTGGTGAGCCGCGAGCTCAGTGTCCCGTCGATCGCCGACCCGGTCCTCACCGAGGTCGCCAAGCGCCGGGTGGTGAGCTTCTCGATGCGCGCTCTGGGGGCTGGCAAATATTGAGCGGTAAGGCCCCGTATTTTATTTCCTGACCGCCGATTGCGGTGCGCACCCGTAGATGTTGCTGACGGGAAAATCGTTATGTACGTTCTTGCCCGTCCATGGTGGTGCCTGTGGTCAGATTCGTGTGACAGCGGCACCGTCGGGGCATGTGGAAGGGAATAAGCAGGTAATGCGGCAGACGTACAGGTCAGGGCGGCTGCGTTAATGGCCCCGTCCGATGCGGTGCCCGCGGTCATTGCCAAACCCGTCCGCGCGTTCGGCGGCTTCTTCTCGATGACGCTGGACGTCTTCGTCCTGATGTGGCGACCGCCGTTCGCCTGGCGTGAATTCATCCTGCAGTCCTGGTTCGTCGCCCGGGTGGCGATCCTGCCGACCTTGATGCTCACCATCCCGTACACGGTGCTGCTCACCTTCACGTTCAACATCCTGCTCACCGAGTTCGGTGCGGCCGACTTCTCCGGAACGGGTGCCGCGCTGGGCACCGTGAGCCAGATCGGGCCCATCGTCACGGTGTTGGTGATCGCCGGCGCCGGTGCCACCGCGATGTGCGCCGACCTCGGCGCGCGGACCATCCGTGACGAACTCGACGCGTTGCGCGTCATGGGTATCAATCCCATTCAGGCCCTGGTGATTCCGCGCGTGATGGCCGCGACGATGGTCTCGCTGGCGCTGTCGGCGACCGTGGTGCTGGTGGGCCTGACCGGCGCGTACCTCTTCTGCGTCTACGTCCAGCACGTGTCGCCCGGTGCATTCGTGGCCGGTCTGACGCTGGTCACCGGCCCCGCCGACGTCGTCATCGCGCTCGCCAAGGCCGCGCTGTTCGGTCTCGCGGCCGGCCTGATCGCCTGCTACAAGGGCATTTCCGTGGGCGGTGGGCCCGCCGGTGTCGGTAACGCCGTGAACGAGACGGTGGTGTTCACGTTCATGACGCTGTTCGCCATCAACGTCGTCGCGACGGCCGTCGGCGTGAAGGCCACGATGTGAGTGGGGCACTGGGCCACCGGGTCCGCCGATCTTTCGGTGGTCTCGTCGACGGCTGGAACCAGGTGGGTGTGCAGACCAAGTTCTTCGGTCGCACCCTGCGCTCGATTCCCGACGTGTTCCTCAACTACCCCAAGGAACTGATCCGGCTCATCGCCCAGATGGGCCTCGGCACCGGCGCTTTGGCGATCATCGGCGGCACCGTGGCCATCGTCGGCTTCCTGACCGTCAGCACCGGCGCGCTGGTCGCCGTGCAGGGCTACAACCAGTTCGCCGAGATCGGCGTCGAAGCGCTCACCGGGTTCGCGTCGGCCTTCTTCAACGTGCGGCTCATCGCGCCGGCGACCACGGCCATCGCACTGTCGGCGACCATCGGCGCCGGCGCCACCGCGCAGTTGGGCGCCATGCGCATCAACGAGGAGATCGACGCTCTCGAGGTCATCGGCATCCGCAGCGTCGCCTACCTCGCGTCGACCCGCGTCATCGCCGGTGTCATCGTGGTGATCCCGCTGTACTGCGTCGGTGTACTGATGTCGTTCTGGGCGGCCAAGCTGGGCACCACCGCCATCTACGGCCAGTCCATCGGCATCTACGACCACTACTTCGACACGTTCCTCAATCCCATCGACCTGATCTGGTCGTTCGTGCAGTCGATCGCCATGGCCATCGTGATCATGCTGGTGCACACCTATTACGGCTTCACCGCCAGCGGCGGCCCCGCCGGCGTCGGTGAGGCCGTCGGCCGGGCGGTGCGCACGTCGCTGGTGATCTCCGCGTTCGTCGTGGTGATGATCTCGCTCGCCGTGTACGGGCAATCGGGCAACTTCAACTTGGCCGGTTGACGCATATGGACCATTACTCTCGCGAAAAAGGCCTGGCGCCCGGTTGGTGGACGCTGTTCCTGGTGCTGTTCCTGGTCGGCTCGGTGTGGCTGTCGTACTCGCTGTTCACCGGCGACCTGAAGTCCAACGTCCCGGTCACGCTGACCTCGGACCGTTCCGGACTGGTCATGGAGACCAACGCCAAGGTGAAGATGCGTGGCGTGCAGGTGGGCAAGGTCAGCGCCATCTCCGGCGGCAATTCCGAGAGCGCGGCGCCGGTATCGCTGCGCCTGGAGATCGACCCCGACCAGGTCCGCTTCATCCCGGCCAACGTGGAGGCCAGGATTCGGGCCACCACCATCTTCGGGGCCAAGTTCGTCGACCTGGTGTACCCGGACGACCCGAGTTCGCAGCGCCTTCAGAAGAACCAGGTGCTCACGTCGCTGAACGTCACCACCGAGGTCAACACCGTCTTCCAGAACCTGGTCGGCGTACTGGACAAGATCGACACCGCCAAGCTGAACGCGGTGCTCTCGGCGCTCGCCGAAGGCGTACGGGGACAGGGTGAGCGCATCGGTCAGGCCACCACCGACGCCAACCAGGTGCTGCTCGCGATCAACCCGCGCAGCGAGACCATCCGCGCGGACTGGAAGTCGCTGCAAGGTTTCAGTGACGCCTACAGCGGTGCGGCGCAGGACATCCTGTCCACCCTCGATGCCGCATCCACCACGGCGGTCACCGTCGCCAGCCACGCCCAACAGCTGGACGCACTGCTGCTGGCCACCACCGGGTTCTCCAACAAGGGCATCGAGCTGCTGGCCCCCAACCAGGCCAACCTGATCAAGGCCGTCAACACCCTGCAGCCGACCACCGACCTGCTGTCCAAGTACGACCCCGAGTACACCTGCATGCTCGTCGGCGCGAAATACCTTCTGGAGCACGGCGGTTACGAGGCCACCGGCGGCAACGGCAAGTCGTTCATCCTCGACGCCGGTATCCGCCCCGGCAACGATCCCTACAAGTTCCCGCAGAACCTGCCGGTCGTCGGCGCCAAGGGCGGGCCCGGCGGCAAGCCGGGTTGCGGCTCGCTGCCGATCGTCGACCAGAACTGGCCGGTGCGCCAGCTCATCACCAACACCGGCTTCGGCACCGGCCTGGACTGGCGCCCCAACCCGGGTATCGCGTTCCCGATGTACGGCAACTACCTGCCGACGACCCGCGCGGTGCCCGAACCCCCGAGCATCCGCAACACCTTCGGTGGCCCGGCGCCCGGGCCGATCCCCGGTCCCGGAGCCCCGGCCTACGGTGCGCCGCTGTACGCACCGGACGGCACGCCGCTGTGGCCGGGCCTGCCGCCCGCACCGCCTCCCGGCGCTCCGCGTGACCCTGGCGCAACCCCGGGTTCGGAACCGTTCGTGGTCGTCGCACCCGGCGTGCAGCCGACACCGCTGCCACCGGTACCTCTTCCCGAGGAGGCCGCCCCCGCACCGTAGAACCGCAAGAATCCGTAGCGAAGCAAGCACCGAGAAGGAACGAGCCATGAAAGACAATCTGGTAGGCGCGATCTGGCGCCTCGCCATATTCCTGGCCGTCTGCTTGCTGGGTGTGTTCGGATTGTTCGCGATCTTCGCGCAGTTGCGGTTCGGCGAGGCCACCAATGGCTACAAGGCGTTGTTCGCCAATGCCTCCGGGATGGAGGAAGGCGATTTCGTGCGGATCGCCGGTGTCGAGGTCGGCAAGGTCGGTGCCATGCGGATCCTGGACGACGGCACGGTGCTGGCCGAATTCACCGCCGACGACTCGGTGGTGCTGACGGCGGGCAGTCGCGCGGTGATTCGCTACGACGACCTGATCGGTGGGCGCTACCTCGCCTTGCAGGAGGGCACCGGCGATACCAAGAAGCTCAAGCCCGGTGACACCATTCCGCTGGCCCGCACCTCACCCGCGCTGGACCTCGACGCGTTGATCGGCGGGTTCCGGCCGCTGTTCCGTGCGCTGGACCCCAACCAGGTCAATGCCCTGTCCGGCCAGCTGATCAGCGCGCTGCAAGGGCAGGGCGCCACCATCGGGTCGTTCCTGACCCAGACCGCCGCGCTGACCAACACCCTGGCCGACCGCGATCAGCTGATCGGTGAGGTGATCGTGAACCTCAACACCGTGATGGGCTCCCTCGGCGACCAGAACAAGCAGTTCGCCAAGGGCATCGACGGTTTGGCGCAGCTGCTGGACGCGCTGTCGGCACGACGCAGCGATATCGCCAACGGGGTCGCCTATGCGAGTGCGGCCGCGGGCAGCATCGCCGATCTGCTGTCGCAGGCGCGGCCGCCGCTGGTCAAGACCGTGCACGAAACCGACCGTGCCGCAGGCATCGTCGTCGCCGATCACGACTACTTCGACAACCTCGTCAACACCCTGCCGGACTCCTACCAGATCCTGGCCCGCCAAGGCATCTACGGTGACTTCTTCAGCTTCTACCTCTGCGACATCATCTTGAAGCTCAACGGCAAGGGCGGTCAGCCGGTGTACGTGAAGGCGGCCGGGCAAGACAGCGGGCGGTGCACGCCCCGATGAAATCCTTCTCCGAACGTAACCAATTCGTCGTCGGCGCCATCGGCCTCGCGGTGTTCGCCGCGATCGTGCTGGGCGCACTCAACTACGACAAGCTGCCCTTCCTGGATCGCGGCAAGAACTACTCGGCGTACTTCGCCGAGGCCGGTGGCCTGCGAAACGGTGCCGCCGTTCAGGTTTCGGGCATGCGGGTCGGGCATGTGACGGCCGTGGAACTGGACGGCCGCCAGGTGCTGGTGAAGTTCAAGATCGACGACGGGGTGCGGGTCGGCGACCGCAGTGAGGCCGCGGTCAAGACCAAGAGCCTGCTGGGTACCAAGATCCTGGAGGTCTCCCCGCGTGGTGACGGCACGCTGAACGCCACCATCCCGCTCGAACGCACCACGCCCGCATACCAATTGCCGGATGCACTGGGTGATCTGGCGGCGACCGTCAGCGGCCTGAACACCGACCAGCTCTCGGATTCGCTGCGGGTGCTGTCGGAGACCTTCGCCGACACCCCACCGGAACTCAAGGTCGCCGTCGACGGGGTGGCCCGGTTCTCCGAGACCCTCAACCAGCGGGACGCGCAGTTGCGCGGACTGCTGACCAACGCCAACACGGCCACCACTGTGCTGGCCGAACGCAGCGACCAGATTGTCGGCCTCGTGCGCAACACCAACGCGCTGCTGGCCGAACTGCAAGGGCAAAGCGCTGCGCTGGACAGCCTTTCGGGCAACATCTCGGCGTTGAGCCAGCAGGTGCAGGGCCTGATCGCGGAGAACAAGACCACGCTGCGGCCGGCGCTGGACAAGCTCAACGGCGTGTTGACCATCCTGGACAACCGCAAGGACCGGCTGCGCCAGGCACTTCCGCTGCTGAACTCCTATGCGATGTCGCTCGGCGAGTCGGTCAGCTCGGGGCCGTTCTTCAAGACCTACATCGTCAACCTGCTGCCCGGGCAGTTCGTACAGCCCTTCGTCGATGCGGCGTTCTCCGACCTGGGTCTGGACCCGCACGTGCTGCTGCCTTCGCAGCGCACCGACCCGCAGCTCGGCCAGGCCGGTACTCCGGCCATGCCCGTGCCGTTCCCGCGGACCGGCCAGGGTGGCGAGCCCCGGATGAACCTGCCCGACGCCATCACCGGCAATCCGGGCGACCCGGGCTGTGGTCCGCCCGGAATCCCGCTGCCCGGACCGACCGGCTGCTACCCGTACCGCGAGCCCATCCCGCCCGGTCCTCCTGGTGGACCGCCGCCCGGCCCGCCGGCGATCGCCCCGCCTGGGATCGCTTCTACCCCAACGCCGTTCCCCAGCCCGGTGCTGGTCCCGGCGCCCGGTGAACCCACGCCTGCGGGAGCCGGCCAGTGAACGCGGCAGTGAACCCACGCAACGCCCGGATCGGGCTGGCGATCGCCCTGGTGATCCTGCTCGCCGCCGGCCTGTACCTGGTGACGCGCGCCAACGATTCCCTCAACCGCCGCAACGCCGTCGCGTACTTCGAGAACAGCAATGGCATCTTCGTCGGTGACGACGTGGTCGTCCTCGGTGTGCCGGTGGGCCGGATCGACAAGATCGAACCGGAGCCGCAGCGCGTCAAGATCTCCTTCCACTACGACGATCACGTCAAGGTGCCCGCCGAGGTGAACGCCGCCATCCTGTCGCCGATGCTGGTCACCTCGCGGGCCATCCAGCTGACCCCCGCCTACAACGGCGGAGCGGTGCTCGCCGACGGCGCGGTGATCCCGCGGGAGCGCACCGTGGTGCCGGTCGAGTACGACGAATTCCGGCAGCAGTTGCAGCGCCTGACCGAGACGCTGCAGCCGACCGAGCCCGGCGGTGTCAGCACCCTCGGCTCCTTCATCAACACCACCGCCGACAACCTGCGCGGCCAGGGTGCGAGCATCCGCGATGCGCTGACCAAACTGTCCCAAGCCGTTTCGGCGCTCGGTGATCACAGCACCGACATCTTCAGCACGGTGAAGAACCTGTCCATCCTCGTCTCGGCGCTGCAGGACAGCACGACGGTGATGCGCCAGCTCAACCAGAACCTGGCTTCGGTGACGGGTCTGCTCTCCGACAGTCCCAACGAGGTCGGCAACGCCGTCAAGGATCTGTCCGACACCGTCGGGCAGGTGCAGACGTTCGTGGCGGACAACCGCGAGGCGCTGGGCACCACCTCGGACAAGCTCGCCGGGGTGACGCAGACCCTGAACGACAGCCTGGCCGACGTCAAGCAGTTCCTGCACGTGGCACCCTCGGCGTTCCAGAACTACGTGAACATCTACCAGCCGGTCACCGGTGCGGTATCCGCCGTCCCGGCGCTCAGCAACTTCGCCGACCCGATCTCGTTCCTGTGCGGCGGGATTCAGGCGGCGTCCCGGATGGGCGCCGAGGAGTCGGCCAAGTTGTGTGTGCAGTACCTGGCGCCGATCGTGAAGAACCGCCAGTACAACTTCCTACCGATCGGCTTGAACCAGTTGGTCGGAGCGCAGGCCCGTCCGAACGAGATCACCTACAGCGAGGAATGGATGCGGCCGGACTACATCCCGCCGCCGGGCCCGGCGCCTGCAGTCCTACCGTCGCCGACGGGAGCCGACCTGTCGGCGCCCCCGCTGCCTGCCGAAGCGGCTGTGGTGACCGATCCGAACGCCGGCCTGCCCGGGCTGATGGTGCACGGCGGTGGTGGATCATGATGAAACGCCTACTGATTGCCCTGGTCTGCCTCGCCCTGAGCGGATGTTCGTGGCAGGGGCTCAACTCGTTGCCGCTGCCCGGCGTGCAAGGTCAAGGCGCGGGCGCGTACACGATCAAGGCCGAGATGCCCGATGTCGACAACCTGGACCGTAATTCCCGGGTCCGGGTCGACGACGTCACCGTCGGCAACGTCGTCGACATCCAGCGTCAGGGCTGGCACGCGGTGATCACCATGAAGCTGAACTCCGACGTGGTGCTGCCTGCCAACGCGACCGCCAAGATCGGCCAGACCAGCCTGCTGGGTTCCCAGCACATCGAACTGTCGCCGCCCAAGGACACCGCGCCGCAGGGCCGGCTGCGCGACGGCTCGCTGATCCCGCTGGCCAACAGCGGTGGCTTCCCGACCACCGAGCAGACGCTGGCGGCAATCTCGTTGCTGCTCAACGGCGGTGGCCTGGGCAACGTGCAGGACATCACTGCGGCGTTCAGTCAGGCGTTCACGGGCCGCGAAGCCGACCTGCGCAGCCTCATCGAGCAACTGGACACCTTCATGGCGAACACCAACGCCCAGAAGGACGACATCATCGACGCCGCGGCCAGCCTCAACGATCTGGTGGGTCAGGTCGCCGCGCAGAAACCAGTGGTGGACAAGGCACTCAAGACGGTGCCGGACGCGCTGGCGGTGCTGTCGGATCAGCGTGAGCAGCTCGCCGAGGCGGTTACACAGCTGGGCAAGTTCAGCGCGCTCGCCGCCGACTCGGCGAACCAGACCAAGGATTCCCTTGTCGCCGAACTGAAGACGCTGGGCCCGACGCTGGAGCAGCTGGCCAATGCGGGTCCGGCGCTGACGAGGTCACTGAGCTTCTTCACCACCTATCCGTTCCCGAAGGAAACGTTGGCCAACTGGATGCGCGGCGACTACGCCAACCTCACCCTGGTGGTGGATCTGACGCTGAGCCGGCTCGACCAGGGTGTGTTCACCGGAACCCGGTGGGAGGGTGACCTCACCGAGCTGGAGATGCAGTGGGGCCGCACCATCGGTCAGCTGCCCAGCCCCTACACCGCGGTGAATCCGCTCGTGGTGCCGTACCGCTGGGATCAGGGGCCGTAGCCATGGTGTTGACGAAACGCATTCTGCTGCAGTTCGCGGTGTTCACGTTCATCTCTGCCATCGCGATCGGCATCATGGTGTTCGGCTATATGAACCTGCCGAATCTGCTGTGGGGCGCAGGGCACTACAAGGTGACGCTGCAGCTGCCCGAGACCGGGGGGCTGTACCCGCGCAGCAATGTCACCTACCGCGGCACCCAGGTGGGCCGGGTGGAAAGCGTCAACCTCGACGACCGCGGCGGCGTCAACGCGGTGCTGTCGCTGAAATCGGACATCAAGATCCCGTCGGATCTCGAAGCGCAGGTACACAGCCAGACCGCGATCGGTGAGTTGTTCGTCGAGCTGTTGCCGCGTGCCGACGGCGGCCCCTACCTGAGCAACGGCGACGTCATCGCAACCGACCGCACCACCGTGCCGCCGGACGTCAACTCACTGCTCGACGCCACCAACCGAGGCTTGGACGCCATCCCGCGGGACAACCTGCAGACCGCGGTCGACGAGGCCTACCAGGCCGTCGGCGGGCTCGGGCCCGACCTGTCCCGGCTGATCAAAGGCTCCAGCGCGCTGGCCATCGATGCGCGCGCCAACCTCGACCCGATCACCACGTTGATCGACCAGTCCAAGCCGGTGCTGGACACCCAGGCCGACACCTCGGGGTCCATCCGGGCATGGGCCTCACATCTGGCGTCCATCACCGGGCAGCTGCAAACGCAGGACCAGTCGGTGCGGGGCCTGCTGACCCAGGGCCCGGGCGCCGCCGAGGAAGTGCGGGCGCTGTTCGACCGGTTGCAGCCCACCCTTCCGGTGGTGCTGGCCAACCTGGTCAACATCAACCAGGTCGCCATCGCTTACCAGCCGGCGCTGGAGCAGCTGTTGGTGCTGCTGCCGCAGGGCACCGCGACCTCGCAGGCGGTCGGTACCGCGAATCGCAACACCAAGCAGGCCTTCAAGGGCGCCTATCTGGACCTCAACTTGAATCTGAACCTGCCGCCGCCCTGCACCACGGGATTCCTTCCGCCGCAACAGCAACGGGTGGCCGCCGACGTGGACTACCCGAACCGGCCCGCAGGCGATCTGTACTGCCGCATCCCGCAGGACGCGGCGGGCAACGTGCGTGGCGCCCGAAACCTGCCGTGTGAGACGGTGCCCGGAAAGCGGGCGCCGACGGTGAAGCTGTGTGAGAGCACCGAGAACTACATTCCGCTCAACGACGGCTACAACTGGAAGGGCGACCCGAACGCGACGTTGTCCGGGCAGGCCATCCCGCAATTGCCGCCGGGAACGCCGCCCGCACAGGTACCGCCTCCGGCCGCCCCGCCGCCCCCGCCGATAGCGGCCGCCGAATACGATCCCAGCACCGGCACGTACGTTGGACCCGACGGGCAGGTGTATACCCAGTCGAATCTGGCCCAGAGTGCTACCGAGGAGCAAACATGGCAGACGATGCTGCTACCCCCGAAGGGGCGGTAAGCGAGTCCGCGACGAAGGCAGAAGACGAGATCACGCCATCAGAGGCCGAGCCCATCGAGGATTCGGCCGAGGACATCGACGCTGCCGAAGCAGGTGAGGACAGCCCGCCGGCGATCGCGGCGGCGGAGCGTTCGCACGTCACGCTGGCGCTCATCGCCGGTCTGGTGCTGGTTCTCGCGCTCGGCGGTCTCACCGGCTGGCTGGGATTCCGCGCCTATCAGTCCAAGCAGCTCGACGATCAGCGCAAGGTCTTCCTGCAGGTCGGTCGCCAAGGTGCGCTGAACCTCACCACGATCGACTTCGAGCACGCCGACTCTGATGTCCAGCGCATTCTCGATTCCGCGACCGGGACCTTCTACGACGATTTCCAGAAGCGTGCCGGGCCGTTCGTCGAGGTGGTGAAGCAGGCGAAGTCCAAGTCGGTCGGCACCGTGACCGAAGCCGGCCTGGAAACAGAGTCCGACACCGAAGCCGAGGTGCTGGTCGCGGTGACGGTGAAGACCTCCAATGCGGGAGCCGCAGAGCAGCAACCACGGTTGTGGCGGATGCGGATCACCGTGGAGAAGATGGGTGACGACGTGAAGGTGTCCAACGTGGAGTTTGTGCCGTGACCGAACCGAAGCACGACGTCAAAGACACGGTTACCGAGGCCGAAGAGCTCAGTGAGTCGCCCGCTGTCGAGGAGACCGGTGCAGAAGGCGCCGCCACCGACGCACCTGTCGCCGCCGAGCCGGTCGAGCCGGTCGAGCCACAGCCGAAGCGGTCCCTGGACTGGAAGCGTGTCGTGGCCTTCGGCATCTTGCCGGGGCTGGCCCTGGTGCTGGCGCTGACCGCCGGTTTCTTCAAATGGCAGGACAATTCGGTGCGCGACGGCGACAAGGCCCGCGCCGAATCCGTCCAGGTGGCCAAGGACAGCACCATCGCCCTGTTGTCTTACAAGCCCGACACCGTCGAGCAGCAACTCGATGCCGCGCGTGATCTGCTGACCGGCGAGTTCCAGGAGTCCTACACCTCGTTGACCCACGAGGTCGTCATCCCGGGTGCGAAGCAGAAGCAGATCTCCGCGGTGGCAACGGTTCCGGCGGCGGCATCGGTGTCGGCTGATCCCAGTCACGCGGTGGTGCTGGTATTCGTCAACCAGACCGTGGTGGTCGGAGCCGACGCACCCACCGACACGGCCTCCAGCGTCCGGGTGGTGCTGGAGAAGCACGGCGACCGCTGGCTGATCTCGAAATTCGACCCGGTGTAGTCGTGACGGGTCGGCGGTCGCCCCGTTTGGCCCCGGCCGATGCCCAGATGTTCTGGATGTCGGCCAAGATCCCCAACGACACCATCCTGGTGTATGGGTTCGACGGTGTGCCAGCCGATCTGGACCGGGCACTCGACGAGCTCGTCGTGCAGGCACGCGCCAGTGTGGATCTGTCGCAGCGCATCGACGCCTCGTCGCGGCTGCACTACCCGAGCTGGGTGCCGTGCCCGGCCGACCGCTCCCGGTTCACCGTGCACGCACCCGGCGAGCGCACCTGGGCAGGCTGCCTGGCCGCCGTGCGTGCCGTGGTGGATGATCAGCTCGATCCGCGAGTGACGCCGTGGCGGCTGCACATCTTCGCCGGAATCGACGGCATCCCTGGCGTTTCCGGCCACGGGACCGTCGTGGCACTGCAGATCACCCACGCCCTCGGCGGCGGTGGGCGTACCTGCGCGCCGGCGGCACTGATGTTCGGCCGGGTGGGTGGGGTGGCGCCGGTGGTATCGCCTCGCATCGGCCCGCTGTCCTTGCCGTGGCGCAGCGTGCAAGCCGCCCGAGCGCACCGTGAGTTGGTGCAGGAGACCGAATCCGGACTGGTACCGCCGCCCGCTCCGGCGCGGGTGCCCTTGCGTACCAACGCGCGCCCTTCCGGCGTGCAGGCCATGCGGACCTTGGTGCGCCCACGGGCGTCCCTGTCCGGCGGCACGGTCACCGTGGTGGCGCTGGCCGGGATCGCCGAAGCCCTCGCCGCGCAACTGTCGGAGCTCGGCGAGGACGTGTCCGCACTCGGTGCGGAGGTCACGATGGCCAAACCCGGCCCGCGCCAGGCGTACAACCATTTCGGCACCGTCGGCGTCGGCCTGTCTCCCGAACTGGCGGCGGGGGAGCGCCGTACCGCCATCGCGGGTGAACTGGATGCGCGCAGGGCCCGCGCCGCACACCGTGCGATGCGGGCCTCCGACGAGGCCTTCGCCGCCACGCCGGCGCCCCTGTTGCGTTGGGGCATAGGGCAATTCGACCCGGCGACGCGGTCGGCGACGGTCACCGGGAATACGGTGGTGTCCAGCGTGAACTGTGGGCCCGCGGATTTCGCGTTCGGCGGCGCGCCGGTGCGGATGGCTGCGGCGTTTCCCGGGCTGTCCCCGATGGTGGGGCTGACCCACTGTGTCACCGGGGGCCGCACCCGTAATGGTTACGGGTGCGGCTCCACAAATCACGGGAGGAGCACGGCAGTCGCGGTGAGTTCGAGCAGCTGCTGAGGATGGATGAAGCTCGCGCAGCCGATCCAGGTGCTGGTCGGTCGGTGCTCACCGACCCAGTCCTTGAGCATCGGGGTGCACGCGGCCAGCGCCGGCATGTCGGTGGTGTAGATGGTCCAGGCCACCAAGCCTTCTCGGCCGGTATCGGCGGCGAGCAACGAACGCTCTAGAACGTCGAGCGCGTAGGCCATTTGGTCGGCGAAATCCTCACTCACCACATCGACTTCCCCGGTGGCATCGGTCAGCGGAGCAATACCCGACACGTACACCGTGCCGTTGGCGACGACCGTCTGCACGATGCCGAGATCATCGAACAGTTGCGGGCTGAGGTAGCCGATATCGGGTACCGAGCGGGTGATGGTCACCCGCTGATCATGTCAGGCCGAAGGCCGGGGATCGTTCGGATCATCGGGGTCGGGGTCGCCGAACCAGCGTGACGGTGCGCGCTGCCCGTATTCGTCGTGCCAGCACCACCATTCGTACGGTTTGGACTGCGGATAGCCGGCTGGGGAGTCCTCCCAGGTCTCCTGCCGGCCCAAGGCCGTCATGTCGAGGAAGTTCCAGGTGTTGACGAACACCTCGTCGCCGCGGCTGTCGATGAAGTAGGTGCGGTAGACGCGGTCACCGTCGCGGATGAACGCGTTGGTGCCGTGCCATTGGTCCACGCCGAAGTCGACATCAAAGGCGTTGTCGCCGGGAAGCATGGTGTACCACGGGATGTCCCAGCCCATCCGCTGCTTGATCCGGGCCAGATCGGCCTGCGACCCGCGTGAGGTATACACCAGCGTGGTGTCACGGGCATTGAGATGTGCCAGGTTGCCGATGTGGTCGGCCATCAGTGAGCAACCGACGCACCCGTGGTCGGGCCAGCCGTGCACGCCGGGGTCGACGAACGCCCGATAGACCAGAAGCTGTCGCCGGCCACCGAACAGATCGAGCAGACCGACCTGCCCATCGGGCCCGTCGAACACGTACTTTTTGTCCACGAGGGTCCACGGCATCCGTCGGCGTTCGGCCGCCAGCGCGTCCCGCGCCTTCGTGAAAGCCTTTTCCCTGAACAACATTTCGTCGAGTGCCTGCTGCCAATCGGCGGCAGAGACGATTGCCGGCTTGTTCATCGCCATCCCCCTAATTCAACCATTGTGTTGAATGTCTCGTATCCAGGGAAACACGGCCCGGCCGCTATAGTCAACAGAATGGTTGAAGATCAGATGCTCGACCGCGCTTACGCCGCGCTGGCCGACCCGACCCGCCGCAGCCTCCTTGCGGCGCTGCGCGACGGCGACGCGCGCATCACCGACTTGGCTGCCCCGCTGCCCATGACGTTCGCCGGGGTGTCGCGGCACGTCGGGGTGCTGGAGTCGGCCGGCCTGGTGCGCCGCGAAGTACGCGGCCGTGAGCACTGGCTGTCCCTGCAGCCCGACGGGCTGACCGCCGCACAGCGGTGGATCGACGAGCACACCGACTTCTGGTCGGCCCGAGGCGACGCACTGGCGGACCGGCTGCGTCGCAAGAGCGCCGCCAGAACCAAGAACACCACCCGATGACCGAGACCGTCACCGCCCGCGTTGCCCGTGTCATGGCGGCGACCCCAGAGGCGGTTTTCGACGAATGGCTGGACCCGGAGTCGTTGGCGGACTGGATGTGTCCGCGACCCGACAAGTGCGTGGCCGTCACCGTCGAACCACGTGTGGGCGGGAAGGTGCGGTTCGACGTCGACCACGCCGGCACGCTGGTCATCATCAGTGGCCAGTTCCTGGACATCGATCGGCCACGTCTGCTGCGCTTCACGTGGGCCAATTCGGACTGGCCGGATCCGACGGCGTCCAGCATCGTCACCGTAACTTTCGAGCCGCACGGCGAGCGCGAGACCTTGATGTCGATCGAACACACGCTGTTGCCGTCCGAGGTGTACCGCGACTTCCATAACGGCTGGGTCGGGGTGTGCGATCAGCTCGAGGAGTACCTAACTCGCTGAGCGCAGCGTCTCTATTCCGACGTCGAGCGCGTGTTCGAGGTAAGACAGGTCGCCGGTGGCCAGCAGGATGCCCACCCCGCCCTGAATTCCGGCCAGTAGCGCGGCCGAACTCTTCCGAGCGTCCACCCGTGCGGAGATCTTGCCTTGGGTCTGCATGTCCCGGATGCCGTCGGCGATCTCGTCATGCCAACGTTGCATCAAGGCGGTGGTGACGGCCTGCGCGCCCGGTGTGGTGCGGCCGATCTCGGACATCAGCATGCTCAGCGGGCAGCTCTGGCCCTGGCGCCGGTATCGGTCCACGACGGCCTCGCGCCAGCGCTGCCACGCCGCCCAGGACGTCAACGCACCCAGGTGGGGTTGTTGATCGGCGAGTACCTGTTCGGCCTCGTGCTGGGCCACCGCGAGGAGTAGTTGCTCCTTGCCGCCCGGGAAATAGTGGAACAGTTGACTCTTCGAGGTGCCGGTGCGGGCCCGGATGTCATCGAGGGTGGTCAGGGCCACACCGCGAGCGCGAATCTCGGTGGCGGCGCCCAGCACGATCCGGTCCCGGGTCGCCGCGCCTTTTGCGGTCAAAGTTTGGACTTGCGGGTCCATTTTCAAGGGACTACTTGTGGACTCATGAGTCCAAACACTACGCGGCTTGCGGGCCGCACAGCACTGGTAACAGGGTCCACCGGCGGTCTCGGTGTCGCCATCGCCAAGGCCTTGGCGGCCGAGGGCGCGCGGGTCATCGTCAGCGGCCGGGACAAGGCTCGCGGCGACGCCGTCGTCGGAGACATCCGGGCGGCCGGCGGGCAGGCCGAGTTCATCGCCGCCGATCTGGGCGCGGGTGAGGCGCAGGTACGCCGACTGGCCGAGGCGGCCGGGCCGGTCGACATCCTGGTGAACAACGCCGGTATCTGGTCGCTGCCGGTACCCACCGAAGCGGTGTCCGAAGAGACGCTGCTGGAGTCCTACCGGACCAACGTCCTCGCGCCGTTCCTGCTGACCGGCGCGCTGGCGCCCGCGATGGCACAGCGCGGCGGGGGAGCGGTGGTGAACATCGGCTCGATCACCGGACTGATCGGCGGCGACAAGTCGGCGCTGTACAGCTCCACCAAGGCGGCGGTGCATTCGCTGACCAAGTCGTGGGCCGCCGAGTACGGGCCGCAGGGTGTCCGCGTCAACGCCGTGGCGCCCGGCCCGATCGCCACCGACCGGGCACTGGAGGCCGCCGACCACGTCGCCCCGGTGCTGGCCCGCATCCCGTCGCGCCGGATGAGCACGCCGGACGAGGTGGCCGCGGCCGTGGTGTTCCTGGCCGGTGAAGACGCCGCGAACATCCACGGCGCGGTGCTCAGTGTGGATGGGGGGTGGGCGGCCGTGTAACAGATGCCTTAGATTCTGTTACGTGGCTGCTGATACTGCGATCCTGATTTTGCGCGTCGTTCTCGGTCTGACAATGGCCGCTCACGGCTACAACAAGTTCTTCGGCGGGGGGCGCATCCCCGGCACCGCGGGCTGGTTCGACAGCATCGGGATGAAGCCGGGTCTGTTCCACGCGCGGGTGGCGGCGAGCACCGAGATCGCCGCGGGCCTCGGATTGGCGCTGGGTCTGCTGACGCCGATCCCGGCCGCCGGCTTCGTCGCCCTGATGCTGGTGGCGGCCTGGACCGTGCACCGACACAACGGCTTCTTCATCGTGAAGGAAGGGTGGGAGTACAACCTCATCCTGGCCGTGGCCGCCGTCGCGATCGCGGGCACTGGTGCCGGTCGCTACAGCCTGGACCACCTGTTGTTCAGCACGACCGGCATCTACCAGTACCTGCACGGCTGGTGCGGGCTGGCGATCGCCGTGGTGCTGGGCCTGGCAGGCGGTATCGGCCAGCTGGCCATTTTCTTCCGCCCGCCCGCCAAGACCAGCTGAGTCGCAGGGCTTCCGCGCGCGCCCGTGTGATTTTCGTTACCGTGTGCTCGGGGTGACTGAATAGGGCTGAGAGCAGTGTCGCAACCCGTGAACGCGGGCGTACCTCTTTAGACTCCCCAGGGTATCGGCGGAAATGGTGCGAAGAGCGGGCTGACGTGGCGCTGAAGCTTGAGGACTATCTCGGCGAGAGCGGTCGGATCGAGTTGCCGACGGATACGACGATTTGTACGTATCTGGAACGCAATTTCGAGGCTGCCTCGCCCGCGGTCGCGTATCGGTACCTGGACTTCGGTCCAGACCGGAGCGTCCGGCGGATCGATTTGTCATGGCAGCACATGCGGCTGCGTGTCTCGGCTGTCGCCGCACGATTGCAGCAGGTCACCCGGCCCGGCGACCGGGCCGCCATCCTGGCTCCGCAGGGTATCGACTACGTGGTGGCATTCTTCGCCGCCATCCAGGCAGGCTGCATCGCCGTGCCCCTCTTCGCTCCCGAAATGGCCGGTCAGGCCGAGCGGCTCGACAACGTCATCGTCGATGCGCAGCCGACCGTCGTGCTGACGACCATGGACTGCGCCGAAACGGTCCGCGACTGTCTGCGCCGCCGGGCGGCCGGCCAACGCCCCCGCATGATGGCGGTCGACGCGGTCCCCGAGACGCTGGCGTCCGAGGTGCGGCCGGTGCCGATCGGGATGGACGACATCGCCTACCTGCAGTACACCTCGGGTTCCACCCGCAAGCCCGCCGGCGTGGAGATCACCCACCGGTCGGTCTGTACCAACGTGCTGCAGATGGTGATCGCCGTCGGGCTGGACTGGGACATCCGCAGCGTCAGCTGGCTGCCGCTGTTCCACGACATGGGCCTGCTGATGATCATGTTCCCGGCCCTGCTCGGTGGCCACATCACCCTGATGTCGCCGTCGGCGTTCATCCGGCGGCCCTACCGCTGGATCAAGGAACTCGGCTCCGACACCGAACCCGGCCGCACCTTCGCAGCGGCCCCCAACTTCGCCTTCGACCTCGCCGCCACGCGCGGCCTGCCCCCGGAGGGCGAGTCGCTGGACCTGAGCAACGTCGCGGGCCTGATCAACGGATCCGAACCGGTCAGTGCCGACTCCATCGGCCGATTCAACGAGGTGTTCGCGCCGTACGGTTTGGCGCCGACGGCCGTCAAACCGTCCTACGGATTGGCCGAGGCCACCCTCTTCGTGTCGACCACCGATCCGGCCGCGGCGCCGCGAGCGGTCGCCCTCGACCGTCACGAACTGGGTGCCGGCCACGCGGTGAAGACCGAGCCGACCGCCCCCACCGCCAACACCCACGTCTCGTGCGGCCGGATCGCGCCGAGCCAGTGGGCCGTCATCGTCGACGCATCGACCGGGACGGAGTTGGCCGACGGCGAGGTCGGCGAGATCTGGCTGCACGGGGACAACGTCGGCGCCGCCTACTGGCGCCGGCCGCAGGAGAGCGAAGCCACGTTCCGGAACAAATTGGAATCGACCTTGGCGGCGGGCAGCCACGCCGAGGGCACCGAGGCCGGCGCCCTGTGGTTGCGCACCGGCGACCTCGGGGTCTACCTCGACGGGGAACTCTTCATCACCGGACGCGTCAAAGATGTGCTCATCGTGGACGGGCGCAATCACTATCCGCAAGACATCGAACACACCGTCGCCGAGGCGACCCCGGCCGTGCGCGCCGGATTCGCGGTGGCGTTCTCGGTGCCCCTGGCCGGCGGCGAAGGTGTGGTGATCGTGGCCGAACGCGCCGTCGGTGCGGGCCGGGTGGACCCCGAGACGGTGGCGGCCGCGATCAGGGCGGCGGTGTCACGCGGCCACGGTTTGGCGATCGCCGACATCCGGCTCGTCAGTGCGGGCACGGTGCCGCGCACCACCAGCGGCAAGCTGGCCAGGCAGGCCGCGCGGTCGGAGTATCTGGCCGGAGCCTTCTAGGGTCATGCGGTTCGTGCGGCGGGTCGACGGGTTGACCTACGAGTTCGTCCGCCGCGATGATCCGGGATTCGGTGCCCTTCCCCCAGATGGGCTGTGGGCCAGCGCCAAAGGCGATAAGGGGTATGCCTACGACCTGAGGTCCGACGGGGAAGCCAGGTAGTCGACTACGCGTGCGGGCCGCGCCGCCTGCGGACGAAGATTCACCACGTGCCCCTGAGAAGAATTGTGGCGACCGTGCTGGGCTGCGCGGCGCTGCTGACCGCCGCCGGCTGCACGAAGGCCGAGGAGCGCGCCCCCGCGGGCAACGGGGCCGCCGCGGTCGCGGTGCAGGCCAGCCAACCTAGTTATGCCGCAGGGGAATCCGTACGGCTGACGGTGACGCTCACCAACACCTGGAGTCAAACCTGTCGGCTCACCACGTCGGCCATGGGTGGCATCAGCGTGCTCGAACTGACCCGGGAAGGCAGTCCGGTGGCGCCCCAGATGACCGAAGCCAGCTTCATCAGCGGGTTCGAGTCGGCGGTGGCCGCCACCTTGGTGGACGTCGAACCCGGCAAGACCGTCCGGTTCGACTTCGCAAGTGAGGACGGCACTTTGAACACCTATTCCGGCGATGTCGGCGGCGGCGCCGAGGTCAGTCTGTGGCCCGTGGCTGCGCCCGGTCGGTACACCTTGACCCTCGCCTACCTCCGGCCGCCGTTGCCCAAGGTGCCGGCCGACCCCTGCCAGGCCGGCGGGGCGAGCGCCACCGTCAACTTCACCGTGGCGTCGTCATGAGAGTCCTGCGCGCGGTGCTCCCCGTCGTTCTTGCTGCGGCGATGCTGTTGGTCGGCCAAGCGACTGCCGGAGCGAAGGTCGATGTCGCACCGGCCCTTCAAGCCGACTTCGCGGCATGTGCGGCGAAAATCGATGCTGCGGGGATAAAGATCGTCAACGATATCCAACGCAACGGCAAGGACAACAAGATCCTCACCGGCGGAGGTGATCAGGTTCTGCCGACGGATCCGACCGCGGTTCTCATCGGCGCGGGCAGCGGCGGGAAGCTGTACTGGGACCCATCCGAGACCGCGGAGCTCGAGAAGGGGGTGAATGCCGAAAAGTGCGCCGCCCTCGTGCACGAAGGAAAGCACCTGCTCGACTACAACAACGGCGAGACTCCCCGGGGCAAGTGTTTCTACACCGGCGCCGATGGTGTGCAGCAGGACACGCGCATTGCCGCCAGCGAGGTCAACGCCACCTACGCCGAGAACCAGTACCGTCGCGCTGTCGGTCTGCCGCCACGCACCCAATATGCCTTGAGTCCGCTGCCGCCGAACAATGCCCCGTGCGAAAAGGAGAAGCCAAAGGAGCGGCCGCCGAACTCCGGCTGTTCGGTTGTTGCGGTGGGCGCCCCCTGCGCGGGCAGCAACGGCGATCCACACCTGACCACCTTCGACGGGTTCCGCTACGACCAGATGGCGGCCGGTGAGTTCACCCTCGTGCGCTCGCAGGTGTCCGGTCTGCGAATCCAGGCTCGCCAGACTGCGTTTCCCGGTTCGCGCGACGTCACCCTGAACACCGCCGTCGCTGCCGAGGTGGCCGGTGACCGCGTGGGCGTGTATCTGGTCGACGGCACCATGGAAGTGCACGTCAACGCGAAGGCAGTGCAGGTGCCGGCCGCGGGACTCACGTTGCCGCACCGGGGAGTCGTGGGTACCGACGACGATGCGGTCCGGGTGGACTGGCCGGACGGGTCGACGCTGGAGGTGCGCCCCATCGGCCGGTGGGGGCTGAGCCTGATTGTCGGGCTTGCCGAGTCGCACCGCGGAAAGACCAGCGGGCTGCTGGGGAACTTCAACGGCGACGACGGCGACGACCTCGCCCTCAGTGACGGAAAACCGTTGGGCGGCAGCGGATTCGATGACCTGTATCCGCGCTTCGCCGACAGCTGGCGGATCGGTGCACAAGAGTCGCTGTTCGACTACCAGCCCGGTCAGAGCACGCAGACTTTCACCGATCGCAGCCTGCCGGAACGGCCGATCGTCGCCAACCTGCCCTACCGAAAGTCCGCCGAACTGATCTGCCGCCGCGCGGGCGTCACCGACCCCGCGGTACTGGACGGCTGCATCGTCGACGTCGCCTTGACCGGTCAGTCGGTATTCGCCACCGACGCTGCGGCAGCCCAGAGGGTATCTGCGGCAGGCAGTGTGGCCCTGGACAGCGGTGGCGCACCCGCACGTACCACCGTCCAGGGCATCGCCGGCCAGCGGTTGTTCGTCGATGCTGTCCGCAGCACGGTGCCAGACCAGTGCGGCGTGCTGCAATTGGTGGGCCCGGACGGTGTGAAACTCAACACCGGCTGCCTGAACGGCGGAACGGGCTACATCGACGGCACCGTGCTCCCCACCTCGGGTGAGTACGCGATCGTGGTGGCGCCGGTGGGCTCAGATACCGGCCGAACCGAGCTGCAGACCTACGTGAGCATCGACCAAGCACTGGATATCAAGGCCGGTGGCCCGGCGGTCACGGCAACGATCACGTCACCGGGTGCCTTGAGCAGCAGCAACTTTCGTGGTAGCGCAGGACAGAAGGTGTTCGTCACGGCATCAGAGTCCACGGTGCCCGATCAGTGTGCGGCCCTTCAGTTGTTCGGCCCGGACGGAACGCGCATCGAGACCGGCTGTCTGGCCCAGGGCGACGGCTTTCTCGACGGCATCGAGCTCCCTACCGACGGTGAATACCGCATCGTCTTCGACCCCGCCGGCCGCGATACCGGAACTGTTCAACTGCGTCTGAACACCGCCGTAGACCAAACGGGTACGGTGCGCATCAACGGGTCCCCGGCGACCGCGACGATCGCCCAACCCGGGGCGACCAGCCGGCTCACCTTCGACGGCGCTGCGGGACAAGAGGTCACGGTGGAGGCGACCGATTCCACGCTGCCGGGGCAATGCGGCATCCTGGAACTGCGAAACCCGAGCGGGGATGTCATATCGCGAGGATGCGTGGTGGGCGGTAGCGGTAGCACCGATCCGGTGAATCTGCCGATCGGCGGGCGGTACACTGCCGTTGTCGATCCGGCCGAGGACTGTGTCGGCAGCGCGAGGATCGTCGTCCGCAGCTAACGCACCAACCGCAGCCGCTGCTCGGCCAGTCGCACCGAAACCCGTTGGCCCCAGGACAACGTCAGCGCGTCGGCTTCGATACCGTCGCCGAAGGCGACCAAGCGGTCGGACTCCACATCGATGGTCAGTTCGGCGGCGGTCAGGGCGCCTTCGACCAGGGCGGTGCCGGTCGCGGGTGACGGCCAGGCCTCCCTCACGAACCACACCAGCCGTGGATCGGTCGGCCCGGGTAGCGGTAGTGCACTGTGCCGGCCTTGCCAGACCGACCGGCACCAGCCGCTCGCGCCGGTACCGGTGGAGACGATCAGGCCCGACGAGGCCTGCCGTTCGGTGTGCCCGTCCGGGAGATTCAGTGTGTAGCGGGCGGTCTGGTGGCTGGCATGCCCGACGAAGATCTCGTTGACCGCCATCAGCCGTTGCCCGTCGTCGGTGCCGGCTTGCACCATCGCCCGCAGTTGTACCTCGGCATCCCCGTGTACCGCGGCGCGCATCAGCGGGCCGGCGGCGTCGGGGGAGTGCGTCACCAGGACCCCGGCATTGCGTCCGGGCTCAGGGTCCACGCCGATCACGGGTTGTCCGTCAAGATATTTGGCGACATTGGCGACCAGTCCGTCCTGCCCGACGACGACGACCACGTCGGCGGGTTCGAAAAGGAAGCGGGACAGGTCGGCCCGCTCCACCCGGCCACGCCGCCAATCCACCGGGATCCCGGCGGCGACAGCGGTGAGCGCGGATTGGGTTCGGGCGTGCCGGGTTTCGAGCTCATCGATGTCACGGCCCCTGCTGCGTAGGAAGAAGGCCGCCTGGCCGTGGGTGCCGTGCCGGGCCAACGCATCGTCGAGTTCGGTGCGCCGGTGCACGACCACCACCCGCGGCGCGAGACTGGTCATTGCCCGGCTCCCAACCGGGCCAGCACAGGAGCCAGCAGATCCGGGGTCAGCACCAGGTGCTCGATCTTCGGCAGATTCACCGCCAGCTCCTTGAGCGCCAGGCCCAGCAGCGTCGCCTCGCTCAGGTCGCGGTAAGCGAGCAGTCGCGCCGCTTCGGCGGCGGCCTCGGCCTCGCCGACCAGGCGGGCGGCTTGCGCCTTGGCCTCGGCCAGCGCCACTTCGCGGTGTGCCTTCGCCTCGGTGGCGATCGCGTCGGCCGCCCACGATTCCTGGGTCTTGAGCCGATCGTTGGCGCCGTTCTGGGCCACCAATTCCTCTTCGCGCCGGGCCAGTTCGATCTTGGTCTGCAGCTCGTTCTCGCCGATGGCGCGTTCGCGTTCGACTGCCAGGGCGCGTCTCTCGAACGTCGCCTTGTCGGCGTCCTGCTGCACCTGTTCGCGGGTCGGTGTCTGCAGCGCGCGTTCGACGTCCGGTTCGGGCCGCATCGCCACCACCCGAACGCCGATCACCTCGATCCCGGTTTCGGTCAGCCGGGTGTCGGCCGCCAACCCGGTGCTCATCCGTTCACGCACCGCACTGATCCCGTCGATCAGGGCGACGGTCAAGGTGGTGCGGGCGAGCAGGTCCAGGCCGTGCTGTTGAGCGGATTCGGTGAGCAGCGCGGCCACCTGTTCCAGTGGGGTCCCACGCCAGCGGCCGGTATCGGTGTCGATTGCGAAGTCGATGCGCTGGGCGGCCAGCGCCGGGTCGACCACCCGGTAGGTCACCGTGGCCTGCACCGTGACGTCCTGGAAGTCGGCGGTGCGGGCGTGGAACAGCAGGGGCAGCTCTCGATCGTCGAGCGGGACCTCCGACATCGCGGCGGTCAGCGGGCGGAACCAGAACGCCAGCCCGGCTCCGTCGCGCACCACCTTCCCGCGGCGCAGCGCCCGGATGTGCGCGGTCGGCGCCACCCGCAGGTGACGGATCAGTGGGTAACGGGTGATAACGGCCATGGTGGCCACCTCCTTTATCGTCAATGCGACGATAAGCCGAGGTATGGCTTTTCGTCAATATGACGATTACCGTGGCGCCGTGGCGTACGACTCGCAGAACTATCCGGCCGTCGCGGTGACTGTGGACCTGGTCGCGCTGACCATCCGCGACGACGTCCTGTGCGTGCTGGCCATCCGGCGCGGCGAGGCGCCGTATGCCGGCCAGTGGGCGCTGCCCGGCGGGTTCGTGCGCCCGGGTGAGGACCTGGATGCGGCGGCCACCCGCGAACTCGTCGAGGAAACGGGGATCGGCACCTCGCGGCTGCACCTGGAGCAGCTCGCGACCTACGGTGCGCCGCAACGTGACCCACGCATGCGTGTCATCACGGTCGCCTACCTGGGCCTCGCTCCCGACCTACCGTTGCCCGTGGCGGGCGGAGACGCGGCGGGGGCCCGATGGGCGCCCGTGGACGAATTGCTGGCCGCCCCGCTGGCCTTCGACCACGGCCGGATTCTTGCCGACGGACTGGAACGGGCCCGGGCCAAGTTCGAGTACACCCCGCTGGCCACCACCTTCTGCCCCGATGAGTTCACCGTCGCCGAGCTGCGTCGCGTCTATGAGATCGTGTGGGGCGCAACGCTGGACAGCAGGAACTTTCACCGCAAGGTCACCGGGGCGGAAGGCTTCTTGTTGCCGACCGGGGCAACCACCGGGCGCGACGGTGGGCGACCCGCAGCTCTGTACCGACGCGGTGACCTGCAATTACTGCATCCGCCGATGCTCCGTGCCTGATCCGGGCCGCACCGTTCCCGGCGAAGTGATTCCCTCGGTTTAGAACACGTTCTAGTCTGACCGGCATGGGTTTTTTGAAACAGGAAACGCCCCAGATCGACTTCGAGCAGTGGAGCAAGGGCACCCGGGCGGAGAAGATCCGGCCGATGGCCCGGCACTGGGCCGAGGTCGGCTTCGGCACACCCGTCGCGCTGCACCTGTTCTACGTCGTCAAGATCCTGGCCTACATCCTCGGTGGCTGGCTGGTGGTGCTCAGTACCCGAGGTGTCGACGGCTTCACCGATGTCGCGCAGTGGTACGCCGAGCCCGTCGTGTATCAGAAGATCGTCTTCTACACGATGCTGTTCGAGGTCGTCGGCCTCGGTTGCGGTTTCGGCCCGCTGAACAACAGGTTCTTCCCGCCCCTGGGGTCCATCCTGTACTGGTTGCGGCCCAAGACGATTCGGCTGCCACCGTGGCCCGGGCGCATCCCGTTGACGGCCGGGGACACCCGCACGCCGGTGGACGTGGCGCTCTACGGCGCGCTGCTGGTCGTACTGCTGATCGCCATCTTCTCTGATGGCACCGGGCCCATCCCCGTACTCGGCTCCACCGTCGGGGTGCTGCCGGTCTGGCAGACGGCGGCGATTGTCGGACTGCTCGCGCTGGCCGGGCTGCGCGACAAGGTGATCTTCCTGGCCGCCCGCGGCGAGGTGTACTGCTCGCTGGCGGTCTGCTTCCTGTTCGCCGGGGCCGACATCGTGATCGCCGCCAAGCTGGTGTGCCTGGTCATCTGGATGGGCGCGGCCACTTCCAAACTCAACAAGCATTTCCCGTTCGTCATCTCCACGATGATGAGCAACAATCCGGTCTTCCGTTCACCGGCGATCAAACGAAAGTTCTTCGAGCACTTCCCCGACGACCTGCGCCCCGGCCCGCCGTCGCGCTTCATCGGGCATTTCTCCACGGCCATCGAAGGACTGGTCCCGCTGGTGCTGTTCTTCTCCCACGGCGGCTGGCCCACCTACATCGCAGCATTCATCATGCTGTGCTTCCATTTCGGCATCTTGAGCTCGATCCCCATGGGCGTACCGCTGGAGTGGAACGTCTTCATGATGTTCTCGGTGTTCACCCTGTTCGTCGGGCAGGCCGGCATCGGGCTCACCGACCTGCAAAGCCCATGGCCCATCATCCTTTTCGCGGTGGTCGCCGGCACCGTGGCGGTGGGCAACATGTTCCCGCGCAAGGTCTCGTTCCTGCCGGGCATGCGCTACTACGCCGGTAACTGGGACACCTCGCTGTGGTGCATCAAACCCTCGGCCGACGAGAAGATCGCGAAGGGCGTCGTCGCCATCGCCAGCATGCCCGCCGCCCAGTTGGAGCGGTTCTACGGCAGCAAGGAGGCCGCGCAGATCCCGCTCTACATGGGATATGCCTTCCGCTCCTTCAACACTCACGGCCGAGCGCTGTTCACCCTGGCTCACCGCGCCATGGCCGGACACAACGAGGACGACTACACCCTGACCGACGGCGAACGCATCGTCAGCACCGCCATCGGCTGGAACTTCGGTGACGGGCACATGAGCAACGAACAACTGGTGGCCGCGCTGCAGGCGCGTTGCCACTTCGAGCCCGGCGAGGTGCGCATCGTCATGCTCGACGCGCAGCCCATCCACCGCCAGACCCAGCAGTACCGTCTCGTCGACGCCGCCACAGGCCAGTTCGAATCCGGCTACGTGAAGGTTGCCGACATGGTGGTTCGCCAGCCCTGGCAGGACGACGTGCCCGTCTACGACGTGAAGCCTTGATAAGACTGTCGGTATGGCGATAGACACCGCAAGCCTTGCCGACCTGTACCGCGCACTGCACAGCGACCCCGAACTGTCCGGTCAGGAGCACGCCACCGCGGCCCGGGTGATTGCCGCGCTCGAGGGCACCGAAGCCGAGGTGACCCCTGGCGTCGGTGGCACCGGTGTGGTCGTGGTGCTACGCAACGGCGACGGGCCGGTGGTGATGTTGCGGGCCGACATGGATGCGCTGCCGGTCCGGGAGAACACCGGATTGCCCTATGCCAGTACCAAATCCGTGCCGGATGCCAACGGCCGGCAGGTGTCCGTCGCGCACGCCTGCGGCCACGACATGCACACGGCGGCCCTCGTCGGTGCGGTGCAGACGCTGGCGGCCACCCGTTCCGCGTGGTCCGGAACGCTGCTGGCCGTCTTTCAGCCCGCCGAGGAACTCGCCAGCGGCGCCCAGGCGATGCTGGACGACGGATTGTTCGACCGCTTCCCGACGCCGTCGGTCATCATCGGGCAGCACGTCGGCCCGCTGCCCGCAGGCGTCATCGGCTACGGCACCGGCCCGATCATGGCCGGGACGGATTCGGTGGACGTGACGCTGCACGGCCGCGGCGGGCACGGGTCCGCACCGGAACACACCGTCGACCCGGTGGTGATGGCCGCCGCGGCGGTACTGCGCTTGCAGGGCATCGTGGCCCGGGAGGTGCCGTCGCACGAACAGGCCGTCGTGACCGTGGGACGGCTGCAGGCGGGGACGAAGGAGAACATCATTCCCGACACGGCCGAACTGGGGATCAACCTGCGGACCTACTCAGCCGAGCGCCGGGCCGCGGTGCGCGCGGCGGTCGAACGGGTGGTGCGCGCCGAAGCCGCGGCCTCGAACGCGCCCCGCGAACCGGACTTCGACTGGACGGTGACGGCGCCCGTGCTGATCAGTGATCCGACCGCCACCGAGAAGACCGTCGCCGCCCTGCGGGAGCACTTCGGGGCGGACAAGGTGTGGCCGCTGCCGCCGCTGTCGGCCAGTGAGGATGTCGGGGTGTTCGGCAACGCCATCGGGGTGCCGACGGTGTTCTGGTTCTGGGGCGGGGTCACCATGCAGACCTTCACCGACGCCTTCGCCAAGGGGGAGTTGCCGCCGACGAACCATTCACCGGAGTTCGCGCCGGTGCTGGAACCGACCCTGAGTGCGGGGGTGGAGGCGCTGACGGTGGCGGCCCGCACCTGGCTGGGTGGGGCCCGTTAGCCCATCACGTCGCGGACCTTGACGGTCTCCATGCCCTTGAGCAGCAGTTCGCGCGCGGTGTCCAGATGCTTTCGCCAGTGCGCCTCGGCGCCCTCGCCGTCACCCGAGCGCATCAACGTCATCAACCGCTTGTAGGAGCGCATCAACAACTCGTAGTCCGATTTGGACATCGGGCGGTTTTCCTTCATCGCGAAGGCGGTGTGGCGCACGGTGATCTCGTGCAGCATGCCGGCGATGATGGTCAGCGTCGCGTTGCCGGACAGTTGGACCATCCGGCGGTGGAAGTCGCCCGTCGTCTCCGCCATCCGGCCGGTGTCGCGGCCCGAGGGCACGTAGTCGGCGAGCATGGTGTCGAGTTCGTCGAACGCCTCGGTGTTGCCGGATTCGGTGAGCAGTCGCACCGCCATCGGTTCGATACCCGAGCGCGCGGTCATCACGTCGGCGATGGTCGCCCCGGACAGTTCCAGTAACAGCCCGGCCGGCCGCGCGACGATCTCGGGTCCGGGTACCCGCACCCGCGCGCCGGTGCGCGAACCCCGTCGCACCTCGACGAGGCGTTCGGACTCGAGCACACGTACCGCTTCACGAAGGGTGGGGCGGCTGACGGCGAAATGGGCCATCAGCTCGGCCTCGTTGGGCAGGAAGTCACCCTCTTTGAGCTGCCCGTCGACCACCATGCGGCGCAGGGTGCCCGCCACCAGTTCGGCGGTCTTGGGGCTGCGGATGGCGCCGCCGGACGTCGATGGGATGGCGTTGGGGCCGATCATCGGCGATAACGGGGTGGACTGGGCCACCGGGGCCTCCTGGACTGATTTGTGGCCGGGTTGCGGCCAGCTAGTGAACTCAGTAAACCATGTCTGGGGTCAACCGGGGCGTAACCTCCGCTCTACCAACCAGTAGGTTGACCTAGTAAACCTTCTGTTCTAGGTTCAGCTTAAGGCCCTGGCTGAACTTGCGGCCTAAGCGACTCTTTGCAAAAGCCACCACACCTTCGAAGGAGAAGTCATGGCAGAAGCGGTCATCGTCGAGGCAGTGCGGTCCCCAGTGGGGAAGCGCAACGGCGCCCTGTCGGGAGTGCACCCGTCGGAGCTGTCGGCCCAGGTGCTCAACGGCCTGGTGCAGCGCGCCGGGATCGACCCCGCCCTCGTCGACGACGTCATCTGGGGTTGCGTCATGCAGGCGGGTGAGCAGGCGCTCGACATCGCCCGCACCGCCGTGCTGACCGCCGGATGGCCCGAGACCGTGCCCGGTGTGACCGTCGACCGCCAGTGCGGTTCCAGCCAGCAGTCGCTGCACTTCGCCATCGCCGGCGTGGTGGCCGGCCACTACGACGTCGTCGTCGCCGGTGGCGTCGAGTCGATGTCGCGCACCCCGATGGGTTCCTCGCTGGCCAACGGCGGGCACCCCTATCCGGAAGCCTTCCAGGCGCGCTACGACCACAAGACGCCCAACCAGGGCGTCGGCGCCGAGATGATCGCGTCGCAGTGGGGCCTGTCGCGCACCCAGCTGGACGAATTCTCCCTGCGTTCGCATGAGAAAGCCGCCGCCGCACAGGATTCCGGCGCATTCAAGGACCAGATCGTCGGGATCAATGTAACGGACGCGGACGGCAACAAGGTCACAGTGCTGGAGGACGGTGGCATCCGCCGCGGCGGCACCGTCGAGTCTATGGGCAACATCAAGCCCGCCTTCCGTGAGGACGGCGTCATCCACGCCGGTAACTCCAGCCAGATCTCCGACGGCTCGGCCGCGCTGCTGGTCACCTCGGCCGAGAAGGCAAAAGAGCTGGGGCTCAAGCCGATCGCCAAGGTGCACACCGCGGTGCTCGCCGGCGCCGACCCGGTCATCATGCTGACCGCGCCGATCCCGGCCACCCAGAAGGCACTGGCCAAGTCCGGCCTGAACGTCGATCAGATCGGTGTGTTCGAGGTCAACGAGGCCTTCGCCCCCGTGCCGATGGCGTGGCTGAAGGACATCGGCGCCGACGAGAGCCGGCTCAACCCCAACGGCGGCGCCATCGCGTTGGGCCACCCGCTCGGTGGTTCCGGCGCCCGCATCCTGACCACGTTGCTCTATCACATGCGGGACAACAACATTCAGTACGGCCTGCAGACCATGTGCGAAGGTGGCGGTCAGGCGAACGCGACCATCCTGGAACTGCTGTGAGCGACGAGCAGCAGCCGGGTGCGCTCGTAGAACGACGAGGCAACGTCTCGATCATCACGATCAACCGGCCGGAGGCCCGTAACGCCATCAACGCGTCGGTGTCCATCGGTGTCGGCGACGCCTTGGCTGCCGCGCAGGACGATCCGGAGGTCCGGGCCGTCATTCTCACCGGGGCGGGCGACAAATCATTCTGCGCCGGTGCGGATCTGAAGGCCATCTCACGCGGGGAGAACCTGTTCCACCCCGACCACCCGGAGTGGGGCTTCGCCGGGTACGTGCGGCACTTCATCGACAAGCCGACCATCGCGGCCGTCAACGGCACCGCGCTGGGCGGCGGCACCGAACTGGCGCTGGCAAGTGACCTGGTGGTGGCCGAGGAACGCGCCAAATTCGGTCTGCCGGAAGTGAAGCGCGGCCTGATCGCCGGCGCCGGCGGGGTGTTCCGCATCGTCGCGCAGCTGCCCCAGAAACTGGCCCTGGAACTGGTGTTCACCGGCGAACCGCTGTCCTCGGCGGACGCGCTGAAGTGGGGCCTGATCAACAAGGTGGTACCGGACGGCACCGTGCTGGACGCGGCGCTCGCGCTGGCCGAACGCATCACCGTCAACGCTCCGCTGGCCGTCCGTGCCAGCAAGCGGGTGTCCTACGGCGCCGTCGACGGCGTCATCGGCGCCGACGAGCCGTTCTGGAAGCAGACCTTCGGCGAGTTCGCCACCTTGCTCAAAACCGAGGACGCCCAAGAGGGTCCGCTGGCTTTCGCGCAGAAGCGCGAGCCCGTCTGGAAAGCGAAGTAACTGTGAAGAGACTGGTTTTCGAAACCGAGCACGAACAGCTCCGTGACACTGCCAGGCAGTTCCTGGAGAAGGAGTGCCTGCCCAACGTCGAGAAGTGGGAGGCCGACCGCCTCGTCGACCGCGAAGCTTATGTGGCCGCAGGCAATTACGGGCTGATCGGGTTCAACATGCCCGAAGAGTTCGGCGGCGGCGGGGTCGACGACTTCCGGTTCAACGCTGTCATCGTCGAGGAATTCGCCAAGTTCGGTCTGGCCTGCCCGGGCGTGAGCCTGCAGAACGACATCGTCGGCCCGTACTTCAAGCATCTGGCCACCGAGGAACAGCTCAAACGCTGGATGCCGGGCTTCGTCAGCGGTGAGCTGATCGGCGCGATCGCCATGAGCGAGCCGGGCGCCGGCAGCGACCTGGCCGGCATCCGCACCACCGCGGTGCGCGACGGTGACGACTGGATCATCAACGGCTCCAAGACATTCATCTCCGCGGGCATCAACTCCGACCTGGTGGTCGTCGTGGCACGCACCGACCCGGACGCCGGCCACAAGGGCTTCTCGCTGCTGGTGGTCGAGCGCGACACGCCGGGCTTCACCCGGGGCCGCAAGCTGGACAAGATCGGTCAGCACGCCGCCGACACCGCGGAGCTGAACTTCGAGGACGTCCGCGTCCCCGCCGAGAACCTGCTGGGCACCGAAGGCAAGGGTTTCTACCATCTGATGGAAAACCTTCCCTCGGAACGTCTTTCGATCGCCATCGCCGGTGTCGCCGGCGCGAGGGCCACGTTCAACGAGACGCTGCAGTACGTCAAGGACCGCAAGGCCTTCGGCCAGCCGATCGGTAGCTTCCAGAACAGCCGCTTCGTAATGGCCGAGTTGGACACCGAACTGGACATCGCCGAGCAGTACGTCGACCGTTGCCTGCGCGCGGTCGTGGACGGCGAGCTCACCGCGGTCCAGGCGTCCAAGGCCAAGTGGTGGTGCACCGAGCTCGGCAAGAAGGTCGTCGACCAGTGCCTGCAGCTGCACGGCGGCTACGGCTACATGAACGAATACCGGGTCGCCAAGGACTACATCGATGTGCGAATCCAGACGATCTACGGTGGCACCACCGAGATCATGAAGGAGATCATCGGCCGGGATCTGGGCCTGTAATCCGTTAGTAACCAACGAAACTGAAGCCAGGGACGGATCCTTTACGGATTCCGTCCCTGGCTTCGGTTTCGCGGTGAGCCGCTCAGCGCGGCGGGGCCACCGTGGTCGTCGTGCTGGTGACCGTCACCGGGGTCTCGGTGGCCGGAGCGGCCGGCGTGGTGGTCGCGGTCTCCGTCGAGGACGTCGACGTCGTGGTGGCCGTCGCGGTCACGCCCTCGGGGGCCAGGGCCGGGTCCAACACGGTGTCGAGGATGTAGATCCGCGCGTTCGCGGTCTTGATGCCGGCGCAGGTGACCTTGGCGTCGTTGACGGTGATGTCCCCGCCCTTGCCCTTCACCACGACCGGCTTGCCCTGCTGGGTGTACATGGTGCCGTGGATGTCGTCGGGGCCGAGGATGCCGAGCACCATGTGGTAGTAGACCAGCGCGGTCAGCTTGACCGGATCGGCCTTGATGGCCTCCAGTTCGGCGGGATCGAGCTTGGCGAAGGCGTCATTGCTGGGCGCGAACACCACGTACGGGCCGTTGTCCAGGACGCTGCTGACGTTCACCGCCGGATTGAGCTGACCCGAGATGGCCTGGCTGAAGGTGGAGATCTCCGGGATGCTCGCCAGCGCGGCCGACGATCCCGCGGTGGAGAGACCGAGCAGCGAACCCGGGCCGGATGCGACGGCCTTGACGCCCGCGTCGCAGGCGGAACCCTGCGGAACGGGGACAGGTGCCGTCGGGGTGGTCGGGTCGGCGTGGGCCGTCACCGCTGCGGACAGGGCGATCGCTGCGGATGCGACGACGCCGCCGATGAGCTTGCCGGTGCGTGCTTGCACGTGAGTTCCTCCATGTCGTGCCTGGGTCCAGTTGCTTGAAGCTGGGCGGCGCGGATGGGCGGGGACTTCGGCACATGCAGCGTGCGTGCACCATCAGCTAACAGTCCACCCGAGCCTCGGCGTCCCCGCGGCGCCGCTTGCATGGTATTCGTACCGGCTGGACTAACAAAAACGAGGCTCTCAGGCCACCGCTGCCTGCTGGGGTCTGCGCACCGCGCCGCAAAGTCCGGCGGCGACGACGCACAACCCCGCGGCCAGATAAAACGCCAGGTCATAGTTGCCTTGCAGATCCCGGATCCACCCGGCGCCGGCCGCGGCGACGGCCGCGCCCAACTGGTGGGATGCGAACACCCAGCCGAACACCACGGGTGTGCGGGCACCGAAGTACTCCCGGCACAGCACGATCGTCGGCGGCACGGTGGCCACCCAGTCCAGGCCGTAGAAGATGACGAACACCCAGGTGCTCGGTTCGGCGTGCGGGGACAGCAGCGACGGCAGCAGCGACAACGACAACCCGCGCCCGGTGTAGTAGACGACCAGCAGCAGCCGGGGGTCGACCCGGTCGGTCAGCCAACCGGAGAACACCGTGCCTGCCACGTCGAAGATGCCGATGGTGGCGAGCAGCCCGGCAGCGAGCGTCGTCGGCATCCCGTGATCGTTGGCGGCCGGGATGAAGTGAGTGCCGATCAAGCCGTTGGTGGTCATGCCGCAGATCGCGAAACTGGCCGCGAGCAGCCAGAACGCCCGGGAGCGCAGCCCGATCCGCAGTCCCTCGAAGGCGGCGCTGAACGTGCCGGTGGGCAGCACCGCGGTTTCGGTGGTGGTGGCTCCGTAGGCGGTCAGACCGATGTCCTGCGGGTAGTTGCGCATGAACAGCGCCACCAGCGGCACCACCGCGACGGCGGCCGCGGCGACGATCAACGATGCCCACCGCCAACCGTGTGCGGTGGTCACGGCGGCGACCACCGGCAGGAAGACCAGCTGACCGGTGGCGCTGGCCGCGGTCAGGACGCCGGTGACCAGGCCGCGGCGGGCCTCGAACCAGCGGGTGGCGATGGTCGCGACGAAACCCATCGAAATGGCGCCGGTGCCCAGCCCGACCAGCACGCCCCACAGCAGCACCAGCTGCCAACTGGCCGTCATCAGGACGCTCAGTGCCGAGCCGGTGGCAATGAGGGTCAGGGCGCCGGTGAGCACCGGGCGCACCCCGAAGCGGTCCATCAGCGCCGCGGCGAACGGGGCGGTCAGGCCGTACAGAGTCATGTTGACCGCCATCGCCGCGCCGACCGTGCCGTGGCTCCAGCCGAATTCGTGATGCAGTGGGTTCATCATCACGCCGGGCACAGAGCGGAAGGCCGCTGCGCCGAGGATCGCGATGAAACTGACCGCGGCGACCACCCAGGCCCAGTGCAGGCGTGTTCGCGTACCGAGAAGTGTCACCGGCCCACTGTCGCGGATATGACCACCGCCCGCCTAGTGGCACAAACGACACGATTCATCAAAAACATGCCAAGATGGCGGGGTGCATCGAATGGCAGTTCTCCTGCTACCGCCGGTGGTCGGTTTCGACGCGACCATTGCACCCACCCTGTTCGGCAGCGCCCTGGGCGTCGACGGAGCACCGCTGTACGAGGTGACGACGTGTGCCGTGCAGCCCGGACCGGTCGCCTCCACCAATGGTTTCGCGATGGTGCCGGTCGCCGGACCGGAGGCACTGGACACCGCGGACACCGTCGTCATCCCCGGCACCCGCTACGCCCCGGCCCGCACGGGCGGGTTCCTGGACGACGACGTCACCGCCGCGTTCGCCCGGATCCGCCCCGACGCCCGGGTGGTGTCGATCTGTACCGGCGCCTTCGTGCTGGCCGCCGCGGGCCTCCTCGACGGCCGCACCGTGACGACGCACTGGAAGTTCGCCGATGCGTTGCGCGCGCTCTATCCGGCGGTCGACGTGGACGAGAACGTGCTGTTCGTCGATGACGGTGACGTGCTCACCTCGGCGGGGCTGGCTGCCGGAATCGACTTGTGCCTGCACATCATTCGTGGTGACCACGGAGCGCAGGTGGCCAACACGGTCGCCCGCTACTGCGTGGTCCCGCCGTGGCGTGAGGGCGGCCAAGCACAGTTCATCGACCGGCAGATGCCGGTGGACGACCACGCATCGACGGCGGCCACCCGGGCCTGGGCGCTGGCGCACCTGGAAACCGAGCTCACCGTCGCGCGACTGGCCGGCCACGCCCACATGAGCCTGCGCACGTTCAACCGCCGCTTCCGGGAGGAGACCGGCGAGGCGCCGGGCAACTGGATTCGGAAGCGCCGGGTCGACCGAGCCCGAGAACTCCTGGAGTCCAAGGACATTCCGGTCGACGAGGTGGCGCGGCTGTCCGGGCTGGGCACCGGCGGCAACCTACGCCACCACCTGCGCCGCGGGATGGGGATGTCCCCGTCGAGTTATCGCAAGGTCTACCAAGGTCTCTAGGACGGTCTCCAGGACGCACCTGACTACGATGACGGCCATGCCTGAGCCGCTGATCATCCCCATCCGCGGGCGTGCCCCGCAGTTGCACGCCGAGTCCTGGGTGGCGCCCAACGCCACCGTGATCGGCCCGGTGACGCTGGCCGCGCGGGTGAGTGTCTGGTACAACGCCACTCTGCGTGCCGAGTTCGAGCCCATCGAGATCGGCGAGGGCAGCAACATCCAGGACGGCGTCACCGTCCATGTCGACCCCGGATTTCCGGCACGCATCGGCGCGGGCGTCACCGTGGGCCACAATGCGGTGCTGCACGGCTGCACCATCGAGGACGACGTCCTGGTCGGGATGGGTGCCATCGTGCTCAACGGCGCGGTGGTCGGAGCGGGTTCGCTGGTCGCGGCGGGTGCGGTGGTGCCGCAGGGCGCGGTGATTCCGCCGCGGTCGCTGGTCGCCGGCGTGCCGGGCAAGGTGCGCCGCAGCCTCAGCGACGAGGAAGTCGCGGGTAACCGTTTCAACGCCGAGGCCTATCAGGGGCTCATCGACGTGCACCGCCGCCAGGACTGAGGCCGAAGACGCCACGGCGACAACGGTTCCCGCTGGTCACACGGGGAGTGGTTTGAAGGGTGGCCCGCGTGGGCATCCGCAAAACCAACAGGTGCGTCAATAACTTGGCGCGCACCGTTGATCGGAGGAGCCCTCATGACCACCACCAGTTGGATCATCGTTGCCGTCATCGCCGTCGTGGTGCTGGCGCTCGTCGCATTCCTGGTCCGCAGCGCAACCCATCGTCGCCGCTCGGTACAGGCCGAACGCATCCGCGAAGAGGTGCAGGAGGAAAGCCAGCGGCTGAACCGTCATGAGGCCGTGGCCGCCGAGACCGAGGCGAAGGCCCGGGCCGCCCAGGCCGAAGCCGAGGCGAAGGCCGCCGAAGCCGCACGCCTGCAGGAGCGGGCCGCCAGCCACCGCGACAAGCTGGACTCCACCCGTGAGCAGTTGGACGCGCGCCGTGAGCACGCCGACAAGATCGACCCGAACGTCAAGCGCACCGACGCCGACGACCAGCCCGATCGGGTGCTCATCGACGACCCCAAGGTCGCCCGCGACGTCGATCCGGCGCACGCCAACGGCCGCCACACCACCCGCTGAGCGGGTGTGACGAGCGCCGCGATCGGGTGTAGCGCTCAGTAGAACCGGGTATGGGCCTCCGCGCGTCGAATTGCGGACACGTGCGGCCACCGGGGCCGTCGGGTGCCGGTGAGTAGGAGGCTTTGGTGCAGATCAGGACGTCGAACGCCCGCACGGGCCGCGCATGACCCAGCGCATCCTTGTCACTGGTGCCACCGGCTACATCGGATCGAGACTGGTCGGCGAATTGCTGGCCACCGGCCATGACGTGATGGTCAGCAGTCGCGATCCCGGTCGACTCACTGCCTTCGGCTGGTATGAGGACGTCGCGACGGTCGCCTTGGACACCCGCGAAGAAGATTCCGTGGCAACGCTTTTCGAACGCTCGGGACCGATCGACGTGATCTACTACCTGATCCACGGTATCGGGGAGCCCGGCTTCCGGGCCGCGGACAACGAGGCGGCCCGACGGCTCGCCGAGGCGGCCGGGTACGCCGGTGTGCAGCGCATCGTCTACCTCGGCGGGTTCGTGCCCGAGGAAGACAATCTCTCCGAACATCTGGCGGGCCGCGCCGAAGTGGCGCACGCTTTGACCGTGCGCGGCGGCCCCGAGGTGGTGTGGCTGGGAGCGGCGGTGATCATCGGAGCCGGTTCCACCTCATTCGAGATGATGCGCTACGTCGGCGACCGGTTCCCCGTGTTGCCCCTGCCGCCCTGGCTGACCAATCCCATCGACCCGATCTCGGTGCGAGATGTGCTGTACTACCTGGTCGCGGCCGCCGATGAGAAGCAGGTGCCCGCCGGTGCCTATGACATCAGCGGACCGAGCACCACCAGCTACGGGGGCCTGTTGTCGGCCTATGCCAGGCTGGCTAACATCTGGCATCTGGCCGTGCCCGCGCCGAGCGTGCCGACCGCGCTGGCGTCGCGGGTGTCGGCCGCGGCTCTGCCCGTACCGGGGGGTCTGGCCGCGGATCTGACTGCCTCCCTTGATCATCCGATGACCGCCGCCGGTGCCGGGCTGCGCGAACTGGTGCCCGACCCGCCGGGGGGCCTGTTGAGCGTGGACGACGCCATCAGGCTTTCGCTGGCGACGCGCCGCCGCCGGCCGGTCGACAGACTTGCCGATTCGCACCATCTCGCCGACACGGATCCGAGCTGGGCGGGTGGCGATGCGGCCCGCATCCGATCGCTCACCCCAACGGTTGCGCGACCCGCGCTGGCACTGCTGCCGCTGCTGCCCGGCCCGGCGGTCGCCGCCCTGCGTACGGGTATCGACTTCCTGGCCGACCTGATTCCGCAGGGGAAGCACCGATGATCCCGTCACCATGGCGCGCCGCCGCGCCCGCCGCCGACGAAGCCCGCAAGGTGGTGCGGCGCCGGCGGATCACCGTCATCGCGGTGTTGGTGATCGGGGCCTCGCTGCAGGCATATTCGTTGAGCAGGCACCCGGGCGACAACGCCTTCTATATTCTCACCCTGGCCATGGCCGGGGTCTGGACCGTCGGCGCGGCACTCTCCGGCCCACTGCACCTGGGTCGGTTACCCGGCAGCGGGCCCAGGTATCGGCGCCCGGTGCTCCTCGGTGTCGGCGTGGGACTGGGTGTCGGAGCCGTGTTCGTCATCGGCGGTCTGGTGGCCCGGTTGATCCCGCCCGTACGCGAATACATCACGGCTGTGCTGGAATTCGCCAACCAGGGTGCGTTGCCACTGATCGTGTTCATCACTGTGCTCAACGGGCTGGCCGAGGAACTGTTCTTTCGCGGCGCCTTGTACTCCGCACTCGGCGGACACCGTCCGGTGCTGCTGTCCACGGCCATCTACTTCGTGTCGGTGATGGCGGCCGGTAACCCGATGCTCGGTTTCGCGGCCATTCTGCTCGGCACGATCTGCGCCCTGCTGCGCCGGATGACCGGCGGTGTGCTGGCGCCGATGCTCACCCACTTCTTCTGGGGCCTGGTCATGGTGCTGGCGTTGCCCCCGATCTTCGGCCTCTGACTCGGCTCTAGCTCGTTAATGGGTGCGCCAGTTCGTCACGCGACATGCGGGCACCCAGGTAGGCGGCCAATGCCAGCACGATCGGTGCGAGGCCGGCGATCAGGTAGATGGTCTGCACCGGAATCACCTTGGACACCGGACCGGCCAGCGCCATCGACACCGGCATGAACACCAGGGAGACAAAGAAATCCAGGCTGGACACCCGGCCCAGCATCTCGGACGGGACGCGTCGCTGCAGCAGGGTGCCCCAGATGACGAACGCCGCGCTGTCGGTGAAGCTGGCCACGAACGCCGAGGCTGCCATCACCGGGAACGACGAGGTGAACCCGATCAGCGCCATGGGCAGGTTGCCCAGTCCCCACAACACCATCATCACCGTGAGGTAGCGCCGCGGCATGGGGCGCGCGGACACCGCGACCGCGCCGAGCGCGCCACCCACTCCATAGGCGGCCAGCACCAGACCGTAGGTCTGGTCGCCGTTCTCGAACCGCGACTGGGTGATGAACGGGAGCAGGACCTCCAGTGGTCCCATCACCAACAACACGAAGGTGCTGGCGAACATCAGTGAGGCGAACAACCACGGGGTGCGCACCATGAACAGGAAACCGTCGCGCAGTTCTGCGAGTGGGTGAGCGTGCGTCTTCTCGGCGGAATCAGGTTGTCGCACAGGTCGGGTGGCGATCAGCAGGGTCAACCCGAGGGCATACAGCACCGCGACGGTGACCGCGCCGACGGTGGGAAAGGTTGCGCCGATGATCACGCCCGCGATGGCCGGGCCGACCGCCTGCTGGAAGGTCGGCCGGACCACGCCCTCGATACCGTTGGCCGCCAACAGTTGTTCCTCGGGCAGGATGCGTGGCAGGTAGGCGCTGTAGGCCGGGAAGAAGAATGCGCCCGCGACGCCCAGCGCCCCGGCGGCCACCGCCATGTGCCACAGTCGCAGCGTGCCGGTCAGCCCCAGGATCGCGATCGCCGTCACCGCGGCGGTATTCACCGACTCGACGACGATGATGATGGTGCGCTGCGGAAACCGGTCGGCGGCAATGCCTCCGACGAGCACGAAGGTGACCAGCCCGATGCTCAGGCACGCCGCCACCAGAGACAGTGCGGCGGGATCGTTGTCGATCGCCATGACCTGCAGCGCCATCACGACGGTCCACATGCCGGTGCCGAAGATCGAGAAAGACACCGCGGCGATCAACAGTCGGTACTCGCGGAACCGCAGCGGGGCCAGCGCGCGCACGGTGCCGGTTTGGATGCCCACGAGGGGAGACCCTATCCGGCGTCACACGTCCAGCGGATGTTCCACCTCGTCCCGTGGCATCCGGGCGGCCAGCCATGCGACCACACCCAGCGCCGTCGGAATGATCCCGGCCGTCAGGTAGATGGTCTGCACGTCGAATACCTTGGACAGCGGCCCGGCCAGCGCCATCGACACCGGCATGAAGACCAGCGAGACGAAGAAATCCAGGCTGGACACCCGGCCCAGCATCGCCGGCGGCACCCTGCGTTGCAGCAGTGTGCCCCAGATGACGGTGGCCGCACTGCTGGTCATGCCGACGACGAAGGCGGCCGCCGCCATCACCACGAACGACGACGTGTAGCCGATCAGCACCAGGGGCAGATTGCCCAGGCCCCAGCACGCCATCATCACCGTGAGGTAGCGCCGCGGCAGGCGGACCGAGGAGACCGCGAGCGCGCCGACCGCTCCGCCGAGTCCGAACGCGGCCAGTACGAAGCCGAAGATCCGTTCACCGTGCGCGAACCGGGCATTGGTGATGAACGGCAGGAGCACCTCCAGCGGGCCCATGATCAGCAGCACGAATCCGCTGGCGAACAACAGCGTCGCCAACAGCCACGGGGTGCGCACCATGAACCGGTAGCCGTCCCGAAGGTCGGCCAGCGGATGCGTGCTCGGTCTTTCCGACGAAACCGCCTGCGCCACCGGCCTGGTGGCGATCAGCAGGGTCAGTCCCGTGCCGTACAGGACCGCGACGGCCGCGGCACCCAGCGCAGGGAAGGTGGCGCCGATCAGCACGCCGGCCGCCGCGGGTCCGACGGCTTGTTGCAGGGTCGGCCGGAGCACGCCCTCGATTCCATTGGCCGCCAACAACTGTTCGGGCGGCAACAGCCTCGGCAGGTAGGCGCTGAAGGCGGGAAAGAAGAAGGCGGCGCCCACGCCGAGCGCAGCGGCGCCGACGGCCATGTGCCACAAGCGCAATTGCCCGGTGAGGCCGAGTGTGGCGATCGCCGTCACGACGACCGTGTTCACCGACTCCACGGCGATGATGATGGTGCGCTGCGGCAGCCGGTCGGCGGCGATGCCGCCGACGAGGACGAACGCGATCAACCCGGCGCTCAGGCAGGTGGCCACCAGCGACAGCGCGGTGGGATCGTTGTCCAGCGCGATCACCTGCAGCGCCATCACCACCGTCCACATGCCGGTGGCGAAGATGGACAGCGTCAGCGCCGCGATCAGCAGGCGGTACTCGCGGTGTGCAAAGGGCGCGAGTACCCGCCAGCGGGGTTGCCCGAGTTGCGTACTCACACAACTGATGGTGACCGATCAGGGGTGGCCGAAGCCACTGATTTATCGGGCGTCCATTTGTGCGGTGTGTTCGTCTGGTTCGGCGTTTCGCGGATCAATCCGCACAACCGGCGCCCCCGAGGTCTAGCTGTCGGTGAAGGTGGCCTGCCGGTGCTCCTGGAAGGCCGCGGTGCCCTCGCGGAAGTCCTTGGAGGTGAGCAGGATCAGCTGGCCCTCGCGCTCGCGTTCGATCGCCGCTTCCAGTTCGGTGAGGGTGGCGTCGTTGATGGCCTGCTTGGTCTTGCGCAGTGAGACGGCGGGTCCGGTGGACAGCGTGGCGATCACCTTGGCCACTGCGGCGTCCAATTCGTCGGTGGCATGCACGGAGGTGACCAGGCCCCAGTCATAGGCTTCGGCCGCGGTGATGCGTTCGGCCAGCAGTGCCATCCGCTGCGCGCGGATGCGGCCGACGGCCGCCGCGATGAGCGCCGACGCACCGCCGTCCGGCATCAGCCCGATCTTGGTGAACGCCAGCATGAAAAATGCCTTCTCCGAGGCCAACACGATGTCCGAGGACAACGCCAGCGACACACCGACACCGGCGGCCGGGCCCTGCACCACCGCGACGACGGGCTTGGGCAGCGCGACGATGGAGCGCACCGCGCGGTTGGCGGCGTCGAGCACCACCTCCGGTCCGTTGACGGATTTGGCCGATACGTCCTCGGCGCTGATCCCGGCCCCGGAGCTGAAACCGCGGCCCGCGCCCGCCAACTTCACGACGCGGACCTCGGCGTCGGTGGCGGCCTGCTCGAGGGCGTCGGCGATCCCGGTCAGCATGGCCTCCGACAGCGAGTTCAGGGTGTCGGGGCGGTTCAGGGTCACCGAGAGCACGCCGTCGGCGAGCTCCACGGTCAACTGCTCGATGCTGCGATACGTCATGGGTACGCCCTCACGTTCGGCGGGCGGGTGGCCCGCGGCCGGTCGACTTGGTTATACAAGTAAGCTATGTCGGCGGTCAACTAACTCGGTACTCGACGAAGTATTCAACGACGAAGGACGGTCGGTATGACGGGACCACTGCACGGCTTGCGGGTTGTCGAATTGGCCGGCATCGGCCCCGGCCCGCACGCGGCGATGATTCTGGGAGATCTGGGCGCTGACGTGGTGCGGGTGGACCGCCCGTCCGCGTCGAACAGTCCGGCGAAGGACGCCATGCTGCGCAACCGGCGCAGCGTCACCGCCGATCTGAAATCCGCCGAGGGCAAGAAGTTCGTCCTCGACCTGGTGGCCAAGGCCGATGTGCTGATCGAAGGTTTCCGGCCGGGGGTCACCGAGCGGCTGGGCCTGGGGCCCGAGGACTGCGCGAAGGTCAACGAGAAGCTGGTCTACGCCCGGATGACCGGGTGGGGCCAGGACGGTCCGCGTGCGCTGCAGGCCGGTCACGACATCAACTACATCTCGCTCAACGGTGTGCTGCACGCGATCGGGCGCAAAGGCGAGAAGCCGGTTCCGCCGCTGAACCTGGCCGGTGATTTCGGCGGCGGGTCGATGTTCCTGCTGTTGGGCATCCTGTCGGCACTGTGGGAGCGCCAGACGTCCGGCAAAGGCCAGGTGGTGGACGCCGCGATGATCGACGGCTCCAGCGTGCTGATCCAGATGATGTGGTCATTCCGCGCGCAGGGGCTGTGGAACGACGTGCGCGGCGCCAACATGCTCGACACCGGTGCCCCGTACTACGACACGTATGAGACCGCCGACGGCAAATACTTCGCGATCGGCGCGATCGAGCCGCAGTTCTACGCGGAGTTGGTGGCCAAGCTGGGCCTGGACGCTGCGGGCCTGCCCGAGCAGAACGACATGGCCCGCTGGGAAGAGCTGCGGGTGGCGTTCACCGAGGTGTTCAAGACCAAGGATCGTGACGAGTGGGCGCAGATCTTCGCCGGCTCGGATGCCTGCGCGACTCCGGTGCTGGCGTTCGGCGAGGTGCTCAGCGAGCCGCACATCGCGGACCGGGACACCTTCTATGAGACAGGCAGCGGCCTGCAGCCGGCTCCGGCGCCGCGCTTCTCGCGCAGCGCGCCCGGGCAGCCCACGCCGCCGCCGGTGATCGGCGCCGACAACGACACCATTCTCAACGACTGGATCTAGGAACCTGGCACGACCCCAATAGGAAGGAAGCACGACACGTGGAAATCAAGGATTCCGTAGCGGTTGTCACCGGTGGGGCGTCGGGCCTCGGCCTGGCGACCACGAAGCGGCTGCTCGACGCCGGCGCCTCAGTGGTCGTCATCGACCTCAAGGGCGAGGAAGTGGTGGCCGAACTCGGTGCGCGCGCGAAGTTCGTCGCTGCCAACGTCACCGACGAGGACGCGGTCACCAAGGCCCTCGACATCGCGGAGTCGCTGGGCCCGGTGCGCATCAACGTCAACTGCGCCGGTATCGGCAACGCGGTCAAGACCCTCGGCAAGGACGGTCCGTTCCCGCTCGACGGTTTCCGCAAGGTCGTCGAGGTCAACCTGATCGGCACATTCAACGTGCTGAGGCTGGCCGCCGAGCGGATCGCCAAGACCGAACCAATCGGTGAGGAGCGCGGCGTCATCATCAACACCGCGTCGGTCGCCGCCTACGACGGCCAGATCGGGCAGGCCGCGTACTCGGCCTCCAAGGGCGGCGTGGTCGGGCTGACCCTGCCGGTGGCGCGCGACCTGTCGCGCAGCCTGATCCGGGTCTGCACCATCGCGCCCGGCCTGTTCAAGACTCCGCTGCTGGCGTCGCTGCCCGAGGAGGCGCAGAAGTCCCTGGGGCAACAGGTGCCGCACCCGGCACGGCTGGGTGACCCGGACGAATACGGCGCGCTGGCCCTGCATATCGTGGAAAACCCGATGCTCAACGGCGAGGTCATCCGCCTCGACGGCGCTATCCGTATGGCTCCCAGGTAGGAATTGAACATATGACTCTGGTAACGAAATTCACCGAGGCTTTCGGTGTCGAGCACCCGGTCGCCCAAGGCGGCATGCAGTGGGTCGGTCGCGCGGAACTGGTTGCGGCCGTGGCCAATGCGGGTGGGCTCGGTTTCATCACGGCGCTGACCCAGCCGACTCCGGCGGATCTGGCCAATGAGATCGCCAAGACCCGCGACCTGACCGACAAGCCGTTCGGGGTGAACCTGACGATCCTGCCGGCGATCAACCCGCCGCCCTATGACGAGTACCGCAAGGTGATCGTCGATGCGGGCATCAAGATCGTCGAGACGGCGGGCTCCAACCCGGCGCCGCATCTGCCGATGTTCCACGACAACGGCATCAAGGTGCTGCACAAGTGCACCTCGGTGCGCCATGCGGTCAAAGCGCAGACCTTGGGTGTGGACGGCATCAGCATCGACGGCTTCGAGTGCGCCGGACACCCCGGTGAGGACGACGTGCCGGGCCTGGTGCTGATCCCGGCCGCGGCCAAGGAGATCGAGATCCCGATGCTGGCCTCGGGTGGCTTCGGTGACGCCCGTGGCCTGGCAGCTGCGCTGGCGCTGGGCGCCGACGGCATCAACATGGGCACCCGGTTCATGTGCACCGTGGAGTCCTGTATCCACCAGAACGTCAAGGAAGCCATCGTCGCCGGTGACGAGCGCGGCACGGAGCTGATCTTCCGCAGCCTGCACAACACCGCCCGGGTGGCAAGCAACACCGTCTCACGCGAGGTCGTGCAGATCCTCAAGGACGGCGGCCAGTTCGAGGACGTCAAGGACCTGGTCGCCGGGGTGCGCGGCCGCAAGGTGTTCGACGACGGCGACATCGATGCCGGTATCTGGACCGCGGGCACCGTGATGGGCCTGATCCACGACATCCCGACCGTCGATGAGCTGATCAGCCGCATCGTCGACGGCGCCGGAACAATGACGTTCGGTCGCGCGGTTTTTCTCTCAGAGGCATCCGAGACGCCAAAACGCCGCCGAGACAGTGCTCAGCGGCGTTGTGGTGCTAGGAGGAAACTGCTGCGGTCAGACCGCTGCAGCGAGGTCAGGGAACTGCTCCGAGGTGTCACCCTCGACGAGGACGTCCCCGTGATACAGGGCGTCAAAGTCGACTTTGATGACATCGGCACTGGTGTCGTCGATCCACATGACACTGACTGTATGAGTCACATTTAAGGAATCTTTGAGTCACGATTCTGAAAACCCTGGCAATTCTTACCGCCGGGTAGGTTGGCGATGTTTGCGGACGCCGGGTATCGCGGACTTACTCAAAAGTCAGTATGCCTCTGACCTGCCATCGAGCCGTACTGTCGAGCTTTCCGGGGCGGGTCGGTGTGTGTGCCGACACATCGGGACGGCGCTGTGATCCCAGCAAACGTTACCTGCGAGTTCTACTCCTGAGTAGGGCGAAGGCCGCCGCTGAACCGTCCGGGCCGCTGCGTCGTGATCGGAGTGGACGGGTTGACGGCCTCACTTACCGTTGTTAACTTAACGACGATATCTCCGCATCCCCCTGGGAAGGGAACCTGCATGCTGAATCGAATTGCGCTGCTGGCGATCGCCGCGCCCCGCCGCGTCCTGGCACTGTCGGCGCTCATCATGGTCGCGGCCGCGATCTTCGGCATTCCCGTCGCCAAGAGTCTGTCCGCCGGCGGGTTTCAGGACCCGACGTCGGAGTCGGCCCGCGCGACGCAGGTGCTCACCGACAAGTTCCATCAGGGCGATATGCAGCTGATCATCAGCGTCAGCTCCCCGGACGGCGTCACCAGCCCCGCCGCGACCACCGTCGGGACCGAGATCGCCACCGCCCTCGGCAAGTCGCCACACGTCGCTCAGGTGACCTCGGCGTGGACGGCGCCTGTCGGCGGTGCCGGGGATCTGGTCAGCAAGGACAAGACGTCGGGTCTCATCGTCGCCGGCATCACGGGCGGGGAGAACAACGCCCAGAAGTACGCCAAGGAACTGTCCGACTCGCTGACCCACGTCGCCGACGGGCAGCCCGGGGTGACCGTCAAGAGCGGTGGCGTATCGATGGTCTACGCCCAGATCAACGCACAGACCGAGCGTGACCTTCTCCTCATGGAGTCCATCGCCATCCCGCTGAGCTTCCTGGTGCTGGTGTGGGTGTTCGGTGGCCTGGTCGCCGCAGCCCTGCCGATGCTGGTCGGCGGCATGGCGATCCTGGGCACCATGTCGGTCCTGCGCCTCATCACCTTCTCCACCGACGTGTCGATCTTCGCGCTCAACCTGTCCACGGCCATGGGCCTGGCCCTGGCCATCGACTACACCCTGCTGATCATCAGCCGCTACCGCGACGAGCTCGCCGACGGGCAGCCCCGGGACCGGGCGCTGATCCGCACCATGGCGACCGCCGGCCGCACCGTGCTGTTCTCGGCGACGACGGTCGCGCTGTCGATGGCGGCCATGCTGCTGTTCCCGATGTACTTCCTGAAGTCCTTCGCCTACGCCGGCATCGCGACGGTGGGCTTCGCGGCCGTGGCGGCCATCATCGTTACCCCGGCCGCGATCTGGTTCCTCGGCGAGCGGCTCGACGCCCTCAATGTGCGCCGGTTGTTCCGGCGCGCGCCTGCTCCCGCGGCGAAGCCGGTCGAGCAGCTGTTCTGGTACCGGTGGACGGGCGCGGTGATGCGCCGCGCCATCCCGATCGGTCTCGCCGTGACGGCGCTGCTGTTGCTGCTGGGGGCGCCGTTCCTCGGCGTCAAATGGGGCTTCCCCGATGACCGGGTGCTACCCGCCTCGGCGTCGGCGCACGAGGTCGGTGATCAGCTGCGCAACGACTTCACCGACAACTCGGCCACCGCGGTGACGGCCGTCATCCCCGACGCCGACGGCCTCACGCCGGCCGAATTCGACCGCTACGCGACCGAGCTGTCGAACGTCGAGTCCGTCACCACGGTCGCCGGCCCGACCGGCACCTTCGTCGCCGGGAAGAAGGTCGGCCCGCCCGGGCAGGCCGGTATCGCCGAGGGCAGTGCCTTCCTCACCGTCGGGAGCACCGCGCCGCTGTTCTCCGATGCCTCCGAACGCCAGCTCGATGCCCTGCACGCCGTCAGCGGACCGGACGGGCGCACCGTGGAACTGGCCGGGATCGCGCAGATCAACCGGGACAGCGTCACCGCCATCACCACCCGGTTGCCCTGGGTGCTAGGGGTGATCGCGCTGATCACCTTCGGGCTGCTGTTCCTGCTCACCGGCAGCGTGGTGCTGCCGCTGAAAGCCCTTGTGCTGAATGTGCTTTCGCTGACTGCCGCGTTCGGGTCGCTGGTCTGGATCTTCCAGGACGGACATCTCTCGGCGCTGGGGACCACGCCGACCGGGACGCTGGTGGCCAACATGCCCGTGCTGCTGTTCTGCATCGCGTTCGGGTTGTCGATGGACTACGAGGTGTTCCTGGCTGCGCGGATCCGGGAGTACTGGCTGAAGCTGCACGGGCCGGCGCGGCAACGCAACGATGAGGCGGTCGCCCTGGGCCTGGCGCGCACCGGCCGCGTCATCACGGCCGCCGCGCTGGTCATGTCGATCACCTTCGCCGCGCTGATCGCCGCGCAGGTGTCGTTCATGCGGATGTTCGGCGTCGGGCTGACACTGGCCGTCCTGGTCGACGCGACGCTGGTGCGGATGGTTCTGGTGCCGGCGTTCATGCACGTGGCGGGCGGCTGGAACTGGTGGGCACCGAAGCCGCTGGCGTGGCTGCACGGTCGCATCGGCATCAGCGAGGACGGCGGCACTGGACCGGAAGCCGACGAACCGGAGGGGCGCAAGCCGGTCACCGCCGGTGTGGCGGACACTGGTCAGCGTGGTTGACGTACTGAAACGGCGGAGGGCCGCCCGTGGTTCGGGTGACCAACTGCGCGAAGAGATCCTCGACGCGACCACCGACCTGCTACTGGAAACCGGTCACGCCAAATCGGTGTCGATCCGTGCGGTGGCCCAGCGGGTCGGCGTCACCTCCCCGTCGATCTACCTACATTTCGCCGATAAGGACGGGCTGCTGGACGCGGTGTGCGCCCGCTACTTCGAGAAGCTCGATCAGGAGATGCAGCGGGTCGCGGTGGGCAAGTCCTCCACCATCGAGGTACTGCGCGCCCAGGGGCTGGCCTACGTGCAGTTCGCTCGCCAGACCCCCGAGCTGTACCGGATCGCGACCATGGCCGAAGGGGACTCGGCCAGCTCGGTCGACCAGACCCTGGCCAGCTCGGCGTTCGTGCACATGCGCGCTTCGGTCGAGAAGCTGATGGCCGAAGGCATTTATGCCCAAGGGGATTCGATGTCCGCAGCGTTGGAGTTGTGGACGGCGGTGCACGGGGTGGCGGCGCTGCTGATCGCCAAGCCGTACCTGCCCTGGGGGGATGTCGAGGAGTTCGCCGACCGGGTGTTGAGCGCGGTCTGTTGCGGCCGGATCGTGTCGGGCATCATGGGGCCCGACGCCACCCCCGAGCAGACCATCGCGAAACTGCAGGAGCTGAAGCCATGACGACCGTCGAGAATCCCTTCTTCGCCCGGCTGTGGACCGTGATGTCCGGCCACGAGCCCGAGTCGCTGCGGCGCCTGCGGGTGGAGAACCTCGCCGGGTTGACCGGCCGCGTACTGGAGGTCGGGGCAGGCACCGGAACCAATTTCGCGCACTACCCGGCCGAGGTCACCGAGGTGGTGGCGGTCGAACCTGAGCCGCGGCTGGCCGAGTTGGCGAGGCGGGCCGCCGCCCAGGCGTCGATACCGGTGACCGTCAGCGCCGACACCGTGGAGACGTACACGTCGCAAGACCCCTTCGGCGCCGTGGTCTGCTCGCTGGTGCTCTGCTCCGTCGATGAACCGAACAGCGTTCTGCGGCAAATTTTTTCGATCCTGAAACCGGGTGGCCAGCTGCGCTATCTGGAACACGTCGCCAGTACGGGCCCGCGGGCCTCGCTGCAACGGTTGGCGGATGCGACGGTCTGGCCCCGGTTGCTCGGCAACTGCCACACCCATCGGGACACCGAAGCCGCCATCGTCGGCGCCGGGTTCGAGGTGCTCCGGTCCCGCCGCCAGTTGACGTTCCCGGCCTGGGTGCCGGTGCCGGTCACCGAGTTCGCGATCGGCCAGGCGGTACGACCCAGCTAGCCGAGCAGGTCGGGCAGGCGCTGTAACAGGCCCGGCAGGGCGGTCGCCGAGGTTTCCCGCACCACCGCCGTCGCCGCCTCGGACAACGGCGTGGTCTGGGGGTTCACCTCGATGACGGGGATGCCGTTGGCCAGCGCGGCTTCCGGTAGGCCCGCGGCCGGATAGACGATCGACGACGTACCCACCACGATCACCACATCGGCGCCGGCCACGGCCGCCACGGCGCCGTCCCAGGCGTCGTCGGGCAGGCCTTCGCCGAACCACACCACGTTCGGCCGGATCAGCCCGCCGCAGGTGCAGCGCGGCGGCTCGACGACCTCGACGGGTTCGGGCATCGCGGGGAGTGCGCCGGTGAACGGCAACTGGCAACGATCGCAACGGAATTCGAACAGGCTGCCGTGCAGGTGGTGGACCCGGCTGCTGCCGGCGCGCTCGTGCAGGTTGTCGACGTTCTGGGTGGCGATGTGCACGTCCGCGTAGTCCTCCCACGCGGCGACGGCGCGGTGCCCGTTGTTCGGCTCGACCGCGTCCATCATGTAGTGGCGCCACAGGTACCAGGCCCACACCTTCTCGGGGTGCCGCTGCCAGCCGTCGCTGCTGGAGATCTCGTAGGGGTCGACGTTGGCCCATAAACCCGTCTCGACGTCGCGAAACGTCGGCACACCGCTTTCGGCGGACATGCCCGCTCCGCTGAGCACCGTCACCTGCACCCCACCAAAGTAGCGGGTGTGGGCGATACTGGGCACATGGCCGGGCTGGGGGATTGGGTCCGGCTGGACGCGCACGCTGCAAGCCCGTTGTTCGACCAGTTGCGGACCCAGATCATCGATGTGGTGCGGGACGGACGACTGGAACCGGGCACACGGTTGCCGACGGTGCGCGATCTGGCCGGACAAGTGGGGTTGGCGGTGAACACCGTCGCCCGTGCATATCGTGAGCTGGAAGCCGCGGGGATCCTCGAAACCCGGGGCAGATTCGGCACATTCGTGGCGCGGGTGGATCCCGCCGATGCCGCGATGGCCGCCGCGGCGCACGCGTTCGCCGAGACGGCGCGCCAACTCGGTATCGCGAAAGCCGAGGCGCTGCGCTACCTGGACACGGTCCTGGACTGACCGCTCCAGCGCAGGACGTCGAGCGCGACGGCGACCTCGACACTGCACTGGGCCAGCGGCCGGGGTAGCAGCTCGTCGGCGCGTGTCAGCCTGCGCAGCAGCGTGTTGCGGTGCGTGTACAACCGCGCCGCGGTGCGCGAGGCGTTGCACTGTTCGGCGACGAATATCCGCACCGTGTCCTGCAATTCGGGGCTCGCGGACTCGAGGTCGCCGAGCGCCCGGTGCACGAATTCGGCCGCCCGGCCGGCGTCGGAGGTGATCAGCGCGACCAACTGGATGTCGGTGAACAACGCGAGCTGCTGCGGTGAGTTCAGGCGCGCCATCATCTGCTGGGTGGTGAGCGCGTCGAAGTGGCTGCGCCGGAAGCCGTCGATCCCGTCGGCCGTCGAACCAATGGCCACCCGAACATCGGGGGACACCGCGGACAGGAGTCCCGCGGTGTCCACCTCGCCGCTGCCGGGAGCCCACACCCATCGCGTCGCGGTGCTGGCCGGGACGCTCAACACGCGTGGGCTGCCGCAGGCGTGCCCGAAGGCCTCGGCGACACGGTCCAGCAGCGACAGATCGGCGTCCGAACGCGCACTCCAGATCACCGCGGCGGTGTGTGCGCCGGTGAGCGCGTAGCCGAGGCGGGTTTCGGCGCGATCCCGGGGGATCGGGGCGCCCTCGAGGAGCAGCGCCACCGTTTCCCGTCGTTCGGCCTGGGTGCCGCGGGTGAGCTCGTCGCGTTCCAGTTCGATCTGGGCGGCGATGCCCTGCAGGGTCGCTTCGATGAACGTGCTGATCGACAATGAGCAGATATGCAGCATCTCGTGCAGCTCGGCCGGATCCGAGGTCAGCTCGAACGCGATCTCCATCAGGCGCCGCCACGCGACAGCCTCGCCGACACGGTAGCCATCCGACGGGAACGCGTTGATGCCACGGCGGACGAGTTCGCGGGAGATGGCCAGGGGCTCGGGCCCCGTGTTCGGCGGGACCGGCGCGCCCGGGTCCCGGACATTGGCGGTGGCCCAGAAATACAGGTTCGCCCTGTTGCTGCGACTCACTGCGGCGGCCAGTTCGGGGTCGGAGGCAATGGACGGCCCGGCTTGCAGCACCGCCTCGTCGAGTTCGGTAAGCCATTCCGGACGGGCATTGACGATGATCTGCGCGCATTGCCTGATCAGATCTGCGACCTGAGGTGACGGCGGCGTCCACTCCACGGTGTCAGGGTAGAGCGGTGGTGCACTATGCACCATCGGTACCGGCATTTTGGGTCACTTCGACCATGGTGGTAGGCGGCCGTCGGCGTCACCATGGACAGATCGCATCCGCCCCTGACAGGAGCCGCCGCCGTGACCCAGACCGAGCACACCCCCGAGCACGTCGACGTACTGATCATCGGCGCAGGAATCTCGGGCATCGGCGCCGCCTACTACCTGCAGCGGGAACATCGCGGCCGCAGCTACGCGATCCTGGAGGGTCGCGGCGCCACCGGCGGCACATGGGACCTGTTCCGCTATCCCGGCATCCGGTCAGATTCCGATCTGCACACCTTCGGCTACGAGTTCAAGCCGTGGCGCGACGAACATGCGATCGCCTCGGCCGACAAGATCCTGGCGTATCTACGTGAGACGGCTGCCGAGAACGGGATCGACGCCTCGATCCGGTTCCACCACAAGGTGCTGGGCGCGGCCTGGAGCACCGCGGAGTCGCGCTGGGTGGTCGACATCGAGCGCGCCGGGGAACTGATTCAGATGTCCGCCAACTGGCTGTTCTGTGCCGGCGGTTACTACCGTTACGACGCCGGCTACACCCCGGAATTCCCAGGGCGGGAACGCTTCTCCGGTCAGATCGTGCACCCGCAGTTCTGGCCCGAGAACCTCGACCACACCGGCAAGAAGGTCGTCGTGATCGGCAGCGGCGCGACGGCGGTGACCTTGGTCCCCGCGATGGCCGCCACCGCCGGACACGTCACCATGCTGCAGCGTTCGCCGACCTACATCCTCCCGCTCCCGGCCAAGGACGCGTTCGCCAACGCCGCCAGGCGGTTCCTCGGCGACAAGCGTGGCTACGCGCTGGCGCGCCGGAAGAACATCATCAAACAACGCTCGGTGTACGTGCTGTGCCAGAAGTACCCGAAGGCGGCCCGCAAGCTGATCCGGCGCGTCACCGCCGCTCAGCTGCCCGCGGGCTACCCGGTCGATGAGCACTTCAACCCCAGCTACAACCCGTGGGACCAGCGGCTGTGCGCGGTACCCGACGGCGACCTGTTCACAGCGCTGAGCAACGGCAGCGCTTCGGTGGTCACCGATCGGATCGACACCTTCACCGAGAACGGTGTCCTGCTGGAATCCGGCCGCGAGCTGGAGGCCGACATCATCGTCACCGCAACGGGTTTGCAGCTGCAACTGTTCGGCGGCATGGACCTGACGGTGGACGGCGTGCCGGTCGACCCGCCGCAGACCGTGGCCTACAAGGGCTTCATGTTGTCCGGCGTGCCCAACTTCGCGTTCGCGATCGGCTACACCAACTCATCGTGGACGCTCAAGGTCGGGCTGCTGTGCGAGCACTTCTGCCGCCTGCTCTCGCATCTGGACGCCAACGGCTACGACGCGGTCCGTCCCGAGCTTCTCGACCCCCAGATGAAGACCCAGCCGCTGCTCGATTTCGGCGCCGGGTATGTGCAGCGCAGCGCGGCCCAACTGCCCCGCCAAGGTGCCGGCCCGTGGGGGATGTCGATGAACTACACCGCCGATGTCGAAACGCTACGCCGGGGTCCGGTGGCCGATCCGCATCTGAGATTCGGCGCGAGTGTCGCTGCGCCGCAGCCGGTCACGGCCCGATGACCGACCGGTACTGCCTGCAGCCCGGCGGCCGACGGGTCTGCTACCGCATCGATGGTGACCCCGCGGGGCGGCCCCTGGTGCTGATCGCGGGTCTCACCCTGGACCTCACGTCGTGGCCATGCGAGATGGTCGACGGTCTCGTGGCGCACGGGTTCCGCGTGATCAGGCTGGACAACCGCGATGTCGGGCATTCCACCTGGGCCACCACCGCGCCACCCGGAACCCTGCGCCAGGTGATGCGCCGACCCCGCCGGGACGGCTACGACCTGGCCGACATGGCAGCCGACGTCATCGATCTGCTCGATCACCTGGAGATCGAGCGGGCGCACCTGGTGGGCATGTCGATGGGCGGCATGATCGCCCAGACGATGGCCGCGCGGTACCCGGAGCGGGCGCTCTCATTGACGTCGATCTTCTCCACCACGGGCGCACCGAACGTCGGGCAGCCCACGATGTCGACGCTGATGATGATGGCCAAACGGCCGTCGCGGACCAAGCAGGCCTTCATCGAACGGCACCTCGAATCGATGGAACACCTTGCCGGACGCAGCTTTCCGGTGGACGTGGCCGGTGCGGCGGCGTATGCCGCCGGCGCCTGGGACCGCGGCCCCGGACCCTGCGCGGCCGCCGGGGTGGCCCGACAGATCAACGCGATCTACAAATCGGGGGACCGCACCGCGGAACTGGCCCGCATCACCGCGCCGACGCACGTCGTGCACGGCGATCGGGACCTGATCGTGCACCCCAGTGGCGGCACGGCCACCGCAGCGGCCATTCCCGGCGCCCGGCATCTCACCATCGCCGGGATGGGACACGACCTCGCCCCGGGCGTGATCGACCGCCTGGTGACGGTGATCGCCCAGAACGCGGCCCGCGCCGCGTGCGAAGCGGAGACTCAGCCGAACTCGAGCAGCGTGGTCACGCCGCGCAGCGGATCCAGCAGTGGAATCCGGTAGGCGGCCCAGATCAGGGTGTTGAGCACGCTGCCGCGCGCCCGCGGCAGCGGTACGTCGTGCACGGCGCGCACGTTGGGAATGGTGTTGATCAGATCGGCGGCGCCGGACACCGAGAGGCTGAAGGGCATCGGCGGTACCCGGTAACGCAGCGACGGGCGCAGCAGCCCGTTGCGGGCCCACCAGGCGAACCAGTGCGGCGGCAGGTCGAACATCATGCGGCCGCCGGGGAACCGTTGCGCACATGCGGCGATCAGCGCCAGCGCCTCGTCGGGTTGTAGGTACATCAGCAGACCCTCGGCCGTGATGAAGACGCCGTCCTCGACATCGACATTGTCCATCCAGCTGTAGTCCAAGGCCGACTGCGCGCAGGTCGTGACCCGGTCCGCGGGCGGCAGAGCCTTCTCGCGCAGCGCGATGATGGGTGCCAGATCGACTGTCAGCCAACGGAATGTATCGCTCACGCCGGACGCGTCCACACGGTAGTAGCTGGTCTGCAGGCCCTCGGCGAGCGCGACCACGGTCGCGGCCGGGTGGTCGCGCAGATAGTCGATGGTGGCGGTGTCGAAGGACAGCGAACGCAACCCCATGTCCTGGCGCTGCGCGGACCCGAACTTGGCGAAGTCGAAGTCGATGGAATCGGCCAGGCTGACCGCGACGGGATCGTCGAGGATGCGGTCCGTGCGGCGGGCCTCATTGGCCCGGACCTGCAGGGTCAGTAGCGCCGTCTCGGAAACGCCGGTCAGGGCCGAGCCGTCGATCTTGGGGGAGCTCACTGCGCCGAATGTACCCGCACGCGTCAGCGCAGCACCTTGTCCAAGGTGCGCAGATTGCGGGTCGTGGTCGAGGACTTGTAGCGCTTCTTGCCCATCGTCTTGCCGATCGAGGAATCCAGCGTCGCGGAGCGGGCCACCTGCCAGTACAGGACGCCGTCGCCCCGGGCGGCCGTCTCACCGGCCTCCTCGGCGAGTGCGGCCAACTCGGCGAGCACATCGTCGTCGCTGGCGAAGGTGACATACGAGTGGTGCTCGGGCACCTCGCGCTCGAACGGGTAGGCCTCGGAGACCTTGCGGATGTCCTCGATCGGGTAGGCCAGTACCCAGGCGTCGTAGCCGAAGGTCTCCCGCAATGCCGCCTCCGCGGTGGTGCGCACCTTCTGCACTCCGAACTTGCTGTCCAGCAACACATTTCCACTGGCCAGAATGGTCTTGACGTTCTCGAACCCCGCATCGCCGAGCGCCTTGGCGACCTCGGCCATCTTCAGATTCACCCCACCGACGTTGACGCCGCGCAAGAAGGCGGCGTAGCGGGTCACCCGAACTCCGGCGTCAACGCAGGGGCAGCGTCCAAAGTGGTCATCGTCCCGATCCTATCGACGTACCCTCGTGCACATGGGGCGTCTGGTTTTCGATGACAAGTTGCTGGCACTGATCAGCGGGAACTCGCTGGGGGTGCTGGCGACCATCAAATCGGACGGCCGCCCGCAGCTGTCCAACGTGTCGTATCACTTCGACCCCCGCGAGGTGGCGGTGCAGGTGTCGATCACCGAGCCGCGGGCCAAGACGCGCAACCTGCGGCGCGACCAACGGGCGTCGCTGCATGTCAGTTCGGATGACGGGTGGTCCTATGCGGTCGCCGAGGGTGACGCCGTCCTCACGCCGCCGGCGGCCGGACCGCAGGACGACACCGTCGAGGCGCTGATTGGCTTGTACCGCAACATTGCCGGTGAGCACCCGGACTGGGATGACTACCGCCGGGCGATGGTCGACGAACGCCGGGTGCTGCTCACCATCCCGATCTCGCATCTGTACGGGATGCCGCCGGGGCGGCGCTGAGTCGATTAGGCTGGCCGCATGGCCGAAAAACCGGAAGAGGACGACAACAAGCGCAAGTTCCGGGAGGCGCTGGAGCGTAAGAATGCGCAGGCAGCCGGGGGGACGTCCCATGCCGACGGCGGCCGCAAGCAGTCCAAGGCGCACGGTGCCGCCGAGAACGCCCGCCGGGAGTTCCGCCGCAAGAGCGGCTAGCGTGCCAGGCTCCGGGCCGTCACCAGCGCGGTGAGCAACACCGCGACGCACAGCAGTCCGGGGCCTTTCAGGCCCCAGCCCACCGATGCAAGGGTGGCCGCGCCGGCGACACACAGCAACGTCCCGACCGCGGCACTGCGGGTGGCGGTGACGGTACCGCCGTCCCAGTAGGGCAGTGGGTTGTTCTCCAACGGCCGCAGCGTCAGGAACAGTGCGGCGACCAGCACGGCCATCAGCACCAGCTGCACGACGCTCAGCGCGAGCAGATGCGGGTGACCGGGGTAGCGGGGCAGGCCCAGCTGATCGAATGCCAGATGCATGCCCAGCAGCGCGGGCATATGCCACAGGTACAACGTCATCGCGCCGCTGTTACCGATCACCGTCAACCACCACACCCGTGGCCGCCGGGCCCAGCGGGCGATGGCCGGTGCGGCGGTAATCGCGAACGCGCACAACATGATTGCGTGCCCGGCCATCAGCAACGACGGTGGCGTCATGTTCTTCAGGTGCTGCCCTTCGATCCCCACGAGGCTCAATTCGTAAGGGCCGAAACGCAGTAGGGACATATTGACGGCCAGCATGGCGACGCCGAGGACGGCGGCCGCGGGTGGACGCAGCAGGCCGCGGCGGTAGGCCACCCCTAACATGCCCGGCAACAGCCAGACCGTGAGATTCGCATAACCCAGCCACGACAGGTCCGCATCGTTGATGCGGACCACGTCGACCACGGCGATGGTGCCGTACCCGACGACCACCGCCCCGGCCAGCCGTGCGGCGGTGGTGATCCGGGACAGCAACGGAACCGCAGCCAGCACAAGGACATACGCGCCGAGGAACCACAACAGCTGGGTCGAGATCCCGGCGACCGGTTCGTAGACGTGCACCGGGGCGATCCGGCGCAGCACCGCCAGCGCCACCGCCCAGAACGCCAGGTAGGAGAACACCGGGCGGTACAGCCGGGCGCAGCGTTTGAGCAGCCAGTTGCCCCAGTTGCCCTGATACGACTCCACCGAAGCGGCAACTCCGGCGAAGAAGAACAGCGGCATGATCTGGAAGATCCACGTGAGCGCCTGGAAGGCGACCGACGTGGTCAGCAGGTTGTCCCAATGGAACACCTCGTCGGTGATGATGCTGGTGGCCATGAGGGTATGGCCGGTGATGACGCCGAGCAGGGATCCGATTCGGATGACGTCGATGGCGCGGTCACGGTCGGCCGGGGTGGCCTGGGCTACGTCGGCGACGCTGGGAAACGCGGTCACGGGCATGGCTCGACGCTAGGTCAATCGGGCACCCCCACGCCTGAGTAGAACCACTCAAACCCCGGCGATGTGTGGAGTCGCAGCCGTACTCATTACGGTTGCGGCTCCTCAAGTCACACGTTCGCGGGCGTCCGGCGGCGCTCCTGCACCAGGATCGCGGCCAGGCAGACCAGCGCCAGCGCCGCCACGGCCAAGGCGAACACCTCGCCCGCGGTGCGCAGCCCCCACGCCTGGGCGGCCAGGCCCGCGCCCACCACCGGCAGCGAGATGGCCACGTAGGCCACCACGAAGTACGTCGAGCTGACCTCAGCGCGCCGGTCGGCAGGCACCTGCTCGACGACGGCGGCCAAGCCGCGGCTGAAGCTGATGCCCTGCCCTGCGCCGGCCACCAGCGCCGCGACCAGGATGCCCGTCAACGACGAGAACGACAGCGCCGCAGCCAGAATCAGCATGCCCACCACCAGGATGGCGCAACCCGCGGCCACCGCGCGCGCCGGTGCGATGCGCCGTCCCGCCAGCTGTGCCACGGCCGAGGCAAGGAAGATCGACGCGGCCACCGCACCGCCGACGGCGTGGTTGTCGATGCCCACCACGTTCGCGACGAACGCCGGCGCCACCGAGGTGAACAAACCCATCACGGCGAAACCCGCGAAGGCCGCGGTGGCGGCGGTAAGGAAAACGGCGCGGGCCTCGGGCGGCACCGACAAGCGTTGGAACCCGATGCGGCCGGTGCGGTCGGAGGTTTCGGGGGCGATCAGCACTGCTGCGACGGCGAGCACCACGAGCACGATGTGGACCACGAACGGCAACACGAGTGGATGCGGCGCGTACTGGACCAACAGCCCGGCCAGCACCGGGCCGCTGCCCAGCCCGCCGACGTTGGCGACGGTCGCGACCATGGCGCCGCGCTCACGTTGCGCGGCAGGCAACGCCTCGACGACGGCGGCGGTCGCCGTCCCGGTGAAGATGCCCGCCGACAAGCCGGACAGCAGCCGGCCCACCAACAGCACGGCCACGCTGTCGGCGAACAGGAACACCACCGCACTTGCCAACGCGAACACCAGACCGCCGAGCAGTACCGGGCGCCGGCCGATGGCGTCGGACCAGCGGCCGAAGACCAACAGGGCACCGAGCACGCCCACGGCGTACGCCGCGAACACGATCGTGGTGGTGAGCACCGCGAAATGCATCTGCGCCGCGTACAGCGCGTACATCGGGGTCGGCAGGGTGGTGCCAAGCATGACGGCGGCGAAGGCGAAGGCCAGCAACGGGAATGCCAGACGGCGACGGGTGCTCACTCGGGTGAACAACGCCGTCGCCGCCGTGGGTAATCCATCAGTGGTTGATGGCCTTCTCCGCGCCGATGCCGGTCAGCGACCGGACCTCCATCTCCGCGTTGAGTTCCGGGTTGCCCTTGTCCGATGAGGTCAACGTGCCGATGATGCCGAGTGCGAAGGCCAGCGGGATGGACACGATGCCCGGGTTGGCCAGCGGGAACCAGGCGAAGTCCGCACCCGGGACCATCGCCGTCTTCGAACCCGACACGGCGGGGGAGAAGACGATCAGCACGATGGTCGAGATCAGCCCGCCGTACATGCTCCACAACGCGCCGCGGGTGTTGAACCGGCGCCAGTACAGCGAGTAGATGATGGTGGGCAGGTTGGCCGCGGCGGCCACCGCGAACGCCAGCGCGACCAGGAAGGCGATGTTCTGGCCGTTGGCCAGGATGCCGAGCCCGATGGCCACCAGGCCGAGCACCACCGCGGTGATCCGGGAGACCTTGACCTGCTCCTCCTCGGTCACCTGATGCTTCTTCCACACCGACGCGTACACGTCATGCGCGAACGACGCCGACGCCGTGATGGTCAGCCCGGCGACCACCGCGAGGATGGTCGCGAACGCGACCGCGGAGATGATGCCGAGCAGCACGACACCACCCAGTTCCAGGGCCAGCAGCGGTGCCGCCGAGTTCTGCCCCCCCGCCGCGGACAGGATGCGATCCGGCCCGACGATGGCCGCGGCACCGTAGCCGAGCACCAGGGTGAACAGGTAGAAGGCGCCGATCAATGCGATGGCCCAGACCACCGAACGGCGGGCTTCCTTGGCGGTGGGGACCGTGTAGAAGCGCATCAGCACGTGCGGCAGGCCGGCGGTGCCCAGTACCAGGGCCAGCCCCAGCGACAGGAAGTTGAGCTTCGAGGTGGTCGAGCCGCCGTACTGTGCGCCGGGGGCGAGCACGTCGCGGCTCGCGACACCCTTGGTGGTGGCATCGGAGACGGCGGACTGGGCCGCGCCGAGGATCTCGGAGAAGTTCAGCCCGAACTTGGCCAGCACCATGAACGTCATCAGCGCGGCGCCGGTGATCAGCAGGACCGCCTTGATGATCTGCACCCAGGTGGTGCCCTTCATGCCGCCGACGAGGACATAGACGATCATCAGGATCCCGACCACGGCGATCACCAGCGACTGGCCGGTTCTGCTGTGCACGTTGAGCAACAGGGCCACCAGACCACCGGCACCCGCCATCTGCGCCAGCAGATAGAACAGCGACACCGTCATCGTCGTGGTCGCCGCGGCCAGTCGAACCGGGCGCTGCTTGAGCCGGAAGCTCAGCACGTCGGCCATGGTGAAACGGCCGGTGTTGCGCAGCAATTCGGCCACCAGCAGCAGCGCCACCAGCCACGCGACCAGGAAGCCGATGGAGTACAGGAAACCGTCGTAGCCGTATACGGCGATGGCGCCGGCGATGCCGAGGAAGCTGGCCGCGGACAGATAGTCGCCGGCAATGGCGATGCCGTTCTGCGGTCCGGAGAAGGCGCGGCCGCCGGTGAAGAACTCGTCGGCGGACTTGTTGTTCCCGCTGGCGCGGATCACCACGTACATGGTGACGGCGACGAAGACGCCGAAGATGGCGATGTTGGCGATCGGGTTGCCGACCGAATCCGATGCGGCGAGAAGGGTGTTCACTGGTGCGGACCTTCCAGTTCGGCCCGGATGGCGGCGGCCCGCGGATCGAGTTCACGGTTGGCGAACCGGACGTAGATGCCGGTGATGACGAAGGTGGTGACGAACTGCCCGAGGCCCAGCAGCAGCCCGGCGTTGACGTTGCCGAACACCTTGGTGGCCATGAAGTCGTGGGCGAATGCGCCCAGCAGGACGTACAGGGCGTACCAGAGGAGGAAGAACGCCGTCATGGGGAAGACGAACCGGCGCAGCTTGCTGCGCAACTCCTGGAATTCGGGGCTGTCCTGGATTTCCAGGAATTCGGCGCCGGTGGGCGCCGGCGGGCGATCTGTTGTGGGCACCTGTCACTCCTTGACGTCTGCTGTGAACCAGCTGGTAGTCGAACCTAGGTGAGATGCGGGTCACACGGGAGGAGTTGACGCCGAAGCCGGGCAGCGTTGCGCTCAGCGGTCGATCGACGGCGGTAAACGGTGTGCCCGTGGATCGGGGGTCGCCACAATGTCAGGCTGACAGCGCCGCCATGCATATATATCCTTGGCGGCGCTCTCAGGCCGACATTACGACCGACTCAAGCGGGTCTAGGGCGCGAGGGCGCCGAGTAGCTGGTTGAACGCCTCCGTTATGGACGGGTGGGTGTAGATCGAATCGCGCAGGGTGGTGGCGGTGATGCCGTGGCGCATCGCCAGCGCGACGGTGTTGATGACTTCGTGCGCGTCGTAGCAGAGCAGCGCCGCGCCCAGGATCAGGTCGGTCTCGGCGTCCACCACGACCTTCATTCGGCCCGCCGGCTCCCCGACGATGCGGGCGCGGGGCACGGTGGCCATGTCGGCGACCCGCATCGTGGCGACCTTGATGTCGAGTCCGGCGGTCAGGGCGTCCTGCTCGGTCAGCCCCACCCGGCCCAGCGGTGGCGTGATGAACAGGTTGTAGGGCACGGCCTTTCGGTCGGCGGTGCTGCGGGCACCGTCTCCGACGAGTTGGTCGAGCACGATGCGGTAATCATCGAGCGAGACGTAGGTGAATTGCGGTCCGCCGTTCACGTCGCCCGTGGCGAAGATGTGTGACTGGTTGGTGCGTAGGTGTTCGTCGACCAGCAGGGCACCCGACGGCGCGGTCCGGACAGCGGCCGCGGCCAGGTTCAGGTCGGCGGTGACAGGTTCGCGGCCCAGGGCCACCAGAATGGCGTCAGCGTCGACGTTGTGTGATATCCCATCGGCCAGGTAGGTGACGGTGCTGTCGTTCACCTCGGTGACCTGTGCTTCGGTGATGATGCGGACACCTTTGTCCTGCAGGATGTTCCGCGCTGCCTCGGCGATATCGTCATCCTCGCGGGCCAGTACCTGGGCGTGCCGTTCCAGCACGGTGACCTCGGATCCGTATGCGGCGTACATCGCCGCGAACTCCAGCCCCACGTAACCGCCACCGAGCACCACCAGCCGGCGGGGCAGGTTTTCCTCGGTCAGTAGATCGGTACTGGTGTGCACCCGGGGCGAGGAAGCCAGTCCGGGGATATCGGGAAGTATTGGGCGCGAACCGGTTCCGATCACTATCCACCGGGCGGACACGGTGACCGCGCCGGTGTCGGTGGTCACTGAGAGGGTGTGCGGGTCGAGGAAGTGGGCCTGTCCGGTGAGCACCTCGGCCGTGTCGATGCTGTCGATCATCGTGAAGTTGCCGGCGCGCATGCCGGCGGTCAGCTCGGCAGTCGCGGTGACAGCGCGGCGGTAGTCGTCGGGATGAGCCGTCCCGGCGCTCAGCTGCTCGGAACGGAAGACCAGCGATTTGGTCGGGACACAGCCGATGTTGATGCACGTGCCGCCGTACATCTGGGCGGACTGTTCGATCATGGCAACACGCCAGCCCTTCCGGCCCAGCGCGGCGGCCAGCGTCTTGCCGCCCTTGCCGAATCCGATGACCGCCAGGTCGACCTGCCGTTCATTCACCGGTGCACCACCACTTTCCCGATCATCCGTCCCGACTCCACCAACCGGTGTGCCTCGCGCAGTCCCGCGGCACTGAAATCATCGATCGCGGTGGTGATGGTACTGCGGATGACGCCCCGATCCACGAGTGCTGCGGCGGCGCCGAGCAGTCGCTGCTGAGCGATCATGTCGTAGCCGAACATCGGCCGGGTGAACATCAGCTCCCAGTGCCAGGCGATGCTCTTGGCCTTCAGCGGCAACAGATCCAGACCCTCGGGTTCATCGATGGCGGTGATGTGGCCGAAGGGGCGGGTGATCGCCGCGTACGTCTCGATATTGCCCGCCGAGTGTGGGGAGAACACATAGTCGACACCGGCGGGGGCGGCCGCCAGCGTTTGGTTCTCCAGATCGTGGTGATCGATCACCACATCGGCACCCAGCTCCAGCGCCCAGTCCCGCGAATCATCCCGGCTGGCGGTAGCGATCACCCGAAGTTTGGTGCGTTGTTTGGCGAGCTGGATCATCGCCGAGCCGACGCCGCCCGCCGCGCCGAGGATCAGCAGGTCGCCGGCGGAGTCTGCGGTGAGACCGAACCGTTCGAACAAGGCCTCCCATGCGGTGATTGTGGTCAGCGGCAGCGCCGCGGAATCCTTGAACGACAGGGATTCCGGCTTACGCGCCGCGATCCGCTCGTCCACGGCGTGGAACTGCGCGTTGGTGCCCGGCCTGGTGACATCACCTGCGTACCAGACCTCATCACCCACCGCGAGGGTGCTCACCTCGGGACCGATTGCCTCGACGACCCCCGCCGCGTCGAACCCGAGGATGACGGGCGTCGCCGACGGGCTGAGGCCGCCGCGGCGTTTGATGTCGACGGGGTTCACCGACACCGCGTGCACCCGGACCAGTACATCGTGTGGGCGCAGCTCGGGAATCGGGACCTCGATATCCTGAAGTGCGTCGGTGTCGTCGATGGGCAGGCCTGCGAAGGATCCGATGGCGGTCATGGTGGTCATGGATGCGACGCTAGCCCCTTCAATGCGCGTCGCCATAGGTCAGATGACCACCGAATCCGGAACGGTCACGGTCGCGCGCACCGGGCTGTTGCCGGTGGTCAATTGACGGATACCCGCGCCGGGTTTGCGATGTCAGCCTGTTGAGGATCGGGATTGACGGCAGCCTCAGGGAGACGAACAGATGACAAACATCGAAGGTACGGGTGCGGCGCATGTCCCGAACCGGGACATCGAAGTGAACGGGGACACGTTTGCATACCGCCGATTCGGGACGGAATCCCAGACCTTGCCCCCATTGGTTCTGCTGCAGCATTTCCGTGGCAATCTGGACTTCTGGGACCCAGCGCTGCTCGATGTCCTGGCAGCTGATCGAGAGGTGCTCACCGTCGACTTGCGCGGCGTCGGCGGTTCCACCGGGGCCGTGCCGGACGCCGTCACGGCAATGGCCAGGGATGCAGTGCGGTTCGTCGACGCCGTGGGGCTGACATCCATTGACCTGCTGGGCTTTTCGTTGGGAGGGCATCTTGCCCAAGAGATCGCGCTGATTCGCCCTCGGCTGCCGCGGCGCCTGGTGCTGGCTGGTACGGCCCCGCAAGGTGCACCCGATCTGCACCGTTGGTCTGACGACGTGTATCGGTGGGCGTGCGCCGATGAAATCACGCCGGCAGGCTTCCTCTCGTTGTTTTTCTCGGGATCAGAGGCCAGCGTGAAACGGGGTTGGGAATACCTGGCGCGTACCAGCGCCCGCACCGAGGACCGCGATCAAGAGACGAGCTTGGCTTGCCGGGATGCCCAGTACCAGGCGTTGATGACGTGGGGAATTCCGGAATCCGGCAAATTGGACCGGCTTTCAGCGATCACCCAGCCGACGTTGGTCGCAAACGGTGACAACGACACCATGATGGCGACGAAGAACACCTATCTACTTGCCGAGAAGATCCGGGGTGCCCAGATCCGGATCTATCCTGATGCCGGGCACGGGTTCATCGACCAGTACCCGGTCGAGTTCGGCCAGCACATCTGCCAGTTTCTGGGACGTTGACCGTGCACGATGTGTCGCGTGAGGCGTTGCCGGCCGGACTGCTGGCCGGCCGGTTCGCGGGGAGTGCCCTGACTCTGGTCGCCGAAGCGACGAAGGACGCCATCGCGAAGACACCACGGCCCGGAGACGAGGTACTCGACGGTGTAGCCCGCTTCGTCACCGACGGTCCCCAGGCGGCCATGCCGGCGCTCCGCAACGCGCTGGAGTACACACGCAGTGCCGAATGGGCGAGTACGGCAGGTCCCGGCTCGCTGTGGCTGGCAGGTCGAGCGGCCGGGCTGGCTTGGGATTTCGATGCATGGGAGCGCTGCTCGATCACGCTCCTCGAGTCGACCCGCAGGGCGGGCCCCGCAGCGATGCTGCCCTCGGCACTGACGGATCGCGCCGGGACGCTGCTGTTGACCGGCGCGCTGGGTGGGGTCGAGGCGCTGGCGGAGGAGGAAGCCGCGGTCATCGAGGTGGCCGGGGGCCGGATGGTGCCCTACAGCCAGCTGGGTCTGGCGGCTTTCGCGGGCCGGGACACCGAGGCGCGGTACCTGATCCTCGCCGGTAGCCAGGACGCTCATCGCCGCGGCGACGGCGCAGGTGTCTGCTTCATCAATTGGGCTGCCGCAGTTCTATACAACGGACTGGGTCGCTACGAGGATGCCTACGCGGCGGCGGCGGACACCGTCAACGACCAGCCGGCGCAACGCTACCGAAATTGGACCTTGGCCGAACACATCGAATCGGCCGTCCGTACCGGTCGCTACGCCGAGGCCGGCGCAGCGATGAACCGGCTGGACGAGGTCACCCTCCCGAGTGGAACTCACTGGGCCCGCGGTGTGCGGGCTCGGTCACAGGCCCTGCTCGCCGTCGGCGATGCAGCAGAGACGTCTTATCGGGAGGCGATAGCGCATCTGCAGCGGACCCCACTCTTACCGGAGGTGGCACGCACGCATCTCCTCTTCGGCGATTGGCTGCGCCGCGAGCGCCGGACAGTTGACGCCCGCGAGCATTTGCGGCACGCAGCGAGCGCTTTCGACAAGATGGGCATGATGAGCTTCGCGCGGCGGGCACGATTGGAACTGGCGGCGGCAGGAGACCTCACCTGCCGCCCGAGTGCGCGGCCCGGTGCCCGGTTGACCGCGCGCGAAGAGCAGATCAGCCATCTGGTGGCCGAAGGCGCTACCAACGCCGAGATCGCCACCCGACTGTTCATCACGCACCGCACGGTCGAGTACCACCTGCACAAAGTGTTCCGCAAGCTGGCGGTCACGTCGCGCACTCAGCTGGCGCGCCTGGTCATCGACGACAGTGTGAATGCCGACTTCACGGGCGCGACAATGTCACCGCGAGTTGCTTCATAAGTACTACTGCTCAACATCATTCACTGAGAGAGAAAGTCACAGGCACCATGTACAACCACCTGATTGCCCTGAATCCGAGCAGGCAATTGATCGTGAAGGTCGCCATCGCTGACGGAACGGTCACCGAGCTCCTCGACGGAGTGTCCGACTTTCCCGACGGAATCGTCATCAGCCCTGACGACAATGCGCTGTATTGGACGAACATGGGCGCTCCCGGCCTGCCGGTCGATCACCCGCCCCGGCAGGAAAGTGATCTGGACTTCTATCGGCGCAACGGATCCCTCGAAACGGCGGCACTGGATGGCTCCGATCGCCGCATGATGCTGGCTACGGGCAGCTTTGTGACGGGCAAGCAGCTTGCCGGTGCGTGGAAGAGAAATCGCCTCTACTGGTCGGATCGGGAAGGCGCTGCGGTACTGAGCGTTTCACTGGAGACAGCGCAAGTGCGTGCCGAGGTTGTGGTGGCGCAGACCGAACAGGATCGACACGTGATCCGCAACCAGTGCGTCGGCGTCGCCGTCGACGAGCGTAACGGATTCCTGTATTGGACCCAGAAGGGTCCGTCCTATGGTGGCGACGGCCGGATCTTCCGGACACTCCTCGACATCCCGGCCGGGCAGATCCCGGAAAACCGGGCGGTGGAGGTGCTTTGGTCGGATCTGCCGGAACCCATCGACCTCGAACTCGACGTGGATGCAGGTGTCATCTACTGGACCGATCGCGGTACTCCACCAAGCGGAAACACGCTCAACCGAGCCTACATCCCCGCCGTCGGACAACCCGGCGGCCCCATTGACGTGTTGTCCACAGATTTCCACGAAGCCATCGGGTTGGCCGTCGACGCCGCTGCAGGCGTGGCCTACGTCAGTGATCTGTCCGGTGAGATACGCGCGGTTGCACTGGATGGCACCGGTCAGCGAGTGCTGGCCACGGTTCCGGGCGGCTTGACCGGAATCGCCGGAATCCCGGGGTAGGACGGGTGAGCAGCTCATTCGATGTTGCGGTACTCGGGTCGGGGCCGGCCGGCGTGACGGCGGCGACGCGAGCATCCGAATTGGGGGCGCGCACCGCGCTCGTCACGGCGGGCCGTTTCGGTGGTATGGCCGCCAACGACGGGCCGGTGCCCGTGCGCTCGCTCGCGCACACCGCACGGCTGCTGCGCGACGCACGTCAACTGGGCCGCTACGGCATCAGGGGGTTCTATCCCGAACTGGACTACGAGCATGTGCTCGCGCGGGTCGATCATGTGGTCGACGAGGTGCGCTCGTCGTCATTCCTGTTGCGTCAAATTACCGCCCAGGGAGTTGGCCTGTACCAGAACGTGGGTACCGCACAGTTCGTCGATGCCCACCACGTGCGCACCGAATCCGGTCTGACGATTGCGGCGGACAAGTTCATTGTGTGCACCGGCGGTACCAGCAAGGCGCTGCCGATATCCGGATTCGAGCTGACCGGCACGCACAGCGACGCGTGGAACCTGACCAAGGTGCCCGAGTCGATGATCGTGATCGGCGGAGGCGCGACGGGCCTGCAGGTGGCGTCGATCTTCAATGCCTTCGGTGCCTGGGTGACGGTGTTCGAGGCAGGGCCGCAGATACTGCCCAGCGCAGATCATGAGGTCGCCGCCGCTGTGGCACAAGGCTTTCGTCAAAAGGGAGTCGACGTCTGGGAGGACTTCGGCACCATCCGATCGTTCTCTCGGACCGCCTCGGGAATCAGAATGGAGTACATCGCCGCCGCCAACCGGCAGAGTATCGAAGCCGAACTGATCATCAGCGCCGTCGGCTGGGCAGCGGATGTGACCGGCTTGCACCTCGGGCGCGCCGGTGTGGATGTCACCGCGCGGGGCTTCATCGAGGTGGACGAATATCTGCGCACCTCCAATTCGGACGTCTTCGCCGCGGGTGACGTCACCGGCCGGGCGATGCTGGCCTCAGAGGCGATCCGCGACGGCTTCATCGCCGCCGACAACGCCGTCGCCGGTCCGCGTTCCGCTGTTGCCGACCATTACGCTGCAGAAGGCAGTTTCACCGATCCGGAGTACGCCTCAGTGGGGCTCACCGAACACGCGGCACGCGAGACCCGCGCCGACGTGCACTGCACCAGGCTGGATTATGCACAGTGCACACGACCGATCATCGACGGCCAGACCTACGGCTTCTGCAAACTGGTGCTCGACGCCGGTACCGCCGAGATCCTCGGTTGCCATGTGGTCGGCGACCGAGCGATCGAGATCGTGCAGGTTTTGTCCGTGGCCCTGTCATCGGGGTTACGCCGTGTCGATGAACTCGCGAGACTTGCCGTTTCGTTCCCCACCTATGGCGAGATCCTCATCCACGCAGCCGTTCTCGCATCCCAGGAACTCAGACTGGACGGAACGCAACCGCACTAGCCCTCCTGCTACCACTTCCCGCCGCCACGGACGCATCGTGGCGGCGGCCTGCCCCGTGTCGTGAGTCTTGGTCAGATCCACAGTAGGACTGTGGTTTTCACAGATGCGCGGCGTTGACCGCGCCAGCCAGGATGAGTCTGCGCACAGCGAACACCATGCCGAGAGGATGTCATGACCACCACCACCACCGCGGGAGCATTGCCGCCGATCCCGCTGCAGGACCTCAGCGAGGGACTGCTGAAAGCCGATTTCTATGCCTACGAGGAGATCTTGTCCGATGAGCAGCGTGACACGATCAACCGGCTGCGGACATTCTTCGCCGCCCGCGTGGTACCGATCGTCGACGATCACTGGGCCCGTGCGGAATTCCCGTATCACCTGATCCCCGAGTTCGCCGGTCTCGGCTTGGTGGACTGGGCTGACCCGGACTCCTCCGTCGCCGAACCGAACAACTTGATGAACGGCATCACCGCGATGGAACTCGCGCACGCCGACGCATCGATCGGGACCTTCTTCGGCGTGCACACCGGCCTGGCCATCGGGAGCATCATCACCTGTGGCTCCGAAGAGCAGAAGCGCCGGTGGTTGCCCGCGATGAGCCGCTTCGAGAAGATCGGCGCCTTCGCCCTGACCGAACCGCACGGCGGGTCGGATGTGGCCGGCGGCATGCAGACCACCGCGCGCAGGGACGGTGACGAGTGGGTGCTCGATGGCGCCAAGCGCTGGATCGGCAACGCCACCTTCGCCGACCACATCGTCGTCTGGGCCCGTGATGTCGACACCGACCGCGCGCTGGGCTTCGTGGTGGACAAGGGCACACCCGGCTTCACCGCCACCAAGATCGAGAACAAGATCGCCCTGCGGATCGTGCAGAACGCCGACATCGTGCTGAGCAACTGCCGGATCCCCGAGGCGAACCGGTTGCAGAACGCGAACTCGTTCAAGGACACCGCCAAGATCCTGCGCCAGACCCGCAGTGGCGTGGCCTGGCAGTCCGTCGGCGTCATGTGGGCCGCCTACGAGATCGCTCTGTCGTACGCCGTGGAGCACACCCAATTCGGCCGCCCCATCGGCAAATTCCAGCTCGTCCAGGACCTCTTGGTGAAGATGCTCGGCAACGCAACGGCGTGCGCGGGCATGATGGTGCGCCTCGCCCAACTGCAGGACGCCGGAGTCTACCGGGATGAGCAGTCCGCTCTGGCGAAGGCGTACTGCACGGTGCGGATGCGCGAAAGTGTCGGCTGGGCAAGGGAACTGCTGGGTGGCAACGGCATCGTGCTGGACTACAACGTGGGCCGGTTCGTGGCCGACTCCGAAGCTCTCTACTCCTATGAGGGCACGCGCGAGATGCAGACCCTGATCGTCGGCCGGTCCATCACCGGCGGCCTGAGCGCGTTCGTGTAAGGAGCCGGAAAATGACAACACCTACCACCGCGGGAATTTTTGCCGGTCTCAAGGTCGTCGAGATCGCCAGCTTCATCGCCGCACCCGCTGCGGCGACGATGCTCGCCGACTTCGGCGCCGATGTCATCAAGGTCGAGCCGCCCGGGCTCGGTGACCCCCAACGACTGCTCAGCTCCCTGCCGCCGAGCCCCGTCGCCGCCGGCAACTACAGCTGGCATCTGGCCAACCGAAACAAGCGGGGCATCGCCGTGGACCTCAAGTCCGAGGGCGGCACCGCGATCCTGCGCCGCCTCGTGGCGTGGGCCGATGTGGTGATCACCAACTTTCCGCACGGCACCCGTGAGGCGCTGCACCTCGGGTATGAGGAAGTGTCGGAATGGAATCCGCACGTCATCTACGCCGACATCACCGGCTTCGGAGACGCCGGCGCGGATGCGAACTTGCCCGGATTCGATCTGACGGCATTCTGGTCTCGCAGCGGACTGCTCGCGGCAACCCGAGATGCCGGAGCCCCGCCGACCTCCCCGGTGTGGGGCAGCGGTGACTACACCACCGCCACCGCGATCTACGCCGCCATCACCACCGCGCTGTATCACCGGGAACGCACCGGTCAGGGGTCGAATGTCGGCACCTCGCTGCTTGCCACCGGGGTCTGGGCTACCGGGACCCTGGTGTCGGCGGCGCTGGCGCATGGCACACCGTACGAGCTGCACGACCGCACCGCACCGGTGAACCCGCTGAGCAACCCGTATCAGACCAGCGACGGCCGCTGGCTCATGCTGGTCGCCCGGCCGCAGCACTGGCCGAAACTCGTCGAGGCCCTGGGGCGTCCGGATCTGCTGGCCGACCCGCGCTTCGCCGACGAGCCGGGTCTGAGGAACCACGCCGACGCGTTGTCCACGATCCTGGACGGCGAATTCGCCGCCCGGCCGGCCGATTACTGGAAGCAGACGCTGGATCACCTGCGCATCACTTACAGCTTCATCCAGACCCCGGAGGAGGCGGCCGCTGATCCGCAGCTTCGGGCCAGTGAGGTGGTGATCCCGATCGCCGGGGCCCCGAACCTGGAGTACACGGTCAACAGTCCCATCACCGTGCGCGGGCAGCGGAAGGTTCCGGCCACCCGGGCACCCGATCACGGCGAACACAACGACGAGATCCTCGGGCAGCTGGGCTTCACGGCCGACGAGATCGCCGAACTGTATGCCACGCAGGCAGTCCCGTCGAAGAAGGAGATCGCACGATGAGCTCGGAGTTGGTGCGGGTGGACGCCGAAGGCGGCGTTCTGACGATCACGATCAACCGTGCCGCGCAGCGAAACGCCATCAACTACGACGTTGCCGTTGAGCTCGGTGCAGCGCTGGATCGGTTGGACGCCGACCCTGCCCTTGCCGTGGGCGTTCTCACCGGGGCCGGTGGAACCTTCAGCGCCGGTATGGATCTCAAGGCATTCGCCGGCGGGCAGACCCCCGTGCTCCCGGGTCGTGGGCTGGGCGGACTAACCCGCGCCAGCATACGTAAGCCGCTGATCGCCGCGGTGGAGGGTTGGGCACTGGGGGGTGGCTTCGAGTTGGCGCTGGCATGCGACCTCATCGTGGCCGCCGAGGGCGCCACTTTCGGATTCCCCGAAGTCAAGCGCGGGCTCATCGCCGGGGAGGGGGGAGTGGTCCGGCTTCCGGACCGGGTGCCCCACCACGTCGCGTTGCGACTGCTGCTCACAGGCGATCCCATTCCGGCTGCCGAAGCAGAGATCCACGGGCTGATCGCCCAACTGACCCCGACAGGGCGGGCGTTGACCGCAGCGCAGGCCCTGGCCGAGCGCATCGCCGCCAACGCGCCACTGGCCTTGGCGGCGGTCAAGCAAGTCGTACGCGAAGTCCAGGGACTCAACGACGCCGATGCCTTTGCACGCCAGGACGGTATCGCCGCCGGACTGCTGACAAGCGATGACGCGCGCGAAGGTGCGCTGGCATTCGCCGAAAAACGTGCCCCCGTGTGGCGCGGACGCTGATCCACCGAACTCAAGGAGCACCGAAATCATGTCCATACCGAGCATTTCATCCATCAAGCGCATCGCGATCGTGGGAACCGGCACCATCGGAGCCAGCTGGGCCACCCACTTCCTGGCCCGCGGATTCGACGTGATCGCCACCGATCCGGGCCCGGACGCCGAATCCGCTTTGCGTGACTACGTCGACGGTGCCTGGGATACCGCCGCACGGCTGGGCCTAGCGGCAGGTGCTTCGCGCGACCGCCTGAGCTTCACCACCGACCTGGCCAAGGCCGTGGGCGACAGCGATTTCATCCAGGAGAACGCACCCGAGCGGCCCGACCTGAAGGTCAAGCTGCTCGCCGACATCGACGCGGCCGCAGCGCCGGAGACGATCATCGCTTCCAGTTCGTCGGGCATCACCATGAGCGTCATGCAGGCAGAGTGTGTGCGCGCCGAACGCACCGTGATCGGGCACCCGTTCAATCCGCCACACGTCATCCCCCTGGTCGAAGTGGTCGGCGGTGCGAAGACCTCCGCTGAGGTGATCGCCGCAACGATGGCGTTCTATACCGAGGTCGGCAAGAAGCCGGTGCTGCTGAAGAAGGAACTGCCCGGCCATGTGGCCAACAGGTTGCAGTCGGCGCTGTACCGGGAGGTGGTCCACCTGATCGCCGACGGTGTGCTCGGCGTGACCGATGCCGACGATGCGGTGTCCTGGGGGCCGGGGTTGCGCTGGGGTGTCATGGGACCGAATTTGTTGTGGCACCTGGGCGGTGGCGAAGGCGGTATCGCGCATTTCATGGAGACGCTGATGCCCAGGATGACGGAGGGTTGGCCGGCGCTGGGCAATCCGACCTTCACGCCGGAGCTGGAACAGCGAATCGTCACCGGTGTGCTCGAGGAAGCAGCAGGCCGTTCTATCGCACAGCTGGGCGCCGACCGCGACGCCATGCTGCTCGACCTGATCTCGTCACGCGCCAAACATCAACAGCAGTAATTGAATCGGTGCGCAGGTCGTCTCCTACCACGGCCTGCGCACCGGTGACCTGTAGCAAAGGGGCATCGATTGTGGCACGCTCCCGATACACTGGGCGCTGGCGTTACTACTGGGTCCACCACAGCTGGCTGGACCTGGTTCCGGCCTTGGCGGTGATCGCCTTGTGGACGGTGGCGGCGAGGTACGGAATGGTGCCGCGTGGACTGACACAGGTAGCGGCCGACGCCCGGCGTGCGCTCTACCAATCGCTGGCAACCATCTCCGCGACCATGGGCGGTGTGACACTCACCAGCATCTCGCTGCTGATGAATCTGATTCGGGTGCCCGCCGGCCCTGTGGATCTGCCCGCCGTCGACGAGCGCCGGATCGGTCAGGCATTTCTTGCGGTACTGCCTTGGCAGGGTGTGCTTTTCGCCGGATCGCTCGTGGCAGTCACCACGGATGCGACTCGCTCCTCGGGGTATCCGTGGCTGCAGACGGTGCTGCTGTCCCTTGCCGTGGCCGGGTTCTGCGCCATCGGCCGCGTGTTCTGGATCCTACGGCGGCTGCTGGCCGCGACGGCCGGCTACTCGAAGACGTAGTTGCTCAGATCGACCGAGACGATCAGCGGTGCCTCGGCCGCCGTGTTGTCCTCGTTACGCGGATAGATCCGGAGCTTCGACGGCAACACGATCCCGGACACGGTGACCGGGTCGAGAAGGTAACGAGCGGCGGGATTGCTGCCCTGAATATCAACCTCGTAATCGTGGCGGCGAAGCAGGCCGTCGCCGTCGATGTAGAAGGTCTGGACGGTGCTGTGGGTTGCGATATCCGGTGGGAATGTCACCCGCAGCCGCCGCCATGTCTGTCCCTGCTCGGTCCAGGGATCGATCTCCTCCGCGTGGACCCCCTCGCGGGCGAGCATGAACGGTGACGTGAGATACGTCCACATGGTGTAGCCGGCGAAGTAAGCCACCTGGGTGTCGCTCCATGGTGTTTCCATCGCGTATCCGGCAAAAGAGGAGCGGGGGTCGTCGAGTTGCTCGACCACCGCACCGTCGGGTGACTCGATGGTGACGCGCAGCGGGGAGTACTGGGAATGGTTGGCAGTGGGAGCGAACGGTCCGTGCGAAACCCGCTGGCGCCTCAAATCGACTCGCACGTCGGAATTTTCCAGCACCGTCGGCTTGCCCTTGAGTCCCCACAGCACGCCGCCCTGATGTAAGTGAGCGCTGAGATACGAGAATTGATTGAAGTGCTCGAGCCCGCCATGGGCCGCCATGGTCAGTTCCAACAAATCCGGCATTGGGTCCTCCTGGGTAGCTTTCCGTACCTCAGCCTGCGCGCCGGGCGCGTTCACCGGTATCGGTCAGATGACCAACCCGCCCAGGGCGGCATGGAGCTGGCTGCGGCTGGTGATCCCCAACTTCGGGAACACCTTGTACAGGTGCGCCGCGACGGTCTTGTGCGACAGGTAGATCCGATCGGCGATCTCCCTGTTGGTCAACCCGGACGCGGCCAGCTGTGCGATCTGCAACTCCTGGGAGGTGAGATTGGCGGCGGCGTCGTTGTTCACCGCGATCGCTGTATGGGAGACGCCGGCGGCCCGCAGCTCTGCGGCGGTGCGTTCTATGAACGGCGCGGCGCCGGCGGTATCGAAAGCGGACAACGCCAGCGACAGGTGAGTGCGCGCCTCGACGATACGGCGGTGCCGGCGTAGCCACTCCCCGTAGAGCAGGTGCGTGCGAGCCAGCTCCAAACCGGCGTCGGCGTTCTCGCCGTTTGCCAGAGCGGACAGGAAGTTCGTGTCGGCGTCGTCATCGGATTCGGCCAGCAACGCCTGGGCACGATGAACCAGCATCAATTCCAGGCCGGCGCCCAGCCGGTGGGCTTGGGTGGCGATATCGGCCACCAGCGACCGCGCGAGGTCGTGCTGCTCGCACCCGGCCGCGGCCTCGGCAAGATCGGCGACCGCCCAGCGCCGGCTGGTTCGGTGCAAAGACATCTTCAGTAGATGTCGCAGCGCTTCAGCGTGATTCGCGACGCACAACGCCGCCAGGCCGGCAGCCCAGTGCGCGTCGTCGTTCCACAGGATGGAGGGGTCGGGAGCCAGTGCGATGCGGGCGTGATCAAGGGCGTGCCGGGCACGTTCGGGGTGACCTTGCCACGCCAGTGCCCGGGCCAGGATGGCCGCCGCGGATGCCTCGGTCATCGGCAGGTTCATGTCGGTGGCCATGCGCATCGCATTTTGTGCCGCGATGGCCGCGGCCTGCAGGCGGCCCTGAACCAGCAGTAGTTGCGCGCTGCCACGCAAGCTTTCGCACTCATCGGCCGACGAACCGCTGTGCCGAGATCGATTCCCGACGCGGAGCCAGCACGCCAGCGCGTGGCCGCGCTCGGCGACGGCTTCGGCAGCGAAGCCCATGGCCATCAGAACGAGTGGCTGGTCCCCGAACTCGTTGATCAGACGCGGTAGGTGCGGGCGCAGTAGTCGGCCGGCGCCGATGTCGTCGACGAGTGCGGCGGCGATGCCGAGCAGCGGGTCACCGGCGTCGTGCTGAGCGGCGACGGCCGCCGCGACATCGAGGCGTGCGATTTCTGGCAGGCCGTGCATGCGGCATTCGATGGCCGCGGCCCACAGCAGTTCCCGCTGCCGGGGTTCGCCGTCGGCGAACTTGCCGGCGAGGGCGACCAGCTCGGTGGCGCTCTGCCCCGGCAATGCAGCGGTGACGTTCAAGATGAACCTAGTGATGGCAAGGGGTTCGGCGCCATCGTGACCATCGGCAAGCGGCTCGGCTTCGGCCAGGATGCTGATCGATTCCGACGTGAGGCCGGCGCTGCGGGCCACCTCGGCGGCAGCGCTCAATCGGCGCACCCTGGCGTCGGTGTCAGAGGACAGGATTGCCGCGCGGCGTAGCGCGGCCGCGGATTCGGCTCCCGCGCCGCGGGAGCGGGCGTGGTCGGCGGCCCGTTCCAGGTCGGCTGCCACCGCCTCGTCCGGCCCGAACGACGCTTCAGCACGGTGCCAGGCTGCTCGGGTCGGATCGGTGGCAGCCGTAGCGAGGGCGCGGTGAACCGTGGCGCGGGCCGACAACGGAGCCGCTCCGTAGACGGTGGACCGTATCAGCGGGTGGCGCACCTGAACGCGCCCACCGCACACGTTGATGAGACTCGACCGTTCCAGCGGATCGAGCAATTGCGTCATTGTGAGTCCGAGGATCATTGCCGCGCAGTCGATTTCGGTAAGTGATCCGTCGCTGGCCGAAATCAACAGGAGAAGCTGCCGGGCCGGATCCGGAAGGATGTCGAGTTGGTCCAGGAAGGCACGCTCGACCCGCCTACTGGTGGGCAGCGGCTCGCCGGCGAAAACGGCGGTACTGCCGCCCCGTTCCCTGATCGCGGAGATCAACTCGATGAGAGCGAGCGGGTTGCCGTTCGATTGTTCGAGAACTCGCTGCCGCAGATGTGCATTGACGGGCCGGGTCGAGGCACGCAAGGTGTGTTCCAGCAGTTGTTCGGCATCCGATGCGGCCAGTGGGCCCAGGGACAGTCGTGGTAGACCCGCCAGTTGAGGAACCGGGCCGTCGACAGTGGTGCGTTCCGCGCAGAGGAGGAGCAGCGGGGCGTTGACAAGTCGACGGCTCACGAATGCGAGCACGTCGAGCGAAGACTGATCCAGCCACTGCACATCATCGATGACCAGGATGAGACGCCGCCGGGTGGCTGCTTCCTCCAGCAGGCCCAGGACTGCGAGGCTCACGAGCAGCCGGTCCGGGGCGGGGCCGTCCTCCAGGCCGAACGCCGTCATGAGGGCACTGCGCTGGCGTGTCGGGAGGTCGCGGGTGTGCGCCATCAGCGGGTGAATGAGCTCGTGCACGCCGGCGAACCCCAACTCGGCCTGGCTCTGCAGCCCGGAACATCCCAGCCGGCCGTATCCGTCCGCGGCGGCCCAGTCGGCGGCAGCAGTCAGCAGCGTCGACTTTCCGATGCCTGCTTCACCGTCGACCACCAGTGCTGACCCGCTGCCGGAGACGGCGGCGAGGGCATCGGTGATGACTGCCAAGTCGGCGGAGCGCCCGATGATCACCCGCGCAAAGCTAGCACAGCTGAGTATGGATGGCCTACTCAGCTATAGTGTGACGATGCGCACCGACCCATGGTCCGACGATGTCTGCCCCATCGCACGCACCATGTCCGTGTTGGGACAGCGCTGGGCGATCCTGATCATCCGCGAGGCGATGCTGGGACGGTCGCGGTTCTCGGAGTTCCGCGAGCAGCTCGGCGTCGCCCCCGATGTCCTCAGCTCCCGGCTTTCTGAGCTGGTCGCCGCCGGAATCCTCGAGGTGGTCGAATACCGGGACCCCGGGGATCGCACACGTAGCCGGTACCTGCTCACCGCCGCCGGGCACGACCTCATCCCGGTGCTGGCCGCAGTCGGGCAATGGGGGCATCGGCACATGGCGCGTGAGATCAGCAGTGGTTACCGATTCATCGAGGCCGACACCGGAGAAATGGTGGGACTGGGTTTTCGCCGACGCGATGGCGGAAAAGTGTCCGCGGCGAAAGTCGCCCTGATCGAGCTTGGCCGGACCTAGCCGACGATGAACTCCAGCAGATCACCCATGAGGTGCATGCGGTAGTCGCCATGAATGCCATGGGGGGCATGGGGATACAGGCGCAATGTGCCGTAGCGAACCAACTCGATGGCCTTGGTCGCCGAAGCGTGGATCGGCACGATCTGATCATCGTCACCATGGGCGATGAGAATCGGAATGTCCAGCGCTCTGAGATCACTCGTGAAATCCGTTTCGGAGAACGCCTTCACGCAGTCGTACACCGAAGCCAGACCCGCCTGCATTCCCTGCAACCAGAAGTGGTCCACCAGCCCCTGCGAAACGGCTGCGCCGTCCCGGTTGAACCCGAAGAACGCCAGAGCCAGCTCTTTCCAGTACTGCGAACGGTCGGCTAGCAGCCGCGCCCGAATGTTGTCGAAAGCCGCCAGGGGCGTACCTGACGGATTGCTCGCGGACTGCACCATCACCGGCGGCACAGCCCCGATCGTCACGATCTTGCGCACCCGCCCAGCGGCGTGTCGTGCTGCGTAGCGCACCACTTCGCCGCCACCAGTGGAATGTCCCACCAGTACGAGGTCGGTCAAGCCCAAGCGGTGCACCAAAGCGGCGAGGTCGGCAGCGTAGGTGTCGATGTCGTTGCCCGACCATGTGTGTTCAGATCGGCCGTGCCCGCGACGGTCATGGGCTATTGCGCGATAACCGTTGTCTACAAGTATTTTCATCTCGGTGTCCCAGGCATCCGCGCTCAGCGGCCACCCGTGGCTGAACACCACGGTCGGCCCGGTTCCCCAGTCCTTGTAATAGAGCTGAGTTCCGTCGGAACCGTCGATGAATGGCATGAATGACATTGTCGAGCCGCGGTCGGCAGGGTAACCATCAGTCAGATGACCATGGATGGGCGCGACGCAACGATGGTCATTTGACCGATACCCGCAATTTCCGCCCGGTGTGAACCTGGATACGACGCCCGAGACCCCCAGCCCGTCCTCGGCTAGTGAACAGGACCCAGATGACAGACCTTCTCAACAAGACGCTGCAGGCCTACGGCGGTGTTGATCGCTGGCGGCAACTCACGTCGGTGACCGCTCGCAAGCACTTCGGCGGTGCGATCTGGGACATCAAGCAGGTGCCCGGCATCGTCGATGACGGCAACATCACTGTCTGGATCAAGGACCAGCGGACGTCGCTGTGGCCGTTCACCGCACCGAATCTGCGCAGTGCCTACACGCCGCAGTGCGTCGGCATCGAGACCCTCGATGGCGACAACGTGGAGGTGTTGGAAGACCCCCGATCCTCCTTCTCTGGTCACACGCTCGAGACACCTTGGACCACATTGCAATTGGCGTACTTCACCGGCTATGCCATGTGGACCTACACAGCCGAGCCGTTCAACCTGACCTTGCCCGGTGTGCGTACCGAAGAAGGCGAGCCTTGGAACGAAGACGGGCGGCGCTTGCGCCGCCTGCACGTCGACTACCCCGACAACGTCGCCACCCACAGCCGGCACCAAGTCCTCTATATCGACGACGACGGCCTCATTCGGCGTCGTGACTACCAGGTCGACATCGCCGGCGGGTCACCTGCCGCCCATTACGTATCGGACTTCGACGAGATCGACGGCCTGGTGGTCCCTCGCACTCGGTTGATCTATGTGCGCGGCGCCGACAACCGACCGATTCATGAGCAGCTGGTGGTGTCCACTTCGCTGACCGACATCAACCTCGACTGAAAGAAGCCCGAACATGACCTACCTGTCCGATCAGGCAGAGGATCGTTTCGTCGACGGTCCTGACGGAGAACGGTTCCATTACCGGCGATTCGGGAAACCGGGCGCACCGCCGTTGGTGTCGTGCATGCGTCTTCGCGGCACCATCGATCATTGGGACCCCAAGCTGCTCGACGCCCTCGCCGCTGAACGGGAAGTCATCGTCTTCGACAACCGCGGCACCGCTGCCTCGAGCGGAGCCGCGCCGACCACCATCGACGGCCTGGCCGACGGCGGTATCGCGTTCATCCGGGCCCTCGGCATGCAGCAAGTGGATGTGCTCGGCTGGTCCCTCGGCGGCATCGTGGCACAGGGAATCGCCCTACACGCACCAGAACTGGTGCGTCGCCTCGTGATTGCCGGCAGTACGCCGGCCGGGGTGCCCGACCAGCCACCGCCACCCGCGCGGGTCGGCAGTATTCTCGGGCATGCCGTCAACGATGACGAGGACTACCTGTACCTGTTCTTCCCCGAGTCCGATCAAGGGCGCACCGCCGGGCTGGAATCGCTGCGCCGGCTCGATGTGCGCCTCGGGCAATCCCGTGCTGCGGTGCAGGACTCGGCGTATCACGCCCAGCTGGGTGCCATCGCCACCTTCGGCGGCTATTACGACCGCCTCGGAGAGCTCAAACTACCTGTGCTGGTGGCCAACGGCGCCCACGACGTGATGATCAACTCCTACGCCAGCTACGTGATGTCTCAGAAGCTGCCGGACGCCAAGGTGGTGCTCTACAGCGATGCGGGCCATGGTTTCCTCTTCCAGCACGTCGACGACTTCGCCCAGGATGTCAACCGATTCCTGGGAGCCACTCGATGAAGGCCGTCAGTCAGACCGAGCTCGGTGGCCCTGAGGTGCTGCACATCGTCGAGATCGACCGCCCGGAGCCCGGAATGGGGGAGATCCTGGTCCGCGTGCTCGCTGCCGGGGTGAACCCGGTGGACGCGATGAACAGGCAGACCGGTGTGTTCGTCGGCCAGCCTCCATTCGTGCTCGGCTGGGATGTCTCTGGAACTGTCGAGGCCGTCGGCGTCGGCGTCACCCTCTACAAGCCCGGTGACGAGGTGTTCGGACTGCTTCCGTTCCCGAAAGGTCACGGCGCCTATGCCGAATATGTCGTCGCGCCGACTCGGATACTCGTACCCAAGCCCGCCAGCCTGGATCATGTGCACGCCGCCGCGCTGCCGCTGGCCGGCCTCACCGCTTGGCAAGCCCTGGTCGACACCGCCCAGATCGGCCACGGCACCCGAGTGCTGATCACCGCCCCCGCCGGCGGCGTCGGGCACCTGGCGGTGCAGATAGCCAAGGCCCGCGGCGCGTACGTCATCGGCCTGGCCGACCCCGACGCCACGGAATATGTGGCGTCGCTGGGTACTGACGAACTGATCGACTACACCACAACCGATTTCAGTCAAGCCGTCTCCGATGTGGACGTCGTTTTCGATATGATCGGTCACGACTATCCGGAGAAGGCCATGCGGATTCTCAAAGCAGGCGGAGTGCTGGTCTCGACACTGCCGCAATCGTTGCCCGCGGTCGCCGGAGCCGCAACGACGCGGGGAATCCGGTTGGCCGGTCTGTTCGTGGAAGCCGACCGACTCGGACTCACCGCGCTCGCCGAACTGGCCATCCGCGGGGTGCTGGCACCCACCATCGCTGCCACCTTTCCCCTCGAGCAGGCAAGCGAGGCCCATTCGTTGCGCACTGCCATCGGAAAGACCGTGCTCACTCTGGCCTGAACGGCTGGGTGTGGCGGTGGGCGTGCAGCATGCGCAGATTGGTCGAGATCCATTTCTGGAGAGGATATTTGAGGTGCCGACTGTTCGTCTCCGCCGGCGAACGACACTGACCCCGGACCAGATCGTCGCCGGATTGACGGCGTTCGGGCACGGCGCGATAGGCGCAACATCAGCCGACGTCACCGAGGGATCGAGGCTGGTATGGGAATGTCTGCATTACGACTGGTTCCATCCGGATCGGGTTCTGGTGACCACCGTCGACTCCAATGTCTACGGCGGAAACTCGGGATATATGTACACGTGGACCCGGTGCGTCGATGGAACGACCGAGGTTTGCGTCGACATTGTGCGCGAGGGCAAGACTCTCCTAGGCAACCTCCTGTCTTGGGGGCTGGCCCTTTTCGGCAGGGGGCTGCTGCAGGTTGCCTTCGCCGAATGTGTCCAGGCCATTGAGGCCCGCCGAGGGTCGTCAATCCCCGGGCACCCGCTCCACGCCCATCCCGAGCCGCTCCGGTACATGCATGCGCGCGAAGATCTGTGCGACGTCGGTGGTGGTGCGGGTGAACCGGCTGACGACGATCATCGTCGCGAAGGCCAGCGGCACGCTGATCGCGGCGGGATAGCCCACCATCACCGCCGGCCAGCCGCCGAGCACGTCGTCGTCGATACCGCCGGCGATGGCCACCGCGACCGCGCTGCCGCAGACGCCGCCGCCGATGATCAGCCCGCACGCCGCACCGGCCGCGGTGAGGCCGCGCCACCAGATGCCAAGCACCAGAAGCGGACACAGCGTCGATGCCGCCACCGCGAAAGCCAGTCCGACGCTGCGGGACAACTCCAGACCGGACACCACCAGGGACAGTGGAATCGGGATCAGCCCGCCGATCACGGCGGCCACCCGGAAATCCCGGACCCGGCCGCGCAGCACGTCGGTGGCCAGGGCCCCGGCGATGCTGACCAACAGTCCCGACGAGGTGGCCAGGAACGCCGCGATGGCGCCGGCCGCGACCAGTGCGGCCAACAGTTGCCCGGCCACCCCGCCGATGGTGGATCCCGGCGCCAGAAGCACTGCGGCGTCGGCGGTTCCGGTGATCAACAGCTGCGGCACATACAGCCGGGAGAAGACCCCGAGCAACACAGGGAACAGGTAGAACACCGACACCATGGCGATGACGGCCAGTGCGGTGCGCCGGGCGGCACGACCGTCTGGGTTGGTGTAGAAGCGCACTAGCACGTGCGGCAGGCCCATGGTGCCCAGGAAGGTCGCCACGATGATGGACAGCACCTGATACAGCGGGTGCCCGCCACCCAGGCCACCGCCGGAGGCGATCCACACGCTTCCGGTGCTCGGGGTGCCGGCCACCACCGGCGTGGCCGCACCGGCGGCCAGCGTCAGCGTGCTGCCCGCGCCCAGTGTGTGGTCGCCGGGAGCGCCGAGGGTGGTGGCTGCGACGTGGCGGCCGTCGAGGGTGCCGGTGATGGTAATACCTGCCGGGTCGACCACCTGCACCACCACGTCGGTGTCGATGGCGACGGTGGTCTGGTGCTGCACGCTCGGCGGCAGCGGTCCGCCCAATTCGGTACGGTCGCTGAGGAACAACCCGAGCAGCGCCAGGGCGGGAATGGCGATGGCGGTCAGTTTCAGCCAGTATTGGAACGCCTGCACAAAGGTGATCGACCGCATTCCGCCGCCGACCACATTGCTGATGACGATGGCGCCCACGATCAGTGGACCGGTCCACACCGGAAGGCCCAGAAGGGTCTTCAGCGTCAGGCCGGCGCCCTGATATTGCGGGGCCAGGTAGAACACACAGATCACCACGACGACGAGCATCGCGACCTTGCGCAGTCGCGCCGAACCCAGCCGGAATTCGGCGAAGTCGGGAACGGTGTAGGCGCCGGAGCGGCGTAGCGGGGCAGCGACGAACAACAGCAGCCCGAGGTAGCCCGCGGTGAAGCCCACCGGATACCACAGCGCGTCGGCACCGTACTTCGCGATCAGCCCGGCGACGCCGAGAAATGAAGCCGCCGAGAGATATTCACCCGAGATCGCGGCGGCGTTCCACCGTGGTCCGACACTGCGGGAGGCGACCAGGAAGTCGGAGGTGGTGCGCGACAACCGGACTCCGTAGGCGCCGATCGCCACGGTGGCCACCGCCGCCACCAGGAGCGCGGCCGCGGTGAGCGGGGAACCGGTCATGGTTCGCTGTCGACGACGCGGACGAAATCCCGCTCGGCCTGTTCGGCCAGCCGGACGTAGAGCCGGCCGACGCCGTAGAGCAGCGGATAGAACAGGACCGCGAGGATCAGCCAGTTCAGCCGCATTCCCAGGACGGTCAGCGTGCTCAGATGCGGGGCCAGCAGCACCGTCGCGGCCACCGCGGCGATGACCACCAGGCTCAGTCGCAGGGCCAGGCCGAGTTGTGCTCGCACCAAGCCACGTACCAGCGCGTCGCCCACCTGGGTCTGCTCCTGCACCTCCACCCGGGTGCGCACCATCCGGGCGCCGCGCCGGTGCGCGAGGACAACTCGTTGCCGCCCCGCGGCGGGCCGCGGATTGGACCCCTGCGGTGGCTCACTCATCGGCGGGTTTCAGGTTGCGCATCGGGTCGCGGACCAACCGGTCGCGCAGTTCGCGGGCCTGGCGCCGGCTCACCGGCAACTCGACGGCGGGGGAGGTGCCGTTGGCGCGCAGCCGCACCAGCACCGCGCCGTCATGCGTGCGCAGCCCGGTCACCAGCCGCAGCGACACTAGATAGGACCGGTGGATACGCTGGAATCCGTGATCGGCCCAGCGGGTTTCCAACACGCTCAACGGGATTCGGACCAGATGCGCTCCGGTGGCCGAATGCAGGCGGGCATAATCGCCCTCGGCCTCCACCCAGCCGATGCTGTCGCGGGGGATCAGTTGGGTGACCCCGCCGAGTTCGGCGGGCACCACGTCGGAGTCCTGTTCGCCGGGTGCCGAACTGGTCTGCACCGTCGCCGCACGGCGGACGGCCTCGTCGAGCCGGTCCTGCCGGATCGGTTTGAGCAGATAGTCGGTGGCGCCGACGTCAAAGGCAGCCACGGCCTTGTCGTCGTGCGCGGTCACGAACACCACGGCGGGCCGGTGCGCGAAATTGGTGAGGACACCGGCAAGTTCGATGCCGGACAGCCCGGGCATGTTGATGTCCAGGAAGACGGTATCGATGGTGTGCCGGTTGAGTTCCCGTAGCGCTGAGGTGGCGTCACGTGCGGTGAACACCTGCTCGACGCACGGGTGGCGGCCCAGCAGGTAGGCCAGCTCGTCGAGTGCGGGGGCCTCGTCGTCGACGGCGAGTACCGTCAGCTTCTCGGTCACCTGAACCCACCTCCGCTGGCCCGCACCCCAGAGCGGAATTTCGGCACCCGCATGATGACCTTGGTGCCCGCCCCGAGAGCGGTTTCGACCACCAGACCGTAATCGTTGCCGAATGCCGCGCGCAGCCGATGGTCGACATTGGTCAGGCCGACGTGGGCGGACTGGTCGGGCAGCGCGTCACCGTGCCCGGCACGCAACGTGTCGGGGTCCATCCCGGCCCCGTCGTCCTCCACGGTGATGACGCAGTCGGTTCCGGCGTCGCGCGCGATGATCTCCACCGAGCCACCGCCCCGGCCGGCCAGTCCGTGCCGGACGGCGTTCTCCACCAACGGTTGCAGCGCCAGGAACGGCACCACGACGTTGAGCACCTCGGGGGCCACCTGCAACCGCACCGTAAGCGTCGCGCCGAACCGGGCCCGCTCCAAGGTGAGGTAGCGATCGATGTTGCGTAGTTCGTCGGACAGCGTGGTGTACTGGCCGGCCGCGCGGAACGAGTAGCGGGTGAAATCGGCGAATTCCAGAATCAGTTCGCGGGCCCGGTCGGGATCGGTGCGCACGAACGACGCGATGGTGTTGAGCGCGTTGTAGATGAAATGCGGACTGATCTGGGCGCGTAACGCCAACACCTCGGCTCGGTCCAACCGGGCTCGGGAGGCATCGAGCTCGGCCAGCTCGAGCTGACTGGCCGCGTAGCGGGCCACCTCGCCGATGGCGCCCAGCATGCCCGGCCCGGGGTTTCCGGCCGCGACCACCACGAGCGCGCCGAGCACGTCACCGCCCTCGGCCGCCAACGGCTGGGCCACCACGGCGGTGGTCCCGTTGTTGGTCAGGACCCGGCGGGCGGCAGCGACGGAGTCCCGGGCCGTCGAGGCGCACGCGTCGACGATCTCGGGTGCGAAGACAGCGCCGTCGTCGGGATCGCGGCCGAGCAGTCCGCCGGCACTGTCGAACAGGGCCACCCCGGCGGTGCCGGTGAGATCGCGCAGGAACGGGGCTGCGGTCTGCGCCGATTCGGTGTCCAGGCCCCGACGCAGGGCATGCGCGGCCAGCGACGCGGTGTGCAGCGCGGTGTGCACGGCCCGTTCGGTGGGGGTGGCCACGACGCGGCGGGTCCGCACGATCAGCACGGCAGCCACCGCCGCCAGCGCCACGGCGGCGGCCAGCGCGAGAGCGACCTGGCCGGACATGTGCAGCGAAGCTACTGCACCGGGCAGGCGTACTTCCTGGCCACGTCCATCACACGCTCCTGGGCCCCGGGGCCGATGACCCCCTGGGCGGCCATCTCCAAACCGATGTATCCGGGCAGGCCGCCCTCGCACGCCTGGTGAGCGACGCGCCACGCGGTGTCGGGATTGAGGTTGTAGCCGTTGCGTTGCAGGCCTTGCAGGTAGTCGTCGAACGCCGGCGTGCCCTGGTCTGGGATCGCGTTGGCGGGGGCGGCCAAGGCGAGCGCGGCGCCCAGTGCGGCAAGAAGAGGTGCAACCACACGCTTCATTTCCATCTCCCACGGGGGCATCGCCGGTTTGTCGTAGTACACGTTCGCACACAGCACCGCCACAGACTTCGGAAATGTGCACCGAGCTCGCCCTAAACTGACCAGATGCCCACCCTTCAACTGGTCCAAGATCCCGAGGCAGACGCTCTCCTGGAGTCCAACCCGTTCGCCCTGCTGGTCGGCATGTTGCTGGACCAGCAGATCCCGATGGAAACGGCGTTCGCCGGGCCGAAGAAGATCGCGGACCGGATCGGGGGCGTGGACGCGCATCAGATCGCCGAGTACGACCCCGACGAGTTCGTCGCGCTGTGCTCCGAAACCCCGGCCATCCACCGCTTTCCGGGTTCGATGTCCAAGCGGGTGCAGGCGCTGGCCCAGGCGATCGTCGAGGACTACGACGGTGACGTCACGGCGCTGTGGACCGCCGGCGATCCCGACGGTGCCGAGGTGCTGCGCCGGCTCAAGCGGCTGCCCGGCTTCGGTGAGCAGAAGGCCAAGATCTTCCTCGCGCTGCTGGGCAAGCAGTACGGCGTGACGCCGGCCGGCTGGCGTGCCGCGGCGGGCGACTACGGCAAGGCGGGCACGCATATGTCGGTGGCCGACGTGGTGGATCCCGGTTCCCTGCAAGAGGTCCGGAGCTACAAGAAGAAGATGAAAGCGGCCGCGAAGGCTGCGAAGGCATAAGCCCCGCGACGTCGACACTGCGTTCAGAACCTTGAATCGCGCTGGACGGCGCTCTCAGCGCAGCGCCGACGCTCCGGTTGCAGGGCCGGCGAGGATCAAAGTGCCGTTCCGTCGAACCGTTCCCGCGACGCGATCTCGCTGACCGGTTTACGGGTCAGCTTGGTGAACTGCTTGACGGGCTTGCCCAACGGCAGCACCGCGGCGACCGCGTAGTCGTCGGGGATCCCCAGCAGTTCCTTCACCCGCGGTTCCTCGGGCACGACCATGGTGGTGAGCACACCTCCGAACCCCTCGTTGCGGGCGGCCAGCAGGATGTTCCAGACGAACGGATACACCGACGCGCCGGCGACCAGTCCGATGCGGTCCAGGTCCTGATCGAACGCCGCCACCACCCCCAGGTCCACGCAGACCACGAGCACGACGTCGGCGTCGATCAACTGGGTGGCCCGCGGCACCTTGACGGCGGCCAGGTCGTCGGCCGACACCCCCATGGGGTGCAACGGATTCCATGGACTCTCGCCGTTGCGTTGCTGGGCGATGTAGCGGCGCGAGCCGGTCTCGGTGAGGTCGGCCAGCGCCTCTTTGGTCTGCGCATCACGGATCACGATGACCCGGTTGCCCTGCCGGTTGCCGCCGCTGGGGGAGAAGCGGGCGTTGTCCAGGATGCGGGTCAGCACGTCGTCGGGCAGCGGCTCGCCGGTGAATTGTCGCGCCGCCCCGGTCGTGCGCATCACGTCATAGATGTCCACACCACCATCCTGCATGTGGGGGTGTGAGATGGTGATCACATGGCGAAGACGCATCTGAATTGCCCCTGCGGCGAGGCGATCACCGGCACCGACGAGAACGATCTCGTGGATAAGGCGCAGGAGCACCTGGCTCAGGCACACCCCGGTCGCGAATACGACCGGGACATGATCCTGTTCATGGCTTACTGAGCACGCCGCTTATACGACGACGGTGCACCCAGATCGCTTATCGGGCCGGATTTGCGATCTAGATGCACCGTCGCGGTCTGGGGCTTACGGCACCACCGTCGAACCGATGGTGGGCATGAACTGGCACTGCTTCTCGGTCGTCGTGACCTGACCGAAGATCGTCGACATGATGCTGCCTGAACCCGTATCGGCGACGACGGTCAGCGTGGTCGGTCCCTGCGGGTTCATGTCCGGGCGCGGCTTGAGCGTCGCGGTGCCGGACTTCCCGGTGGACAGGTTCACCCACGTGACATTGAGCGGCAGCTTCTGCTCGGCTCCGGGCGCCGGGGTGCCGACCGCGGTGAACACGTAGGCGGTCTGACCGGGGCCGGGACCGGGGGTCGGGATCGCGGCGGGCCCCGCCACCGAGATCGCGGTCGCGAGCACGTTGCCGCCGTCTGAGAGGCAGCCGTTGCTGATCGACGGATACATGAAGTCCTGCTTGGTGGCGGCGTCCGGGCTGAGCACACCACCCGGAGCCGGGATCGGCGCGGGCGCAGGAACCGGCGCCGCGTCGGGAGCCGGTGCGGGCGCCGCCAGCGCAGCGGCGTCGGGGGCGGGCACGGGTGCGGCGGGTGCCGCGCCTTCGGGCAACGGGCCCACGGCATGTGCCGGGTCCACCCCGGCAGGCAGATGCGCCTCGGGTCCGGCGCCGGCCGCGGGCACATGCACCAGCGGGTCGGCGGCGAACTGGTTCACCGCGCTCGCCATGTTCTTCGAATCGTCAGGTGCCGCCGCGTTTCCCGCGAACGCGGCGGCCGCGGCCATGAGCATCGATGCGGCGCCTTGCGGATCGGCCGCCGCCTGCTGGATCGCCGGTCCGAGCGTCTCCATCGCGGGCAGCCCCGGCGCTTGCAGATTGTTGATCGGCAAGGGCGCGGGAACCGCGGGCTCAGCGCTGGCGACCCCGCTGCCCAGCACCACCAGCATGGTTGCGGCGGTACTGGTCAGCAGCGTCCGGATCGATGTCATGACTCCCCCTGGATATGTGTGGTGACGGGCTGATCAGTGCCGGGTCACGGCAGTGCGGACAGCGCGTTCGTCGGCAGCAGCATCGGCACGAGGCTGGCGGCACCCGGCAGGGCGGACGCTGCGGCCGGTGCCGCAGCGGCAGCCGGCGCACCGAGTGCGGCGGGTGCCGCGGTGGCGGCCGTTGCGGCCTTGGGCAGCAGGCCGGCCAGCGGCGAGCCGGCGGGCATCAGCGACGACAGGTCGCCGGGGAAGGCCAGCTGCTTGGGCAGTTCCAGCCCGCCGACCTGCGGCAGGTTCACGTCGGCCTGGGGCAACAGCACGTTCCCGGTCGGCGCGGGTGCCCCCGCCAGGGGCGCCGCGGCGGCGGTGGCTGCCGACGCCGGGCTGACCGCGGGCAGCTGCGGCAGTGTCAGGTTGGCGCTGGCCGCGGGGGCCGGTGCCACGGGCGCGGCTGCTGCGGCGGGGACGGCGGAGGCAGCTCCGCCGCCGGTCAACGCCGACGCCAGACCCTGGAGCAGCTGCGGGGCCATGGCGATCTGATTGGCGAACGGCAGGGCCGGCGGCGCCGGGGCCGGCACCGGGTCGGCGCTGGCCGCCGGGCTGAGCGCGAGGGCGGCAACCGCTCCTGCGCCCGCAATCATGGTGGTAACAAACGTTTTTCTGGTAGCTGACATGGTTCTCCCCATTTCGTTGACGGCAGGCCTGAGACCGAAGGTAGCCAGTTACTGGTGGGACTCAAGTGACACGTGTGGCGTTTATTCAACCGTTACGGGTATGTGCGCCGATGGTGACCGCAACCCTCGCGGCTACAGTCATGCCGGTAGACACCACCGCTTCGCGCGCTCCGGGCGCGCTGACCCGCCTGGCGCCGGTCCTGTTCGTGCTCAGCATCGCGGCGCGACTCGCGTGGACCTACCTGGTGCCCAATGGCGCGAACTTCGTCGACTTGCACGTCTATGTGGGCGGCGCGGGCGCACTCGACCAGCCCGGCACCCTCTATGACTACGTCTACGCCGACCAGACCCCGGACTTCCCGCTGCCCTTCACATATCCGCCGTTCGCCGCGGTGGTGTTCTACCCCCTGCATCTGCTGCCGTTCGGTCTGGTGGCCTTCTTTTGGCAGGTCGGCATCGTCGGTGCGCTCTACGGCGTGGTGTCGCTGAGCCTGCGGTTGTTGGGGCGCGCCGATGCCAGGACGGCGATGTTGTGGACCGCGGTCGGGATCTGGACCGAGCCCCTGCGCAGCACGTTCGACTACGGACAGGTGAATGTCCTGTTGGTGCTGGCCGTTCTGTACGCGGTGTACAGCACCCGCTGGTGGCTGTCGGGGCTGCTGGTCGGTCTGGCCGCCGGGGTGAAACTGACCCCTGCGGTGTCCGGGCTGTACTTCCTGGGGGTGCGGCGCTGGCGTGTCGTCATCTTCTCGGCGGTGGTGTTCGCCGCGACCGTCGGGGGCTCGATTCTGGTGGTCGGCCAGCAAGGCCGCTACTACTTCACCGACCTGATCGGCGACGCCGACCGCGTCGGTCCGATCGGCACCTCGTTCAACCAGTCGGTGCGGGGCGCGATCTCGCGGATCCTCGGCCACGACGCCGGGTACGGACCGGTGGTGGTCGCCATCCTGCTGGTGGCCGCGGTGCTCGCGGTGCTGGCGTGGCGAGCGGTCGACGGCGGTACCGATCGGCTTGCGGGCATCGTGATCGTGCAGCTGTTCGGACTGTTGCTGTCACCGATTTCGTGGACCCACCATTGGGTGTGGCTGATCCCGCTGATGATCTGGCTGTTGCACGGTCCGCTGCGGGAGCGGCTGGGGGCGCGGGTACTGGGGKGGGGGTGGCTGGCGCTGACACTGGTCGGGCTGCCCTGGCTGCTGAGCTTCGCGCAGCCGACCATCTGGACGATCAGCAGGCCGTGGTACCTGGCCTGGGCGGGCCTGATCTATACCGTGGCCACCGTGGCCACGCTCGCGTGGACGGCGGCTACTGGCCGAGAATCCGGTCGATATCGGCCGCCATCGCCAGATCCTTCTCGGTGATGCCGCCGGCGGAATGTGTCACCAGGGCGAAAGTGACTGTCCGCCAACGGATATCGATATCGGGGTGATGGTCCTCCTGCTCGGCGAACTCGGCGACGCGGCGCACCGCGTCGACCCCCTCCAGAAACGCCGGGAACTTGACCGACCGGTGCAGCGCGCCTGATGCCCGTTCCCAGCCGGGCAGGTCGGCCAGCGCAGCGTCAACTTGCTCGTTCGTCAACACAGCCATGGCACCGACGGTATACCGTCATCGGCGATGCATGAGCAGATTGTCGTTGCGGGGGCACTGATTTCAGAAGTTGGCCTCTTGGTCGCGCAACGTGCCCGACCCGCCGAACTGGCCGGCCTGTGGGAACTGCCCGGCGGCAAGGTGGCTCCCGGCGAGTCCGATGCCGAGGCGCTGGAGCGCGAACTGCAGGAGGAGCTCGGGATCCGGGTGCGCGTCGGGGCGCGGATCGGGCCCGACGTGGACCTGCCCAACGGCATGACGCTGCGGGCCTACCGGGTGGTGCTGATCGACGGCGACCCGCAACCGCACGACCACCGCTCATTGCGCTGGGTGTCGGCCGCCGACCTCGACGACGTGGCGTGGGTGCCCGCCGACCGGGCCTGGGTGCCCGACCTGGCGGCCGCCCTGTGTCGCTCCTGACCTAGTACCTCAGCCGGTCGCCGACGACGCGGACCTCACCCCCGCGATGCTGCGCGGAGTAGATCGGATGGATCAGCGCCTGGTGCCGGCACTGCGTGCACGACCCCTGTGGAGCGTTGGCCGACGAGAACGTCAGATGGTGACATGCCGCACACCGGACGACGAACGCGCCGCCGATCCAATTGATCAAACCGAGGTAGATGGCCGCCGTCGTAGCCAGTCCCAGCACCACGATCAGCGCCACGGTGAGAGCCTCGTAAACCGTCATGATCGACACCTCCTACCATCGGTGACGGATACTTCAACGGTACGCCCGTGGACGCTGGAAAGCGCTGGTCAATACGACTTTCTGGCATGTTTGAAGACTTTCTCCAGGTCCTTGCCGGCGACCCCGGCATCCGCGGCCCTGCGTACCTTGTGCAGTACCAGCGGGCACTTCTTGCACCGCGGTTTGCTGCGACAGCACTTCTTCTTGGCCTTGACCGAAGTCAGGTTCTTCACGCTCGCCTTCCCATTACCACCGCGTTGGCGGCCGTTTTCGTGATCGGGTACTCACACTGCGACAATCAACGTCGTGGATTCTCGCCCGAACTTTCGCAACGTTGCCATCGTCGCGCACGTTGATCACGGTAAGACAACCCTGGTCGACGCCATGCTGCGGCAGTCCGGTGCTCTGAGCCATCGCGGCGACGACGCCGTCGAGCGGCTGATGGACTCCGGTGACCTGGAGAAGGAAAAGGGCATCACCATCCTGGCCAAGAACACCGCGGTGCACCGCACGAACCCGGATGGGTCGATGACGGTCATCAACGTGATCGACACCCCGGGCCACGCCGACTTCGGTGGCGAGGTGGAGCGCGGGCTGTCCATGGTCGACGGTGTGCTGCTGCTCGTCGACGCCTCCGAGGGCCCGCTGCCGCAGACCCGCTTCGTGCTGCGCAAGGCGCTGTCCGCGCATCTGCCGGTGATCCTGTGCGTCAACAAGACCGACCGTCCCGACGCCCGCATCGCCGAGGTCGTCTCCGAGAGCCACGACCTGCTGCTCGACGTCGCCTCTGATCTGGACGACGAAGCCCAGAAGGCCGCCGAAGAGGCGCTCGGGCTGCCCGTTCTGTACGCGTCGGGCCGCGCCGGTATCGCCAGCACCACCGAACCCGCCAACGGTGAGAACCCGGACGGCGAGAACCTCGACGTGTTGTTCGACGTGCTCCTCGAGCACATTCCGCCGCCGCAGGGCGACCCGGAAGCCCCGCTGCAGGCGCTGGTGACCAACCTGGACGCCTCGGCCTTCCTCGGTCGTCTTGCCCTCATCCGTATCTACAAGGGCCGCATCAAGAAGGGCCAGCAGGTCGCGTGGATGCGTGAAGTGGACGGTCACCCCGTCATCACCAACGCCAAGATCACCGAGCTGCTTGCCACCGAGGGCGTCGAACGCACCAGTACCGACGAAGCCGTCGCCGGCGACATCGTGGCCGTGGCCGGCATGCCGGAGATCATGATCGGCGACACGCTGGCCGACGTCGACCATGCGCACGCGCTGCCGCGCATCACCGTCGACGAACCCGCCATCTCGGTCACCATCGGCACCAACACCTCGCCGCTGGCCGGCAAGGTGTCCGGGCACAAGCTGACCGCACGAATGGTCAAGAGCCGCTTGGATTCCGAACTGATCGGCAACGTGTCCATCAAGGTCGTCGACATCGACCGGCCCGACGCCTGGGAGGTCCAGGGCCGTGGCGAGTTGGCGTTGGCCATCCTCGTCGAGCAGATGCGCCGCGAAGGTTTCGAGATGACCGTCGGCAAGCCGCAGGTGGTCACCCGGATGGTCGACGGCAAGGTGCACGAGCCGTTCGAGGCGATGACCATCGACTGTCCGGACGAGTTCCTCGGCGCCGTCACCCAGCTGATGGCCGCCCGTAAGGGCCGCATGGAAGAGATGGCCAACCACGCCGCGGGATGGGTGCGGATGGACTTCATCGTGCCCAGCCGTGGTCTGATCGGTTTCCGCACCGACTTCCTGACCCTGACCCGCGGCACCGGCATCGCCAATGCCGTGTTCGACGGTTACCGGCCGTGGGCCGGCGAAATCCGGGCCCGCCACACCGGCTCGCTGGTGTCGGATCGGACCGGCAAGATCACGCCGTTCGCGATGACCCAGTTGTCCGACCGCGGCCAGTTCTTCGTCGAACCCGGTCAGGACACCTACGAGGGTCAGGTCGTGGGCATCAACCCGCGCGCCGAGGACCTCGACATCAACGCCACCCGCGAGAAGAAGCTGACCAACATGCGGTCCTCGACGGCAGACGTCTTCGAGACGTTGGCCCGGCCGCTGGAACTGGGCCTGGAGCAGGCCATGGAGTTCTGCGCCGAGGACGAGTGTGTGGAGGTCACCCCCGAGATCGTGCGGGTGCGCAAGCTCGAGCTGACCGCTAGCCTGCGGGCGCGGGCCAAGTCGCGCGCGAAGCAGCAGGGCTGACAACGCCCGTTACTGTGGGTGCCGTGCCGACACCCCGACGATTCCGCGCCATCGCCGGTGCCCTGGTCGGAACGTCGCTGGTGTTGGCCGGCTGCACGGTGAGTCCGCCGCCGGCCCCACAGAGCACCGAGACCAGTCAGTCGACGCCTCCGCCGCCGCCCAAGTCGATGCAGATCATCATGGCCATCGATTCGATCGGCGCGGGATTCAACCCGCATCTGCTCTCCGATCAGTCGCCGGTGAACGCGGCCATCTCGGCGCTGGTGCTGCCCAGTTCGTTCCGGCCCATCCCGGATCCGGCGGCCTCCACCGGCTCTCGCTGGGAGTTGGACCCCACCCTGCTGGTGTCGGCACAGGTGACCAGTGAGGCGCCGTTCACCGTCACGTACCGGATCAAGCCGGAGGCGTCGTGGACCGACAATGCGCCCATCGCCGCGGACGACTACTGGTACCTGTGGCGGCAGATGGTCAGTCAGCCCGGTGTGGTCGACCCCGCCGGCTATGACCTGATCACCGGGGTGCAGTCGGTCGAAGGCGGCAAGACCGCCGTCGTCACCTTCTCCCAGCCGTACCCGGCGTGGCGGGAGTTGTTCAACGACCTGCTGCCCGCCCACATCGTGAAGGACGTACCCGGCGGATTCGGCGCAGGATTGGTGCGCACCATGCCGGTCACCGGCGGCCAGTTCCGGGTGGACAGCATCGACCCGCAGCGCGACGAGATCCTGCTGGCCCGCAACGACCGCTACTGGGGTCCGCCCGCCGCACCCGACCAGATTCTGTTCCGCCGCGGGGGAGCGCCTGCGGCCCTTGCCGATTCGATCCGCAACGGTGACACCCAGGTGGCGCAGGTGCACGGCGGTCAGGCGGCGTTCGCGCAACTTTCGGCCATCCCGGACGTACGGACGGCACGCATCGTGACGCCCCGGGTGATGCAGTTGACGCTGCGTGCACAACAACCCGCACTCGCCGATCCCCACGTGCGCAAGGCCCTGTTCGGTCTGCTGGACGTCGACCTGCTGGCCGCCGTGGGCGCCGGTTCGGACAACACCGTCACCCTCGCCCAGGCCCAGGTGCGCTCCCCGTCGGACCCCGGCTACGTCCCGACCGCGCCGCCGGCGATCACCCGCGAGGCGGCCCTGCAACTGCTTGCCGACGCCGGATATCAGGTCGAGCCGGTGTCCTCGACGCCCCCACCGACGCCGGGCACCCCACCGCCCGACGATTCGCGTGGCCAGATCACCAAGGACGGTCAGCCGCTGACGTTCGTCATCGGTGTGGCGGCCAATGACCCGACCTCGGTGGCCGTGGCGAACACCGCCGCCGACCAGTTGCGCAGCGTGGGCATCGCGGCGTCGGTGTCGGCGCTCGATCCCGTCGTCCTGTACGGAGATGCGTTGGCCAACAACAAGGTCGACGCTCTCGTCGGGTGGCATCAGGCCGGTGGCGACCTGGCCACCGCGCTCGCGTCCCGGTATGGCTGCCCCGCTCTGCAGGCGACGCCCGTGTCCACCGCGACGCCGTCGCCGAGCGTCACCGCCAGCACGTCGCCGTCGCAGCCCACGACGTCGGCCAGTCTGGCCCCGCCCACCCCGACCCCGACACCGACGGCCACCGCCCCGGCGCCCAGCAGCACCGGTGAACTGGTGACGGTGCCCAGCAACCTGACCGGAGTCTGCGACCGCAGTGTTCAGCCGCGCATCGAAGCCGCGCTGGCCGGCACCGAGGAGATCGCCAAGGTGATCGACGCCGTCGAGCCGAGACTGTGGAATCTGGCGACCGTGCTCCCGATCCTGCAGGACACCACCATCGTGGCCGCAGGCCCGCGCGTGCGCGGCGTCAGCTTGTCCGGCGCGGTCCCGGTCGGGATCGTCGGCGACGCCGGGAAATGGGTCAAGCAGCCTTAACGCTCGGGGTGGACGCGCTTCCACATCGCGTGCGCCGCAAAGGCGGACAGCACGAACACCAGGAACAGCCATTCCGGTGGACGGGCCAACTCCCACACGAACAGGGCCGCGAACAACGGCGCCCGCTGGGTGATCGCCAGCACGCCCGCGGCGCACGTCAGCGCCACCGCCGGGACGTTCAGATCGGTACCCGCGAATTCGTTGAGGACAAGTGCGACAAGGGATCCCGCGGCCGCGCCGGTGGCCAGCGCGGGGGTGATCAGGCCGCCGACGGCGCCGGCGCGCAGGAACAGCGCGGTCAGTACCGGTTTGAGCAACAGGATCACCGCGGCCGCCGACACCGTCAGTGAACTGTCGACGCTGACGCTGAGGATGCTGCGGCCGTTGCCGGGCAGTTCGGGATACCAGATCGAGCAGACACCGGTCAGCAGGCCGGCCGCCGCGATGCCGGGGATCAGCACCCATGACGCCGATGCCACCTTCGGCTTCGCCGCCCGCATCAGCCGGTCGAACCCGATGCCGATCGCGACGGCGACCGGCGTGACGGCCAGCGCCAGCAGCACGAACCGGTACGACACGTCGGCCGACGGCCAGGTCAGCGAATGCTCGAAGTGGGTCACCGGCGACGCGACGGCCACCGCCAGGCTGGACGTGATCAGCGCCGTGCCGACGACGCGCGGATGCCAGCTGCGCATCAGGATGGTGACGGTGAAGACGGCCCCACCCAGCGGCACCGAGTACACCGCCCCGAGTCCGGCGCCGGCCGCCGACGCGAGGAGGATCTCGCGGTCCCGTGGGGTGAGGTGCCAGCGGCGGGTGGCGGCGTCGCCGAAGACCGCCGCGAGTTGGCGGGGGGCCCCTTCGCGACCGAGGGAGGCGCCGGACCCGACGACGAGCACCTGCAGGACGGCGTCGATGGCCAGCGGCAGCCGGGCCAGCGGGCGGTGCTCGGCAATGGACCCGGTGAGCGACGGCACTGGAGCGTGCCGGCGCAGCAGCCACCAGCCGAGGCCCGCGAGCGCACCGCCCAGCATCGGGCCGGTCGCCCTGCGGATGTGGCCCGCGGCGCCGACGCCGGTGAGCAGCGTGCCCAGGTGGTAGTGGTACGTCAGATGCTCCACCCAGTGCAGCAGCAGGGTGGTGGCCGCGCCCGCCACTCCGGCGAGCAGGCCCACCGCGAGGACCGCGCAACCGAACTCGAGAAGGTGCCGTTCATCGGGGCTCTTCGCGTGGGCAGCCGGCACAGGGTAAATCTAGGGGAGTGGAAACACCTCGGCTGCTCTTCGTGCATGCCCACCCCGACGATGAATCACTCGGCACCGGCGCGACCATCGCGCACTACGCGGCGCAGGGCGCCACGGTCCGCGTGGTCACCTGCACGCTCGGTGAGGAGGGCGAGATCATCGGCGACCGATGGCAACACCTCGCCGTCGACGCCGCCGATCAACTGGGCGGCTACCGGATCGCCGAACTGAGGTCCGCGCTGGCGGCGCTGGGCGCCGGTGAGCCCATCTTCCTGGGCGGGGCCGGGCGCTGGCGGGACTCCGGGATGCCCGGCACCCCGCCCCGGCATCGGGAGCGGTTCGTCGACGCCGATATCGACGGGCCCGTCGCCGCCCTGGTGGCGATCATCCGGGACCTGCGCCCGCACGTCGTCGTCAGCTATGACCCGAACGGCGGCTACGGGCATCCCGATCACATCCGTGCGCACGAGGTCACCACCGCTGCCGTCGCCGCGTCGGGTGAAGACGGGCACCCGGGTGAGCCGTGGGCGGTGCCGAAGTTCTATTGGACGGTGATGGCGCAGTCGGGCATCGTCGACGGGCTGTCCGACATCGGTGAGCCGCCCGCCGACTGGATCCGGATCAAGCCGTCCGATATCACGTTCGGTTACCCCGATGAGAAGGTCGACGCCGTCATCGAGGCGGCCGCGCAGCTGCCCGCCAAGGCCGCGGCCCTGCGGGCGCATGCCACCCAGGTGACCGTTGCTCCCGATGGGCGTTCGCTGGCGCTGTCGAACCTGGTGGCGTTACCGCTGTGGGGCACCGAGCATTACGTGCTGGTCGCCGGGACCGCGGGCGAGCGCGACGACCGTGGCGTGGAAACGGATCTGCTGGCCGGGCTGAATCTGGGATAGCGGCCGGGCTGGTGTGTTCGGGGCGGTACGCTGCCCCTATGGACCCGGATTTGGATCCCAATCTGCAGCATCAGCAGGACCGCGCCGACAATTTCCAGTGGGTGGTCGGCTCACTGGTCGCGCTGCTCGACAGCATCCCGACCTGACGGGGCCCGACCTGCCGCCCGACGAACCCGACGGGCCGGCCTGGGTGCCGCCCGTCATGCTCTCATTGCTGTGCCTCGGGGGAATGCTGTCCGCGGTGCTCGCGGCTTTCCTGCTGCCCTGGCGTGTCAGTGGTGCACCGTTCCCGTTGAGCGCGTTGATCAGTGGTGCCGTCAATGCGGCCCTGGTGTGGGCGGCATTGCAGTGGACCCTGTCGCCGCGGATCGGGGCGCTACCCCTGTGGTGCTGGCTGGCGACCATCGGCGCGCTGACCCTCGGCGGGCCGGGTAGCGACATCGTGTTCGCCACGACGGCGTCCGGTGCGCTGCTGCTGCTCCTGCTGATCGTCGTCGGGTCCCTGCCGGCCGTGCTGGTGTTGCGCAGCCACCCCCGGGGGCTCTAGCCGGCGTCGGCTGCCGCGTGGGTGTCGGCCTTCGGGGTCGACGCGCGGTGGTCGCGCTTCTTCTTTTTCGGCTCGGCCCTCTTCGGCGCGGGCTTGTCGGTGTCGGCTTTCGGGGTGTCGGCTTTCGGGGTGTCGGCTTTCGGGGTGTCCGGCTTCGAGGTGTCCGGCTTGGTGTCGGTGGTGTCGGGCTTGGTGGTGTCGGGCTTGGTGGTGTCCGGTGCGGTCTCGGGTGCGTCGTCCTTGACCACATCCTTGACGTCCGGCGTGACCTCGGGTGTGGTCTCCGGTTCGGCGGCAGGGGTCTCGGGCGTCGTCACCGGCTCAGTGACCGGCGTTTCTTCGGTGACTGCGGGCTCGGTGACCTTCACCGGCTCGGCCGCCGGGGTCTTGGTTTCCTCGGTCACGGTGCCGACTTTGGTGACGGTGTCTGCGGTCGTCGGCTCGGTGCCGGCGTCGGACGTGTCAGTGGCGGTCGCCAGCTTCAGCGCGGTGGGCTCCGCCGTGGCGGCGGCCAGTGCACCCCCGATCGGGGGGATCGGTGGCAGCGGCGGCAGGAAGAAGGCCAGTTCGTCGTTCGCGAAGTAGATGAACGAGTTGATGGTGTCTCGTGCGACGTTGCGTAAGCCCTGGAGGAAGGAGACGCTGCCGCCGATCCAGTCGGCGATGTTGAAGGTGATGCTCCGGACGATGCGTTCGCCCAGGTTGTAGAAGATCATGATCTGCGGGGACAGCCAGCCCACCACGGGGATCCAGCCCACTGCGTACTCGGCGACCTCAAAGCCCCATTGCACCCACGGCTCCACGGCGTTGTACACGTTCTTGATGCCGCTGCTGATGGAGTTGCCGCCGACCCTGGGCGGGAACTGCGGCGTCGGGAACGCGGCCGCCGAACTCGGGACGAGAGTGCGCACCCAGTCGGTGAGCAGGTTGGGCAGCGCCGCCGCCGACGGAGCCACCGCCGGTTGGACGGCTGCGGTCAGTCGGACGGGCTGCTCGACGACGCGTACCTGTGCCACCGTCGCCGAATGTGCGACAGGCGTCGGGATGGTGGGGGCGGCGGTGATGGCCACCGCCGTCACCGCGGCAACACCGGTCGTCAGGCACGAACGGACAGAGAATGTCATGGCACCAGCACCTCCGAATTGCCGCTTCACCTGTGAACTTACGGGACATCGGGCCGCGTGCGGTGCATTCGGCAACCGATTGAGGATGTGGCGCGCATCGGCCCGTGCGGTGAAGGCTAATGTGGCCCTATGGCAGGGGCAGTGGTTTCAGATAGTGAGACGCGCGGATGATTCGCGTCGACACCCGGGTTACAGGGGAGTGGCTCTGAACCCGCAGCACGGCTCCGATCTGCCCAGTCCGGTGATCCCGCCGAAGCCCAGTACGTCCGCGTTACGTCGCGTGTTGCGGCGCGCCCGCGACGGGGTGGCGCTCAATGTCGAAGAAGCCGCCGTCGCGATGACCGCGCGGGGTGAGGATCTCGCCGATCTGTGTGCCAGTGCGGCGCGGGTGCGTGATGCCGGCCTGGATTCCGCAGGCCGCCGCGGCCCCGGTGGTGGGTTACCGGTCACCTACTCGCGCAAGGTGTTCATCCCGATCACCCATCTGTGCCGGGACACCTGCCATTACTGCACCTTTGTCACCGTGCCCGGCCGGCTGCGTGCCGAGGGCAAGGGCATGTTCATGGAGCCCGACGAAATTCTCGACGTCGCCCGGCGCGGTGCGGAATTGGGTTGCAAGGAGGCGCTTTTCACCCTCGGGGACCGCCCGGAGGCGCGCTGGGACGAGGCCAAGCAGTGGCTGGACGAACGTGGGTATGACTCCACGCTGGACTACGTGCGGGCGATGGCCATCCGGGTGCTCGAGGAGACCGGCCTTCTGCCGCATCTCAATCCGGGAGTGATGAGCTGGTCGGAACTGTCCCGCCTGAAGCCGGTGGCGCCGTCGATGGGCATGATGTTGGAGACGACGTCACGCCGGCTGTATGAGACCAAGGGCCTGGCGCACTACGGCAGCCCCGACAAGGATCCGACGGTGCGGTTGCGCACTCTTGATGACGCGGGCCGGTTGTCGATCCCGTTCACCACCGGCCTGCTGGTTGGTATCGGTGAGACGCTGACCGAGCGTGCCGAGACCATGCACGCGATCCGGCGCTCCCACAAGGAATTCGGGCACGTTCAGGAAGTCATCGTGCAGAACTTCCGCGCGAAGGATCACACCGCGATGGCCGCGGTGCCCGACACCGGGATCGACGATTTCCTGGCCACCGTCGCGGTGACGCGGCTGGTGCTGGGGCCCAAGATGCGTATCCAGGCCCCGCCGAATCTGGTTTCCCGCGAGGAGTGCCTGGCACTCGTCGGCGCCGGTGTGGACGACTGGGGTGGCGTGTCGCCGCTGACCCCCGACCACGTCAACCCGGAGCGTCCGTGGCCTGCGCTGGACGAACTGGCCCAGGTGACCGCCGACGCGGGTTATGAACTGGTGCAACGTCTTACCGCGCAGCCCAACTACGTGCAGGCGGGTGCGGCGTGGATCGATCCGCGGGTGCGCGGTCATGTCGACGCACTGGCCGATCCGGACACCGGCTGGGCGCTGGATGTGAATCCGGAGGGTCGGCCCTGGCAGGAACCCGACGAGGCATCGGAGTCGTTGGGCCGCATCGATCTTCATGCGGCGATCGACACCGAGGGCCGGCTGACCGAGACCCGCAGCGACCTGGGCAGCGCCTTCGGTGACTGGGAGTCCATCCGGGCGAAGGTGTCCGAGTTGGCCGCCCGCGCCCCGGAACGCATCGACACCGATGTGCTGGCGGCGTTGCGGTCGGCCGAACGCAACCCGGGCGGCTGCAGCGACGACGAGTATCTGGCGTTGGCCACCGCGGACGGTTCCGCCATGGATGCGGTTGCCGCCCTTGCGGACTCGTTGCGCCGCGATGCCGTCGGCGACGATGTCACCTACGTCGTGAACCGCAATATCAACTTCACCAACATCTGCTACACCGGCTGCCGGTTCTGCGCGTTCGCCCAGCGCAAGGGTGACGCCGACGCGTTCTCGCTGTCCACCGACGAGGTCGCTGAACGGGCCTGGCAGGCGCACGTCGTCGGCGCCACCGAGGTGTGCATGCAGGGTGGGATCGACCCGGAGTTGCCGGTCACCGGTTACGCGGATCTGGTGCGTGCGGTGAAGGCTCGGGTGCCGTCGATGCATGTACATGCGTTCTCTCCCATGGAGATCGCCAACGGCGTGACCCGCAGCGGCCTGTCGGTCCGGGAGTGGCTGACCTCGTTGCGTGAGGCCGGGCTCGGGTCCATCCCCGGCACGGCCGCGGAGATCCTCGACGACGAGGTGCGCTGGGTGCTGACCAAGGGCAAGTTGCCCACCTCGGAATGGATCGACGTGGTGACCACCGCGCATGAGGTGGGGCTGCGGTCGAGCTCGACCATGATGTACGGGCACGTCGACACCCCGAAGCACTGGGTAGGGCACCTCAACGTACTGCGCGGCATCCAGGACCGCACCGGTGGTTTCACCGAGTTCGTGCCGTTGCCGTTCGTGCACCAGTCCAGCCCGCTGTATCTGGCCGGTGGCGCGCGCCCGGGCCCGACGCACCGGGACAATCGGGCGGTGCATGCGCTGGCCCGGATCATGCTGCACGGCAGGATCTCTCACATCCAGACGTCGTGGGTGAAGCTAGGTGTCGAGCGCACCCAGGTGATGCTGCAGGGTGGCGCCAATGATCTGGGCGGCACCTTGATGGAGGAAACCATCTCGCGGATGGCCGGCTCGGAGAACGGCTCGTCGAAGTCCGTCGAGGAACTGGCCGCCATCGCCGAGGGGATCGGCCGCCCGGCGCGGCAGCGCACCACCACCTACACCCCGATGGCTGCCTAACTCTTCCCCGCGAGCGCGCGTGTTTGCACAGAGACACGCCGCAATCCGTGGCATTTCGCGCACGTTCACGCGGCGTGACGTGCGACCCTCTGCGCATGGACACGATTGCAGGGCTACCGGCTCACCCGCTTTTCGTGCACGCCATCGTCGTGCTGGTGCCACTCGTGGCGCTCTTGGAGATCCTCTGCGCCGTGTGGCCGGCCGCGCGCGAACGTCTGGTGTGGCTGGTGCTGGCACTGGCCGCCGTGACAGCTGCGTTGACGCCGTTGACCGTCGAGGCGGGGGAATCGCTGATCGCGTCGTTCCCGAAGCCCACAGCGGTGCTGCAGGAGCATGCCGAACGCGGCGACTGGATGCCGTATATCGCCGTCGCCCTGTTGGTGGTGGCGGTGCTGTTGGCGCTGCTGCACTGGCGGTCCAGCCACGGCCGCGGGGTGGCCGCGGTGGTGGCGGTGATCGCCCTGGTGGTCGGCGTGGCGGCGATCGTCGCGGTGATCAGGGTCGGCGATTCGGGGGCGCGGGCAGTGTGGGGCGGGGGTTAATTTCCGCATAGCGGAATGAATACGGACCATGGTCCGTTTGCATGAGGTGAGGGTGCCGGGACGGCCGGCACCGAAAATGTAGGAGACCTCATGACCGCAGCTGTAGCCACCGACCTGACCGCCGGCACCTGGGCCCTGGACCCTGTGCATTCCTCGGTCAACTTCTCCGTGCGTCACCTGGTGGTGAGCAAGGTTCGCGGCACCTTCGACAACTTCACCGGCGCGATCGTCGTCGCCGAGGACGGCACCCCGTCGGTGACCGCGACCATCGACGTCAACTCCGTCAACACCCGCAACGAGCAGCGCGATGCGCACCTCAAGGCCGCCGACTTCTTCGACACCGAGCAGTTCCCGACGGCTTCCTTCGCCTCGACGGCGGTGCGTGCCGATGGCAACGACTACGTGCTCGACGGGGACTTCACCCTCAAGGGTGTCACCAAGCCGGTTTCGCTGAAGCTGGAGTTCAACGGCGTGAACCCGGGCATGGGGCACGGCGCGGTGGCTGGCTTCGAAGCATCGGTCGTGTTGAACCGCAAGGACTTCGGCATCAGCTTCGATGCGCCTCTGGAGACCGGTGGAGCGGTCGTGGGGGACAAGGTGACGATCACGCTGGAGATCGAGGCGCTGCGCCAGGCCTGATCCGTCTCGGCCGCCGCCGTCGAACGTGCACGAAATGCCATCGACGGCGGCGCGTCGGCGTGCAAACGCGCACGCTGGCGCAGGGGGGGAAGGGCTACAGCCGCGCGGCGAGCTCGGTGCCCTGCCGGATCGCCCGCTTGGCGTCCAACTCGGCGGCGACGGCCGCGCCGCCGATGACGTGCGGTGTCAGGCCACGGGCACGCAACTGATCCTCCAGGTCGCGGACCGACTCCTGGCCGGCGCACACGACGACGTTGTCGACGGCCAGGACGCGAGCGCCGGAATGGTTCTTCCCGAAGCTGATGTGCAGCCCCGCGTCATCGATGCGCTCGTAGTTGACCCCAGAGAGTTGCTGCACCCCTTTGGCTTTCAGGGCGGCGCGGTGCACCCATCCCGACGTCTTACCCAGACCCCGGCCCTGGGCGCCGGCGGTACGTTGCAGCAGGAACACCTCGCGGGCGGCGGGCAACACGATCGGCGCCGTCAGGGAACCGCGCACCGACGGAGCGTCCTGTGGATCCAGGGCACCCCACTCGGCCTTCCATTCCTTGACGTTCAGCGTCGGCGATTGTTCGGTGACCAGGAATTCGCTGACGTCGAAACCGATTCCGCCCGCGCCGATCACGGCCACCGACGACCCGACGGGCGCCCCGCGGAGCGCGTCGGCGTAGGACAGCACCATCGGGTGATCGATGCCCGGGATGTCGGGTAGCCGGGGAGTCACGCCGGTGGCCAGCACTACCTCGTCGAAGTCGGCCAGTGAATCGACGTCCGCCCGGGTCTCGAGCCGCACCGATACGTCGTGGACCTCGAGCATCCGGGTGTAGTAGCGCAACGTCTCGTTGAATTCTTCCTTGCCGGGAACCCTTCGCGCCAAATCGAATTGGCCACCGATCGACGACGAAGCCTCGAATAGCGTCACTCGGTGACCGCGCTGGGCGGCACTCACCGCCGCGGACAGTCCGGCGGGGCCCGCGCCCACCACCGCCACCGACCGGGCCTGCCGCGTCGGGCCGAGAACCAGAACGGTCTCGTGCCCCGCTCGCGGATTCAACAGACAGGACACCGTCTTGTGCACGAATGCGTGGTCCAGGCACGCCTGATTGCAGGCGATGCAGGTGTTGATCTGGTCGGCGGAGTCCTCGGCGGCCTTGCGTACCCAATCCGGATCGGACAGTAGGGGACGGGCCATGGAGATCAGTTGCACGTGCGTGTCGGCGAGGATCTGTTCGGCTGCCTGCGGCATGTTGATCCGGTTGGACGCCACCACCGGAATCTGCACATGCTCGGCGAGCGCACTGCTGGTCCCCACGAAGGCGCCGCTGGGCACGGACGTGACGATGGTCGGTACCCGTGCCTCATGCCAGCCGATGCCGGTGTTCAGGATCGTCGCCCCGGCCGCCTCGATTTCGGTTGCCAGCGCGATGATTTCGTCCCAGGTCTGGCCGTCCTCGACGAAGTCGGCAAGCGAGATCCGGTACACGATGATGAAGTCGGGCCCGACCGCCTCACGCACCCGCCGCACGATCTCGACGGGGAAGCGCCGCCGCTTCTCCGGGGTGCCACCCCAGGCATCCTTTCGCTTGTTGGTGCGCGGGGCGAGGAACTGATTGAGCAGATACCCTTCGCTGCCCATGATCTCGACGCCGTCGTACCCGGCGTCGCGGGCGAGCAGTGCCGCCCGCACGAAATCGGAGACCGTGCCGGCCACATCGCGCAGCGCGCGGGGGCGGAACGGATTGATGGGAGCCTTGATCGACGACGCGCTGACCGAAAGTGGATGGTAGGCATAGCGTCCCGCGTGCAGCAGCTGCAGCGCGATCTTGCCGCCCTCGTCGTGCACGGCCCGGGTGATGGTGCGGTGCCTGCGCGCGTCGGCGGTCGAAAGCATTTCCGCGGCGAAGGGCAACAGCCATCCGGTGCGGTTGGGTGCGTAGCCGCCGGTGATGATCAGCCCGACGCCGCCGCGGGCGCGCTCGGCGAAGTACGCGGCGAGCTTATCGGTGTCTCGGGCCCGATCCTCCAGGCCGGTGTGCATCGACCCCATCACCACCCGGTTGCGCAGGGTGGTGAAGCCGAGATCCAACGGCGACAACAGGTTTGGGTAGTTCACAGAACCTCCAGAACTCACAGGGCCTCTAGAACTTCAGACAGCCATTCGATCGCGCCCTCTTCGGCGCGCATCCCGCCGCGCAACACCAGGTATTGGTGCAGGGCTGTCCCGGTGAGGACGGCGGGGTCGGGGAACTGACGTTTCTGGTAGCCGCGGTAGGTGTCGAGCAGCGTGGCGCGTTCGGCCCGTAGTTCGGCGGCCTGTGAGCGGACGGCCTCGATATCGCCGAACGCCGCAGCGCGGATCTTGACCGCCAGGTCGCGGGTCCGGTGGTCGGCCACCGTGCCGCCCCGCCCCGCCAGCGGTTCGGCGATCCAGCGCTTGAGTTCCGCACGACCGCCGGGCGACACCGAATAGACCTTCTTGTCGGGCCTGCTGTGCTGCTCGACCACCTGCACGGACACCCAGCGTTGGGCCTCCATGTCCCGCAGCGTGCGGTAGATCTGCTGATGGGAGGCCGCCCAGAAATAGCCGATGGAGCGGTCGAAGCGGCGGGCCAACTCGTAGCCGGAACCGGCCTGTTCGCCCAGTGCCACCAGGATCGCGTGCTGCAGGGCCATGTCCGCAGCGTATGCGGTACCGCTGGTCCTATGCAACAAGTTGCACTGACGTGACACTCCGGCCTCGCGGTGTCTAGTCGTGTGTATCTGCAACGGCTAGTATCAGTAACCACCGCGAAGCGGCGGCAAGTTAGGACACACTTAGAGGCGCGAGCAGGTGGCGGCATCGCATACTTGCCGCAGACTCGAAGAGTCCCAACAGACAAAAACCCGACCAGCAGCCCACTGGACGACAGGAGAGACATCAGTGACGTACACCATTGCCGAACCCTGCGTTGATATCAAAGACAAGGCATGCATCGAAGAATGCCCTGTCGACTGCATCTACGAGGGCGCACGCATGCTGTACATCCACCCGGATGAGTGCGTCGACTGTGGCGCCTGCGAGCCGGTCTGCCCGGTCGAGGCGATCTACTACGAGGACGACGTCCCGGATCAGTGGAGTAGCTACACGCAGAGCAACGCGGACTTCTTCTCCGAACTGGGCTCGCCCGGCGGCGCGTCGAAGGTCGGCCAGACCGACAACGACCCGCAAGCCATCAAGGACCTCGAGCCCAAGGGCGAGTGAGCTTGGTCCGTTCGCCCAAGTCCGCTGCGCTGCCGGTTTTCCCCTGGGACACCCTCGCTGATGTCGCGGCGACCGCTCGCGCGCACCCTGACGGCATCGTCGACCTCTCGGTCGGCACCCCCGTCGACGACGTCGCACCGGTGATCCGTGACGCGCTCGCCGCGGCCAGCGCGTCACCCGGATACCCGGCCACCGCCGGCACCGCGGCGCTGCGCGCCTCCGCACGCGAGGCGCTGCTGCGCCGATACGGCATCACCGGCCTCGACGAGTCCGCCGTGCTGCCCGTGATCGGCACCAAAGAGCTGATCGCCTGGCTGCCGACGCTGCTCGGGCTCGGTCCCGCCGACACGGTGGTCATCCCCGAGCTGGCCTATCCCACCTACGATGTCGGTGCCCGCCTGGCCGGCGCGCAGGTGCTGGCGGCAGATTCGCTGACGCAGCTGGGACCGCTGAAGCCCGCTCTGGTGTACCTGAACTCGCCGAGCAACCCCACCGGACGGGTGCTCGGGGTGGATCATCTGCGCAAGGTGGTCACCTGGGCGCGCGAACGCGGCGCGATCGTCGTCTCCGACGAGTGCTACCTCGGCCTGGCCTGGGATGCCGAACCGCTGTCGGTGCTGCATCCGTCGGTGTCCGACGGCGACCACACCGGTCTGCTGGCGGTGCATTCACTGTCGAAGACGTCCTCGCTGGCGGGCTACCGCGCCGGGTTCGTCGCCGGTGATCCCGCGCTGGTGGCCGAGCTGCTCGAGGTCCGCAAGCATGCCGGGATGATCGTCCCGACCCCGGTGCAGGCGGCCATGGTCGCCGCGTTGGACGACGACGCGCACGAGGCCGACCAGCGCGACCGCTACGCCCGTCGCCGCGAGGTGCTCTCGGCCGCCGTCCGCAAGGCGGGTTTCACCATCGACCACTCCGAGGCCGGCCTGTACCTATGGGCCACCCGCGGGGAGCCGTGCCGCGCCACCGTGGCCTGGCTGGCCGAACTCGGCATCCTGACCGCGCCCGGCGAGTTCTACGGTCCCGCCGGCGCGCAGCATGTCCGGATCGCACTGACCGCCACGGATGAACGCATAGACGCGGCAGCGGCCCGGTTAGGGCAGTAGCCCCAGCGACATCGCCGTCGTGACGGCCGCGGTGCGGTCGGACACGCCGAGCTTGGTGAACGCCCGCAGCAGATGGGTTTTCACGGTGGCCTCGCCGATATGCAGCGCCCGTCCGATATCCGCGTTCGTCGTGCCGCGGGCCACCAACGTCAGCACCTCGATCTCGCGGGCAGTCAGGACGGCGGGGGCCGGCTCCCGCATCAAGCCGATCAGTCGGCCGGCGACGGATGGCGCCAGCACCGTCTTGCCGGCGGCGGCGTCACGCACCGCGGCGGCCAGCTGCCCGCGGGAGGAGTCCTTCAACAGGTAGCCGGCCGCGCCCGCTTCCACGGCACGCAGGATGTCGGCGTCGGACTCATAGGTCGTGACGACGACGATCCGGGTGGACGGCTGCGCCGCGAGTATCTGTCCGGTCGCGGTGACGCCGTCGCCTCCTGGCATCCGCAGATCCATCAGAATGACGTCCGGACACAGGGATTCGGCCAGCACCACGGCCTCGGCTCCCGAAGCGGCCTCCCCGACCACGTCGAGATCGTCCTCGGCGTCGATCATGCCGCGCAATCCCTCGCGGACCACGGGATGATCGTCCACCAACAGCACGGTGATCGTCCTCATGCGGGCACCTCGATCTCGATGCGCACGCCGGCCTCGGAGAACACTGTCATCTGCCCGCCCACCTGAGTGACCCGGGATCGCATCCCGCGCAGTCCGAAACCCTCGGTGTGTCCGTCGGGCAGTCCGATTCCGTTGTCCGACAGGGATAACCGCACGGCATCGCCGTGGCGGCCCAGGGTAACCGCAGCGGCGGTGGCGTGCGCATGTTTGCGGATGTTCGACAGCGCCTCCTGCGTGGCGCGCAGCAGGACGACGTCACCCGCGGTGCCCAGGGCGGGCAGGTCGGTCTCGATGTCGACGCGGACCGGAAGGCCGGATTCGGTCACCAGGCGCTGGCATTGCCGCTGGATCGCGGCCGCCAGCGTGTCGTCGCCGAGTGCGGCTGGGGTCAGGTCGGCGACGATCGTGCGCGCCTCGGCTAGGTTGTCGCGCGCGGTGGTTTCGATCAAGGCGATATGCCGTTCTGCGGCAACAGGATCGGTGCTCAGCTCGGCTTCCACCGCCTGGGCCAGCGCGACGATGCTGGTGAAACCCTGGGCCAGGGTGTCGTGGATCTCCCGCGACATCCGTTCGCGTTCGGCGGCCGCACCGGCCTGCCGGGACAGCCGGTCGGTCTCGGCCCGGCTGGCGGCCAGTTCGGACACCAGTAGCGCCAGCGTCCTGCGCTGGGTCATCGAGGTGACGATCACGGTACCGATGATCGGCGCGGTCACCACGCCGATGAGGGTGATGGCCACGGCCAGCGTCAGATTCGCCGAGCGGGCGTCCACGAGCAGCGTCAGGGTCAACGGAATCAGGCTGACCGCCGTGGTCACCACCAGTGCCGGCCGCAGGGGTAGCCCGGCGAAGATCAGGGGGTACAGCACCGGGACGGCCACCACCGCCACCGGGGAAGCCAGTAGGGCGAGCACCCACAGGGCCACTGTGACGGCGATGAACGCGCCCAGCTGCCACGTGCTCGCCTCGCGACGCAGGAGTCGGCTACCCACCAGCAGGACCCCGGCGGCGATCGCCGCGAGGGCCGCCACCGCCGGTAGGACGTGACCGCCGAAGCGGTTCTGTAGCAGCGTCACCGCGATCATCGCCGCGCCGAGGACGCCGACGACGTAGGCCTCCCACAACCAATGCCACTCGCTTCCGCGGGAGGTGTCGGGCCGGGTCATGGCGTGATGCTATCCCTCAGCTGTCCACCCAATTGCCGTGAAATCCGTGCGGCACCCGCACCGGGACGTGCACCGTGGCGACGGTGTCGAGGGTTTGCGCATCCAGCAGCACCAGGTCGCTGCGGTCTGCGGCGTGGTCGTAGACGAAACCCATCACCACGCCGTCGTCCTCGGCGGCATCGGGGCCCGACGGGACGAAGACGAACTCGCCGGGTTCGCGACCGGGACCGAAATCCACCGCTCGGGTGGTCCGGGCGCACAGATCGTGCCGCAGGATCGTCTGCGGCGTGGTGATTCCCGGCGTCCCTGGCGCATAGCCGACGGCATAGCCGTAGCGGTGCCGCCGGCCCACCAGTCGTTCGTCGACGCGCGGGAATTCCTGAGCGGTGTCGTCGAGACGTTCCTCGCGCACCAAACCGCCGGCCAGATCGACGGTCCACCGGTCCAACGTCCGCGCATCGGTGAATTCGGCTTCGGCGGCGAACACCGATTCGTGGCGGACGACGTCGAGCACGATCCGATCCCCGGCGCCGTCGGCTTCGTCGTAGGCGTTGAGCGGATGGAAGACGTAGCACGAGGAGACCTCGAACCAGCGGATGTCCTCGGGTTTGCCGTCTCGCGGCAACACCCCGATCTGCGCGCGGCGCTCGGGCGCCCACCGGTACGGAAAGCTGCCGACGCTGGGGGCGCCGCCCCGCTCGGTGCCGCGCATCGCGGCGCGCAGAACGAAGTCCGGGGCGCGATGACGGGCGACGAATCTGCTCAGCCACCTGGCCGCGGCGGCCGCAGGCCGATTGCCGATGGCGGTGGAGAGGTCGAGCACGACGGGAAGATCGTAGAGGATGACGTACTTCTCGGTGAGTGAGAAGTCATGCATCATGGTCTGCGCGCGCAGCGGGATGTCCACCGTGCGGCGCACCCCGTCGTCGGCACCGGTCACGGTGTACTGCACCAGGTTTCCGCGCATCGGGTTGTAGGAGACAGCGTGCAGTTCTCCGGTCGCGGGGTCACGTTTGGGGTGGGCGGTGTAGCCGGTGAACAGGGTGCCGCAGAAATCGGAACCACCGACGGTGTCCAGTTCGTCGGTCAGTTCGTAGGGCCGTACCCCGGTTTCGGCCAACGCCAAGGTGCGTCCGGCGTGGCCGATGACGTTGGTGTTGGCGCCGAAGTCGAATCCACCGCGCGCGCCGCCGGGCCAGGTCTCGCCGAGCCGGCGCGACACATCGGCTGAGCGCACCCATCGGTTGCGGTACCACTGTGCGCGGCCGTCCCGTAGCCGCAGCCCGTGCACCATGCCGGGCCCGAGGAACAGGTGATAGTGCGCGGGGTCGGCGCTGCCCAGCGCGTTCGGGCCGTTGCGCAGATAGCGGCCGTCGAGATGGTCGGGGATGCGGCCGGTGACGTCGAGGTCGATCGCGGTGATCTCTCGGTCGACGGGGGCGTAACCACCTTCCAGGTAAGGGTTGTGCGCAGCAGGTCCCGCGGTCAGCGTCGAGTTGCTCATGGACTGATCGTGCGCCTGCGGCCGCAGCGGGCGCGACGTCCGGCCGATGGATCCCAGGGTCCACCGAACGATGGACCCTCAGCTCACGTCGAGGTGCTCGGGCACCACAGAGGCCAATGCCGTGCGGCAGGCCACGATTGCCGGGGTGTTGCTGATCGCGGCTCTGGTCGCGGTGAACACCGAACGACGTCGTGAATCCACGTCCACGATCCGCACATCCGGCCGGCGACGCACGCGCATGAGATCCGGCAGGATCGCCACCGCGTTCCCGTTCTCGATGAGCGCTATCTGGGCTTCGAGGTCATCGGTCTCGAACCTGACGTCGGGTTCGAATCCGGCTTGCCGACACAGTTGTTCGGCCCAATGCCGGGACGCGGTGCCGACCGGTTCCATCGTCCACGGAAGGCCGGCGGTATCCCTGACCGATGTGATCTGCCGCCACGGATCGCCGGTCGGCGGCACCGCCAGCCGAAGCAGATCGGTGGTCAGCGGCTCACGGTGCAGGTCCGGATACGCGCGGGCGGCATGCCCCGGATACTCCTCGGCGATCACCAGATCGAACTCGCGCATCCACGTCTCGTAGAGGGCCTGTTCGGGTTCGCGTTGCGACATCGTGACCCGCAGGCGGGGATGGCGGTTCGCCAGCTCGGTCAGCATCTGCGGCATGAAGGCGGACGCGGCGGATTGGAAGACGGCCAGGCGGACGGTGCCCGAGACCTGATCGCTCTGGACGGCGACATCGGAGGCGGCCAGCTCGAGCCGCGCCAGGATGGCGGCGGTGTGCTCGACGAGCACCTCGGCGGCAGGGGTGAGTCGCAGGCGCCTGCCGACCTTCTCCAGGAGGGGCACACCGACTTCGCGCTCCAGCTGGTTGAGCGCCTGCGATACCGACGACGGGCTCTGGTGCAGGGGCTCGGCGACGTCGGACAACGTCCCACGCAGGCTCAGTTCGTAGAGCAGGCGCAGTCGACGGGTGTCCAGGAGATCCGGCCGTTGATGTTTCATATTTACTTAAAGTTTCACATCGGAAATCATCACTTTATTTTAATCGTCGGCAGCGCCCATCATGGGTAGATGACGCAGGTGAGCAGCGAGAAGAATCTCCTGACGGATGTGGTGGCCCTGGTCCGGACCTGGCTGGACGAGGCCGCGGCCCAACCGGTCGCACCCGCAGCGCGACGGCTGGCCGACGTGTTGCGCGACCCGCGAGGGTTGGATTTCACCGTCGGATTCGTCGATGGCGTGATCCGGCCCGAGGACAACGTGGTCGCGGCGGCGAACCTGCGGGATCTCGCGCGAAACGCCCCCGGCTTCCTGCCGTGGCACCTGCGCCTACTGGTGAAACTGGGCGCGCTGGTGTCGGTGGTCGCGCCGGGCATCGTCATTCCGATTGCGCAGCGAGCGCTGCGCAAGATGGTCGGGCACCTGCTTGTCGACGCGAGCGACGCGCGGCTGGGCCGTGCGATTGCCCGCATCCGTGCCCGCGGCGTCGGGTTGAACATCAACCTGCTCGGCGAGGCTGTCATGGGGCGGCGCGAAGCGGCGCGGCGGCTCGCGGGTACCGAGCAGCTTCTCGCCCGCCCCGACGTCGACTACGTGTCGATCAAGGTGTCGGCAACGGTCCCGCCGCATTCGCCATGGGCGTTCGACGAGGCGGTCGACGACATCGAGCAGAATCTGTTGCCGCTGTTCAGTTTTGCGGCGTCCTCGCCGGCCAAGAAGTTCATCAACCTCGACATGGAGGAGTACCGCGACCTGGACTTGACCATCGCGGTGTTCACCCGGCTGCTCGACCGGCCCGAACTGCTCGGCCTCGAAGCCGGGATAGTGCTGCAGGCTTATCTGCCGGACGCGCTGAATGCGATGATGCGCCTTCAGGATTGGGCCCGGACTCGTCGTGAACGCGGCGGTGCCGGGATCAAAGTCCGTCTGGTCAAGGGCGCCAACCTTCCGATGGAACAGGTGGAGGCATCCCTGCACGACTGGCCGTTGGCCACATGGCCGACCAAGCAGGACACCGACACCAATTACAAGCGGGTGCTGAACTACGCCCTGCGGCCGGAGCATACGGCGAATGTGCGACTCGGCGTCGCCGGTCACAATCTGTTCGACATCGCCTACGCATGGACGCTCGCAGGGCATCGCGGCGTCCGGGACCGCGTCGAGTTCGAGATGCTCCTGGGCATGGCAGAGGCGCAGGCCGAGGTGGTCCGGCGCACGGTGGGCGGCCTGCTGCTGTATGTGCCGGTGGTGCACCCGAAGGACTTCGACGTGGCGATCGCTTACCTCGTCCGGCGCCTGGAAGAGGGCGCAAGTCAGCAGAACTTCATGTCCGCCGTCTTCGAATTACACAGCGACAGTGCGTTGTTCGAGCGGGAACGGGACCGGTTCCTCGCGTCGGTGGTGGACCTCGACGACACTGTGTCCCCGCCGAACCGCCGGCAGGACCGACGGTCCGACGACCCAGCAGATGCGGTGTGCCCTGCCGGGTCGTTCGCCAATGTGGCCGACACCGATCCGTCGCTGCCCGGGAATCGCCGGTGGGGCAATGCAATCACCGACAGCGTGGCGGAGTCGGAGGCCGGCCGCGCACTGGTCACCGAACACACCGTCCACAACTCAGCATCACTGGATGCCGTGATCGCCTGCGGCGTCGCGGCGGGCGCCACGTGGTCGGCGCTCTCCGGCGCCGAGCGTGCCGCCGTCCTCAGGCGTGCCGCCGGAACACTGGCGTCCGCCCGCGCCGTTCTGCTCGAGGTGATGGCCGCCGAATGCGGAAAGACCCTCGACCAGGGTGACCCCGAGGTTTCCGAGGCCATCGACTTCGCGAACTACTACGCGACGCTGGCCGAGAACCTCGACACCGTCGACGGCGCCGTCGCCGTCCCGGCCGGTCTGACGGTGGTCACCCCGCCGTGGAATTTTCCGGTCGCCATTCCGGCCGGGTCAGTCGTGGCGGCGCTGGCCGCGGGCAACCCGGTCATCATCAAGCCCGCGACCCAGGCTCGCCGGTGCGGATCGGTGATGGTGCAGGCACTCTGGGATGCCGGCGTGCCGCGCGATGTCCTGCAACTGGTGCACGTCGACGAGCGTGACCTCGGTACCCAGCTCGTCTCCGATGAACGTGTCGGCCGACTGATCCTCACCGGCGCGTTCGAGACCGCCGCGCTGTTCCGCAGCTTCCGGCCCGACCTGCCGCTACTGGCGGAGACCAGCGGGAAGAACGCCATCGTCATCACCCCGCACGCCGACATCGACCTGGCGGTGAAGGACTTGGTGTCCTCGGCTTTCGGGCACGCCGGCCAGAAGTGTTCGGCCGCCTCGGTGGGCATCCTGGTCGGTTCCGTCGCCCGGTCCGCGCGGTTCCGTGACCAGCTCGTGGACGCCGTCACCTCGTTGAAGGTCGGCTACCCGACGGACCCGACCGTGCAAATGGGTCCGATCGTCGAGCCCGCGGCCGGAAAGCTCTTGCGCGCACTGACGCAGTTGGCGCCGGGGGAGCAGTGGCTGGTGGCGCCCCGCCCGCTGGACGACACCGGCCGGTTGTGGTCTCCCGGGGTTAGGGCCGGCGTCCGGCGCGGCTCGGAGTTCCACCTCACCGAGTACTTCGGCCCGGTGCTTGGGCTCATGGCGGCCGACGACCTGGACGAGGCAATCGAGATGCAGAACCAGGTCGACTACGGGCTGACGGCAGGACTGCACAGCCTGGACCGCGCCGAAATCGAACGCTGGGTCGACCGTGTCGAGGCCGGCAACGCTTACGTGAACCGGTCGACGGTCGGGGCGATCGTGCGGCGCCAACCGTTCGGCGGGTGGAAGAAATCGGCGGTCGGGGCCGGTGGCAAGGCGGGCGGTCCGAACTACCTGGTCGGGCTCAGTGACTGGCGGTCCTCACCCGCGACCGCAGGCGGCCCGATTGCCGCCGAGGTCCGCCGATTACTCGATGCTGCACAGCATTTCGATCTGGCCGGCGAGGAGATTGCCTTCCTGGATCGATCTTTCGCGTCGGATGCGCTGGCCTGGGCGCAGGAGTTCGGGATCGCTCGGGACGTGTCCGGCTTGATGGCGGAGAAGAACATGTTCCGGTATCTACCGGTGCCTGTCACCGTGCGCGCGGAACGTGCCGACACCGCGTCCCTGTTGCGGATAGCCGGGGCAGGCATACTGGCCGGCGCGGAGGTGACGGTCTCCAGCCCGGAGCCACTGGACCCCGCGATCGTCGAGGCGCTTCACTCCTCAGACGTGACGTGCCTGGTGCACGATGCGGTGGCCTGGCAAGAAGTCTTGCGCGACAACGCTCCTGCCCGGGTTCGCCTGCTCGGTGGTAGTCGGGAGGGGTTCGCCCATGTCAGCGACGGCAGGGTGGACATCGCGCTGTACGCCCAGCCTGTTGTCGAGGCCGGGCGGGTTGAGCTGCTGACGTTCCTGCGGGAGCAGTCGGTCGCGGTGACCGCCCACCGGTTCGGCTCACCGACTCCGCTGGCCGAGGGCCTGCTTCGGCGTTAGGGAGCCGGGAACGCGGCCACCGGCATCAGTACATTGCCGCGGCAGGCGTCGCTGAGGATGTCGGTGTACCAGCTGCCGCGCAAGGAACCGTCGGGTTGTGGCGCGTAGGTGACCCAGGAGGTTGCCGGGCTGTACACCCGCGGATACTCCTCACCGCGGAAACATTCCCACTGCCAGTCGTAGCTGAACGACCACTTGGCGCCGTCCCAGGTATACCGCTGGGGTTGCGGGATGGTCGGATTCGACGGGGCGGGCCCGTCGATGACCGTGGCCACGCAGCTACTCCCGCACGCCGTCGAAAAGGTATAGACCGCACCGAAGTCCGGTTCGGCCTGGCGTGCCGCGATGCTGGTGCCGTTCTTCTGCGAGGCGTAGCTCATCACCTGGTAACGGCCATTGAGCGGTTGACCGGCGGCAGCCGCCGGCGGCGTGAAACCCAGACAGGCGACGAGGGCGAGCGGTACCGCGACGCAGACGCGACGGACAAACATCTCTCTTCCAATTTCTCTCAAGCTCCGACGAACCCCACGCTAGGGGCGGGTACCGACAACTCGGCGACCCCACAGCAGGCAGCGTCAATTAGTGATCGCATCGTGACGCGGCAGTATCCGGATCATCTAAGTAAGAGATGAAAGTGATGAGAAACGTTCGTTGGACGAGATGATCTTCCGCTGCTCGAATGGAGCCATGACCACCACTGCGCCCCGGCAGGTGTCCACCGCCCTCTCCGGTTGGAAGCTGACAGGAATCCTCATCGCCGCCGTCGCCATCATCTCCACCATCGCGGCCGTGGCAGTCGGCGGCGCGAACGGTGCCAACCTCGGGATCCGCATCACCGCGCGCACCTCGGCGATCCTGTTCCTGCTGGCGTTCACCGCGTCGTCGCTCTATCAGCTGTGGCCCACGACCACCACCCGATGGATCCGCCGTAACAGGCGCTACCTCGGCGTCGCCTTCGCCGGATCCCATGTGGTTCATGCCTTTTTCATCGTCGCCACGATCCTGCTCAACAAGCCGCGATTCGATACCGGCGTCGAACACACTCCGCACGGCGTGTACGTCGTCGACTTCATCGCGTACGGCTTCATCATCGCGATGACCGTCACGTCATTCGACCGCGTGGCCGGCCGGATGCGCTACGAGACTTGGCACCGGCTGCACGTGACCGGAAGTTACGTGATCTGGTTCGCGTTCTTCCTCGCCTACTGGCGCCGCGGCGTGACGTATACCGAGTACTACGGGCCGTTCCTGATCATCGTGCTCGGCGCGCTGGTCATCCGCTTCATGGCCAAAGCCAAGCGGCACGCGGGTTCCCGGTAGCCGTCGTACGCTCAGCACGATGTCTGCGATCCGCTTCCTGCCGCTGGGCTCGCGGCGTGTGGCGTACGAGCTGCGCGGCGAGGGGCCGCCCCTGGTCGCCCCCGCGTGGTGGGTCAGCCACCTCGAACTCGACTGGCAGAACCCCGGTGTGCGGCGATTCTGGGACGGCGTCGCCGCGGACGCCACGCTGATCCGCTATGACCGGCTCGGCGCGGGCATGTCCGATCGGACCGTGGATGACGCCGATCTGACCCTCGACGGCGAGGTCGCGGTGCTGCGGGCGCTGCTCGACGAACTCCAGCTCGACCGCGTGTCACTGGTCGGTGGCTCCTCGGGCAGCTGCACCGCCATCGCGTTCTCCGCGGCATATCCCGAACGTGTGGATCGCCTGGTGCTCTACGGCTCCTACCCCGATGGCGGTGCGCTGACCCCGCCCGGTGTCGCCGACGCCATCGTCACCGCGGTCGGCGCGCACTGGGGCCTGGGGTCGCGCGTGCTCAGCGATATCTTTCTCGGCGGCGCCGACGCGGCAGAGCATGAACGTTTCGCCCAGGTGCAGCGCGAGTCGGCCACCGCGGACACCGCCGCGGCCTTGCTGCGCCTGGTCTACAGCCTGGACGTGCGCGCCCGCCTTCCGCTGGTCCGGGTCCCGACGACGGTCGTGCATCGCCGCGATGACCGTGCCGTGCCGTATGAGTGCGGGCGTGAAGTTGCGGCCGCGATCCCCGGCGCGGCATTCGTTCCGCTGCAAGGCAGTTCGCACTTTCCATGGCATGGCGACATCGATGCGGTGGTCCGCGCCTGTCGAAACGCACTGGCGCCGCAGCAGCCCGAGGCTGTACCGGACGCGTCGGTCCTGCTCTCCGATCGCGAGCGCGAGGTCCTGCGCTGCGTGTCCCGCGGTCTGAGCGATCGCGRGATCGCCGAACAGTTGCGGCTCAGCGCCCACACCGTGCACCGCCACGTCGCGAACATCCGCCGCAAGCTCGGCAGCCCGTCGCGCACCGCGGCAGTCGCCGAGGCGTCCCGGCTCGGTCTGCTGTAGCTGGCCGGTTCGGGCCACTGCCCGAAGATGGCCGGATCGAGCGATGCGGACCCCTGCCGTCTGCTCGTAGTTTCGCGGCATGACCGAGCTCACCCAGGTTGACTCGCGCCCGTCACATTCGTTGTGGCTGCGCATCATGGCCGTCCTGTACGACCCGTTCCTCTGGACCGGCGAAATCGTCGGCATGCGGCGACGCCGCCGCAAGCTGCTGGCCCAGGCGCACGGCCGCGTCGTCGAGATCGGCGCCGGAACCGGGCTGAACATCGCGCACTATCCCGACGGCCTCGACGAGTTGGTGTTCACCGAACCCGATCCCGGGATGCGCCGCAAGCTCGTCCGGCGTCTCGACCGGCGTGGTCGCGAGGCGGTGATCTCCGGCGCTGCTGCCGAGCGCCTACCGTTCGCCAACGCATCCGTCGACACCGTCGTGGCGACGCTGGTGCTGTGCACCGTGGCGGAACCCGAACGGGCCCTTCGCGAAATCGCACGGGTGCTACGGCCAGGAGGTCAGCTCTTGTTCATCGAACACATCCGGGCAAGCTGGGCGCCACTGGCGTGGTACCAGAACATCTTCGCGAGGTTCTGGTGTGCCTTCGCCGGTGGATGCGTCTGCAACCGCCCGACGCTGGAGTTGATGCGCGCCGGCGGATTTGCCGTCGAAGCCAAGGACGCGGTGTGGAGCGGGATGCCTACCATCGTCTACCCTCTGGCCGTCGGACGGGCCACCCGATAAGCCAGGCACCGTAAACCGTCGGCGCCTTCGGCTACCCGTTCTCCCGGTGCAGACGAAGCAGCATCCACGCCGCCAGGGTCTGCGCGTCGGTGATGGTGCCGTCGCGGATCATCTGGTCGATCCGCGCACCGGTGAACCACTCGCTGTGCATGTCCTGCTCTTCGTGTTCGCGTTCGTGCTCGCCTTCGGTGATGCCGGTGGCCAGAAAGGCCCAGCCCCGCTGGCTGCTCATCCCCGGGGCGACATCGAGGCGGCCCAGGATCTGCCACGCCTCGGCGCGCAGCCCGGTCTCCTCGCGCAGTTCCTGCTCGGCCAGGACGGTGGGCTCGGGTTCGTCGCCGCCGATGCTGTCCGGCGCGGTGCCCTGGACAAATTCCCAGCGCCGCAGGCCGATTGGGTAGCGATACTGCTCCACCATGCGGTACCGGTCGCCGTCCTGCGCTATCACCAGCGCATACGACGGTTTGACGACGACCCCGTAGATCCCGAGTGAGCCGTCGGGGCGGCGGATATCGTCCTCCCGGACCACCATCCAGTTGTTGCGGTACACCTCACGACTGGCCAGTCTTTCGATCGGGTCCACCCGCCCAGAGTAGCGTCACCAGCGTGTTGTTGACTTCGTTGGACCCCGCAGCCGTGGCCGCCGGACATGATCTCGCCGACGCCGTGCGCATCGACGGTATGACCTTGAGCCGCAGTGACCTGGTGGGGGCGGGCACCTCGGCCGCCGAACGGGTGTCGGTCGCGCGCCGCGTCGCGATTCTGGCGACCCCGTCAGCCAGCACGGTGCTGGCCATCACCGGCTGCCTGATCGCCGGCGTGCCATTCGTGCCGGTGCCCGCCGATGTCGGTGCCGCCGAACGGGCGCACATCCTCAACGATTCCGGCGCGCAGGCCTGGCTGGGTGAACTGCCCGCCGAAACCGAAGGGCTGCCGCATATTCCGGTACGGATGCATGCCCGGTCCTGGCACCGCTACGCCGAACCGTCACCCGACTCACCGGCGATGATCATCTACACCTCCGGCACCACCGGCCTGCCCAAGGGGGTTGTGGTCAGCCGTCGCGCCGTCGCCGCCGATATCGATGCCCTTGCCGCCGCCTGGCAGTGGACGTCCGCGGACACGCTGGTGCACGGGTTGCCGTTGTTCCATGTGCACGGCCTGGTGCTCGGCCTGCTCGGTTCGTTGCGTATCGGAAATCGGTTCGTGCACACCGGAAAACCGACTCCCGAGGCGTACGCCGAAGCGGCCGGATCGCTGTACTTCGGGGTGCCCACCGTCTGGTCACGGGTGGTCGCCGACGAGGCATCCGCCCGGGCCTTGGCATCCGCCCGCCTGCTGGTGTCGGGGAGCGCGCCGCTTCCGGTACCGGTGTTCGACGCCTTGGTCCGGCTCACGGGGCACGCGCCCATCGAACGGTACGGCAGCACCGAATCCCTGATCACCATCAGCACGGTGGTCGACGGGGAACGCCGCCCCGGCTGGGTGGGTTTGCCGCTGCCCGGCGTGCAGACCCGCCTCGTCGACGACGACGGAGCACCGGTGCCGCACGACGGCGAAACCATCGGTCGTCTGCAGATCAAGAGCCCCACCGTGTTCAGCGGCTACCTCAATCGCCCCGAGGCGACCGCCGAGGCGTTCGACGCGGATGGCTGGTACCGCACCGGCGACGTCGCCGTCATCGACGACGGTGGGATGCACCGCATCGTCGGACGCGAATCGGTCGACCTGATCAAGACGGGTGGCTTCCGGGTGGGCGCCGGCGAGATTGAAACGGTGCTGCTCGGGTATCCCGGAGTGGACGAAGTGGCGGTGGTCGGTGTGCCCGATGACGATCTGGGTCAGCGCATCGTCGCATTCGTGGTCGGAACCGTTGCGCCGGAACAGGTTGTCGACTTTGTCGCACAGCAACTTTCGGTGCACAAGAGGCCGCGCGAGGTGCGGCTGGTTGACGCGCTGCCACGCAACGCCATGGGTAAAGTCCTGAAGAAGGAGCTGATGACGTGGGACTGAGATTCTCTGCTCTGTGCATCGACGCCCGCAGCCCGATGGCCCAGGGGATTTGGTGGTCGACGGTGTTGGGCTGGAGTCACCATGTCGACGACGATGGCGATGTCGTACTGAAGGCGCCGCCCGGTGCCGGCCCGGACTGGCTGTTCCTGGGTGTGCCGGAAGACAAGTCGCTGAAGAACCGGCTGCACCTCGATTTCACGCCGGAGGACCAGGACGCCGAGGTTCAGCGCGTCCTCGGGCTCGGTGCCCGACATGTCGACATCGGTCAGGGCGACCAGAGTTGGGTGGTGCTCGCCGACCCGGAAGGTAACGAGTTCTGCATCTTGGCGGCCGAACCTGCTAGCTGAGTCGCCCTTCGGCCGGCTCGTCGACCAGCTCGTTGGTTTCGACATCCAATCGCTGTAAACGGGAAGCGCTTTCGGCGTCGGTCGTCACCTTCATGGTCAGAGTGGCCGGATCGAGACTGAGGCTACGCAGGTTCGCCGTTGCGGTGTCGATGGCTTCCTGCTCGCTGATGTCGCGGCCACCGGCAAAGACTTTCGTGGTGTGCGCGTAGGCGGTTGTGCCGTTCACTGGCCGGTGAAACGAAACCCGACGCACGCTGATGGCTACTTCCGGCGCGCCGGTGAATGCGCCCGTCGTGTCGAACTGATTGATCACCGCCACGGAGGCGCCGTTGTCGGTGATGAGTTCGACATGCAATTCCGTCAGACCTGTCGTGACCAGAGATGGTCCGTTCACCGTGATCGTGGTGCCATTGGCCAGTGCGGTCCGGATGAGGCCGTAGCTCCGGAAGATCGGGTTCGGGCCGATGTTCGAGTTGAATTCCATGTGCAGCGCGAGCGCCGATTGCGCCACGACGGACCGTGCGGCGTGCGAATAGTGAACGGTGGCCGAATGGCCCCAGGTCTGTACGGTATCCGTGAGGACGATCACCACTGCACCCCTTTTCTGCCGGCTGCCGGTCATTCTGACAATTCCGGCGCCCGATTTCTATCGGTCGATGGGTGGACCGTCCACACGTGGCTCCCAGCCTGTGCTGCCACCATGGCCGGATGCGTGCACTGGCTTGGCTGGCGGCGTGTGTCCTGCTGCTCGCCGGATGCGCGTCGGCCCCACCGCCGCAGGCGCTGACCCCGCCGATGGGCTGGAACTCGTGGAACTCCGGTATCGAACTGACCGAGCAGAGCGTGCACCAGATCGTCGATGCGATGGTGTCCTCCGGGATGCGCGACGCCGGCTACCGCTACGTCAACCTCGATGCCGGCTGGGCGGCTCCCACCCGCGACAGCGATGGCCATCTGCAGGCCGACCCGGACCGATTCCCGCACGGGATCGCGGCACTGGCACGGTATGCCCACGACCGGGGGATGCTGCTCGGCATCTACCACAGCCCGTTCAACCAGGGCTGCGGCCAGGATCCGCGGATCGGCGGCGCGGGCCACGAGCAAGCCGACGCTCAGACGTTCGCCGACTGGGGTGTCGACTACCTGAAATACGACTGGTGCCGGATGGCCGCCGGCCACGACGATCAGGTCAAGTACTTCACCGCGATGCGCGACGCGTTGCGCGCCACTGGCCGACACATCATCTACAGCATCAACCCGAACAGCTCGGGGGATCCAGGTGCGGGCATGGAGTACGACTGGTCCCACACGTCCGATATCACCCGCAACGCAGTCGATCTGGTGCCGGCATGGGGTGATTCCGCACTGTGGGCCGAGGGACTGGCCGGGGTGAGCCAGGCGTTCACCGAAGCCGGGGCGGCAGCGTCACACAGTGGCCCGTCACACATCAACGATCCCGACATGATGGTGATCGGACTCGGGTGGCACCAGTTCGTGGTGGGGCATCCGACCATGTCGATGGGCTCGCCCCGCCCCGACCTGACCGCCGAGGAACAGCAGACACATATCTCGCTGTGGGCGTTGCTGGCGGCGCCGCTGTTGGCGGGCAACGATATTCGTGACATGTCCGACCAGACTCGCGCGGTGCTCACCAACCGCGAGGTGATCGCCGTCGACCAGGATCCGCTGGTGAAGCAAGCTCATCCACTTTCGGGTGATCCGCGGGTGTTGGTCAAGCCGATGGCCGACGGATCGGTGGCGGTCGGGTTGTTCAACCAGGCCGACGACACTGTGCGCCTGAGCACCTCACTGAGTGCGATCGGCCTGCCGGACGGAACGTGCCACGTCGTGCGCGACCTGTGGCAGCACAACGACTCCACGACGACCGGGCCCGTCGAGGCGGCGGTTCCCCTGCATGGGGTGGCGCTGTTGCGGGTCAGTGCTTGTTGAGCGTCGATTTCTACGCCTGGGTCGCGATGTCGCGCAGTCAACGATCCTGGCGCAGAAACCGACGCATCACTAGTTGGCGTGCAAAGCCTCGTTGAGGGTGATGCCGGTGCCGTCGCGCTTGACGACTTCCACCGCACCGGACAGTGAGTTCCGCCGGAACAGTAGGTTGTTGGCGCCGGAAAGCTCCTTGGCCTTGACGGTCTGGCCGTCCGAGGCGGTCACCTTGGTGCCGCCGGTGACGTACAAGCCAGCCTCGACGACGCAGTCATCGCCCAGCGAGATGCCCACGCCTGCGTTCGCGCCCAGCAGGCAGCGCTTGCCCACCGAGATGACTTCCTTACCGCCACCGGAGAGCGTGCCCATGATCGACGCGCCACCACCGACGTCGGAGCCGTCACCCACGACGACGCCCGCGGAAATGCGGCCCTCGACCATGGAGGTGCCGAGCGTGCCGGCGTTGAAGTTCACGAAACCCTCGTGCATGACGGTGGTGCCTTCGGCCAGGTGTGCGCCGAGCCGGACCCGGTCGGCGTCGGCGACGCGGACACCCTTGGGCAGCACGTAGTCGACCATCCGCGGGAATTTGTCCACGCCGTAGACGGTGACGGCGCCGCGGCCGCGCAGCTTGGCGCGGACCAGTTCGAATCCCTCGACGGCAGCGGGACCGAAGTTGGTCCACACCACGTTGGTCAACAGACCGAAGATGCCGTCCAGGTTGGCCTGGTGCGGCTTGGTGAGCCGATGCGACAGCAGGTGCAGCCGCAGGTAGGCGTCATAGGTGTCGGCCGGCTTGTCGTCCAGGTCGGCGATGGTGGTGCGCACCGCGACCACCTCGACGTCACGATCGGCATCGGGGCCGGTCAGGGCGGCGAAGGTGTCGGGTAGCTCGGCCACCGACAGGCGGGTTGTGCCGGACGGCCCGTCGGCCGTCAGCTCGGGAGCGGGAAACCAGGTGTCCAGGACGGTTCCGTCGGCGGCAATCGTGGCCAGGCCGACGCCAGATGCGGCAGTCACGTCGGCCTACGTTACTGGACTAACCTCCAGAGTCATGGGGCTAGACCTGCGCGCCGATCCGATCGCACTGACCGCCGCCCTGGTGGACATTCCCAGCGAGTCGCGCCATGAACAGCGCATCGCCGACGAGATCGAGGCCGCGCTGCGCGCCCAGGCACCGTGGTTCGAAGTGGTCAGGAACGGTGACGCCGTGCTGGCGCGCACCCATCTGGGTCGGTCGTCACGGGTGCTGTTGGCCGGTCACACCGATACCGTGCCCGCCGCCGACAACGTGCCCAGCCGCGTCGTCGACGGCCTGATGTACGGCTGCGGAACCTCGGACATGAAGTCCGGCGACGCGGTGTTCTTACATTTGGCAGCGACGCTCGCAGAGCCCAGCCACGACATCACCCTCGTCATGTACGACTGCGAGGAGATCGAATCCAGCGCCAACGGGTTGGGCCGCATCGAACGCGAGCTGCCCGACTGGCTGACCGCCGATGTCGCGATTCTTGGTGAGCCCTCCGGCGGATTCATCGAAGCCGGCTGCCAGGGCACCATCCGTGCCGTTGTCAGCGCCAAGGGAACCCGTGCGCATTCGGCTCGATCCTGGTTGGGGGACAACGCTATTCACAAGCTCGGCGCGGTGCTCGACCGGTTGTCGGGCTATCAGCCGCGCAACGTGGACATCGACGGCTGCGTGTATCGGGAGGGTTTGTCGGCGGTGCGCATCGACGGTGGCGTCGCGGGCAACGTGATTCCCGATGCGGCGTCGGCCACGGTCAATTTCCGGTTCGCGCCGGATCGCTCGGTGGAGCAAGCCGTCGACCACGTGCGTGAGGTATTCGACGGGCTGGACGTGACATTGGAGGTCACCGACGCGGCCGCCGGGGCGTTGCCGGGCTTGGCCAACCCCGCGGCGGCGTCGCTGGTGGCGGCCGCCGGGGGACAGGTCCGGGCCAAATACGGCTGGACCGACGTGTCGCGGTTCGCGGCACTGGGGATCGCGGCGGTCAACTACGGGCCGGGCGACCCGAATCTGGCGCACAAGGTCGACGAGCACGTCGATGTCACGGCCATCACTGCCACCACCGACACGCTGCGGGCATATTTAACCGCTTGACCGAACCGGTACTGTGAATTTCGTGCTGTGAACCGATGACACCCAGGTTGCCCTGTCTGCCGTCATCTTTGGAGTTCCCGCATGTCTATCGTCTGTTCTCATCTTTCGTTCGCCTGGCCTGACGACACTCCGGTGTTCACCGACCTGTCCTTCACAGTCGGGGCGGGCCGCACGGGTCTGGTCGCCCCCAACGGTGCCGGTAAGAGCACGCTGCTCCGGCTGATCGCGGGTGTCTTGTCGCCTGTATCGGGCAGCGTGTCGGTCGACGGCGTCGTCGGCTATCTGCCGCAGGAGCTGCCGTTCCTCGCCGACCACACAGTGGCCGATGTTCTTGGTGTGACTGCGATTCTGGCGGCGCTGGATGCGCTGGCGGCCGGAGACGCGAGTGAGGCCGTGTTCGCCGCGATCGGTGACGAGTGGGATATCGAGGAGCGACTGCGTGCACAGTTGGGCGACATCGAGTTGGATCGTCCGCTGCGGACGCTCTCGGGTGGGCAGGTGGTGTCGCTGGGGCTCACTGCTCAGTTGTTGAAGCGTCCGGACGTGCTGCTGCTCGACGAACCAACAAACAATCTGGATTCCGCTGCGCGGCTACGGCTCTACTCTGCGTTGGACGGTTTCGGTGGCACGCTGGTGGTGGTCAGCCATGACCGCGAACTGTTGGACCGGATGGATGCCATCGCGGAGTTGCGCGCCGGTGAGGTGTCGATGTTCGGCGGCGGGTTCACCGCGTATGAGGAGGCGGTGCAGGCGGCGCAACGCGTGGCCGAAGGTAATGTCCGCAATGCCGAGCAACAGCTCAAGCGGGAGAAGCGTCAGATGCAGGAGGCGCGCGAGCGGGCCGACCGGCGGGCGTCGAACGCGGCGCGCAACGTCAAGGACGCCGGCCTGCCGAAAATCATTGCGGGAAAACTCAAACGCGATGCGCAAGAGTCGGCAGCCCGGTCTGATGACGTGCACTCTCGCCGCGTCGGCGATGCGCGGACGCGCCTCGATGAGGCTGAGCGGGCGCTGCGGGATGACGAGGTGCTGGCCCTGGACCTGCCGCTTACCGAAGTGCCGGCGGGGCGGGTGCTGTTCTCCGCGTCCGGGTTACGGTCGATCGCTTTCGACGACGTGGATCTGGATGTCCGCGGTCCCGAACGGATTGCGCTGACCGGGCCGAATGGATCCGGCAAGTCCACTCTGCTTCAGCTCGTGGTCGCGGGTGCGCAGGTTCCGGTGGCCTACCTGTCGCAGCGACTGGATCTGCTGGACCCGGAGTCGACGGTGTGGGAATCGTTGATGTCCTTTGCCCCAGGCCTGTCGGTGACTCGAAGGCGGCATCTGTTGGCGCAGTTCCTGTTTCGCGGTGACATGGTGGACCTTCTGGTCAGTGCGCTGTCCGGCGGTGAACGGTTGCGGGCGACGCTGGCGTGCGTGCTGTTCGCCGAACCGGCGCCGCAGTTGCTACTGCTGGACGAACCGACGAACAACCTCGACCTGGTCAGCATCGGACAGTTGGAGTCCGCGCTCAACGCGTATCGGGGTGCTTTCGTCGTTGTCAGTCATGACGAGCGGTTCCTCGACAACATCGGGGTGCAGCGGAGGCTGGTCCTGGATCGGGGTGTGCTTACGCCTTCGCCGTGACGTCCGCGTTGGCTTCGATGAGCAGGTCGTACTGGTGTAGCCAGTAGAGCCAGTCGGCGATCGCGGCGCGTTGGTCGGCTGTCTCGACGGCGTTGTGGGCGCGGTAGAGCGCGAGGTCGGCGGCGTGCGCGGCGTACAGCACAAAAGCGTTGAGGTGGGCGACTTCGCGCCCGGTGGCGATGCTCATCAGCGGCTTCATCACGTCGAACCACAGCGTGAAGGTCTCGTTGGCAGGGGGCGCGTTGTCCGCTTGTGCGGGTGGGAGTTGGGCGATGAGGTCGGGGTCTTTGACGCCGGCGAGTTTGGTCGCGGCGTCGGGGAAGCTGATCTCAAGCCGGGTGCGGCCGGTCATCTTTCCGCTCGGCGGGATGTCGTCGTCTTCGAGGAGCACTTTGTGTGCGCCTGGGTCGATGCCTTCGAGGTGGGTCGTGGTGCCGATGACCGCACGTAGCGTTTTCTCGTGTGCTTGTGCCCATGCGGTCAGGGCCGCAACGGGATAGGTGGCCCATTGGCCCCGCTCGGTAGGCGGGATGGACGCGTCGGCGCTGACCATCTTCACTTGCTCGGGCAGGTTCACGCCATCGGGGATGTAGGCGATGCCGTAGCTGTTGGCGACGACGATCGTGTCGTCAGCGGTGAGCCCGACCAGCCAGAAGAAGCCGATGTCGTTGAGTCGCGACATATCCGGCGCGTTCAGTGCCGCGGCGATACGGCGCGCCACGCTCAGCGGATCGTTGCCGCCCATCTTGCGCTTCAATGCGCCGGCCGCTGCCGACGACGCCATCAGGTCACGCTCAGCGCGTGCTGTGGACACCGGAATCGGTGCGGCGGCAGCGGCTCCGGGCTGGGCGTTGTTCGTGGCCGCAGGCAGGACGGGAGGCCCCGCGGCCGGCACCACGGGCGCGGCCGGGGGAGGCGTGGCTGGTGCGCCGAGTGGCATCGGTGGCGGTGCCGGTGTGGCCGATGGCGGGGGAGCGGGCGACGGTGCGATCCCACCGCCGGTTGCTGCCGCGGGATGCGGTGCCGACGGGGCGCTCGGAGCGCTCGCGGCGGACTGGTCGATCGGTGCGGCCGGCGCGGTGAATGGTGTCGCGGGTGTCGCGTTGCTCAGCGGAGCAGACGGCGGCTGGACTGGTGCCTGCATCCCTGTCGGCTTGGGACCTGCTGCGCCGGCTGCGGTTTCAGGTTTGGCAGCTTGTGTGCCCTGCGGGGTTTGTGGGCCTTGGGCGCCTTGGCCGGTCTGCGGGGAGGTGGGTCCGCCAGGGCTGCCCGTGGTGCCGGGCCCGGACATGGGCGAGGCCGGTGTGCCGCTGGGACCGCCGGGGGTGCCGCCGCCCGCCAGATTGGGGCCGGGTTGGCTGACTGGGCCGGGGCCGGCCGCAGGAGATGGGCCATTGGCAGGTCCAGAAGGAATGCCCCCCGTCGCGCGTGGCGGGGCAGACTGCGAGAGTGAGTTGCCAGGCGAAGGTGCAGCATCCCCTCGTAAATGTGCGGGAGGCTCTTGTTGGGCGGCGGGAGGAGGTGAAGGTGGGCTGCCTTTCGAATTGCCTGGGTCGGAACTTAAGTCGCCCCGCGGCGATTCTTGGAGCTGAGGAGACGTTGCGGGTTCGGTCGGTGCTGGAGCAGGGTTCGGTGCGCCGACGTTTCCCAATGGGGCGTCGGCATTTCCACGTGGCGTAGGCAGCCCGTGAGGTGGTTGAGGCGCATTCGAGGTCAAGAAGGACGGCGGAGCTGGTACAGGCGATTTCGGTGGTAGCTTTTGCCCCAAAAGCTGCTGGAGGGCATCGGTTGGAGGCTGCCATTTGCCGGGTGCTGGAGCTTGGGCAGCTGTACTCGCGACGGTTACTTCGTTCAAGGTGTGAAACACATTGATGACGTTGTCGATTGCAGCCTTTCGCTTGTCTGCGTCGGCACTAGAATCTTGTGAGGTCTCAATTTCGTGGATTAAGCGCTGTGCCTCGTGGACGTTGTTGGTAATTGTGCTCTTCGCCAAGACAACCATCCCTGCGACGTGGTTGTACCAAGTGGCGGCAGAAACGAGATGATCTTGCTGTTTGACGAACTGATCAGAACACCATTTTGATCTGGCGTCCGCTGCGCTCGCTCCGCTGCCCGTCCAGACTTCTCCATTGAAGGTTTCCCCATACTCGCGGACCCACGGCTCGGCGGCTCCGATGGTCAGTTCTTGAAGTGTGCGAGTGCATTCCGTTCCACTGTTGTAGAGGTCGTCCTCACTGGTAGTTGGCCAGCCGTTAGGGTCGAGGAGGCGACCCGTGTACGGACCGGTGGGCCTATTGATTCCCATGTCTAAGCGCCAGCGGCGGCGCAGGCACTAACTATCATCGGCGCCGTCAGTCGCGATGTGTCGTAGAGATTTTCGTCAGGCCGAGCAAACGTCGGAAGGCTTTGCACGTATGCGCGCTGGTATTGGGAGGCGAGCGTCGTGAAGTCCTCTAGCGTGCTGTTTGAACTCTTGCGTCCGATCTTGTCCAACTCGTCAGCCCAGCTCAGCATTACGGGCTTGAGAGCCGTCGCGGTTGCTTGGAGTTCTGGTGTCCAGTCGCTGGCTGGAATGTTCGCGTCAGTTCCCTTCCATGCGGCCACTTCGGGTGTGGCGTTGAACGCGTCGACCGCCCGCTTGAGGTCCGGGCATACCGCGTTTGGGGATTGCAGGAATCGCACCGGATTGTCCAGATTGCTGGGCGGAGAAACTGCTGTCGGAGGTTCTGCAGGCTGAATCAGCGGTGCCCGAGCTGCTGCCGATCCGTATGTAATCGATTGGCAGACATGGCTAAGAACCTCGGCAGCGCCGACTGCGGTGAGTGCCAATTGATTGTCTGGCGGGGTATAAATCGGCACTCGGTCTGCATACGCGCCCGCGTAGGCGATGAACTGCTCATAGAGCTCGCGCATTACGCGGTGAGTAGTCAGCTTGGCTAGAGGAGTTGTTTGCTCGGCCGCGCTACGCATGGCATCGGCGACCGCCATGTGCTGAGTGCGGACATCTGGTCCCCATACAGAAGCAGGCAAAGTCGGATCGCGTTCTTTCCACCCATTCGATTCGACGGCGGCGAGCGTATTAAGAATCGGCATCCACGGTGCACACGACGGATCCTCGGTAATCACCGACACCGGCCCCGTATCGTTCGCGCTCGCAAAATCCGACGTGGGTGCTCCACTCGTAGTGGTTGCGGCGGTTGGCTTTTCGGATCCGCCACTACTTTTCGTGCACGACACCGCGACGACAGCCGTCACTGCGATGACGGCGATCAGCGCCACCGCGCCGATGATCCATTTCGCAATGCCGCGCTTGGGCGCGGGTGAGGGAGTCTGCGGCCACCCCTGCTGTGGATTCCATTGTGGGCCAGGCTGTCCGCCGGGGTAGCCGGGTGGCCAACCGCTAGAGCTGGGACCGTTGGGAGGCTGCGTCACAACACACTCTCCGATGATGGCCGCGGCGAAGCATGACGGTGGGGATCTTCTGGCGCTCGTTCGGACGGCGTGGTTCCCGGCGCAGCACTGGCCACCGGCTCGGCCGCGTCGGGAGAATCTTCGCGGCGGTGCTTACCCTCGCGGTCCTTCTCTTCCTCTGGCTTGTCTTCAGGCTTCTCGGCGCCACCGGCTTTCCCCGCCACCTGGCTGATCTGCTCGGCGATCTGCTGCACCCCTTGCATCGCCGTCTGCGGCAACTGGCCAGCCATGCCCATCACCTGTTGCGGGATCTGAGCGGCTTGGCTCGCCATCTGCATGGGCATTTGCATTATCTGCCCGAGCTGGCCGGCGCCTTGAGACGCGGCACCAGCCGCACCAGCCGCACCGGCCCTCGACCCGCCCACAGCGCCAGCCACGCCGGACGCGGTACCGCCCCCGCCTGCGCCACCGCCACCGACCTGAGCGGACAGCTTGCTGTGCAACTGGGCATCGGTTGCCGCATACCGGTCGGCCACGGCGGAAATGTTCTTGGCGAACTGTGAAGTCGCCGCCTTGAGCGCGGGTAGCCCAGATGCGATCGGCGCGAGGAATTGAGGAGCCAGCTCCGCAATCCGCGCCGACAACGGGTCAGTTCCCGCGGGTGTGTAGGCCGCAGGCGCCTCGGGAATCGCATCTGATGCAGCGAGGAAGTTCGCGCCGGCCTGCTTCAGCGCATCCGTGTCGACCTTCAAATTCTCAGGCGCCATGACCGTCCACTTCGTCGGACGTCACCGGAGCCCCCGCTACGGCCTCAACCAGCATCGATATTCCCCTCCGCATACCTCAGCTAAGACAGTACCCAACCCCGGAGAGGCTTCACTGCACAACATTCCAGCGTCTTTGCAGCTCAACGGTGGCTCCACCGCGTCCTCATCTGTTTGCTGCGATCGCGCGTCGGGCGAGACCTAGAAGGTGAGCGGCACGCGATCAAGCTCATCTGCTCTGCCAGAACAGCATTGGAACGGCTCAATCCGCCTGCGGACGGGTAGCCGCAGGACGCTGCTTCGGCGCGGGCGCTTCCACCGGCGCCCGCTCGGACGGCGCCACCGAGCCGGCCTCGGCTCCGTCCTCGGAGGGCTCGTCCCGTTTCTTCTCGCGATCTTCCCTCGGCTTCGCGTCGGAGTGACGGTCCTTCTTCTCGTCCGCGGCATCAGGAAGCTCGCCTACGCGGGCTTGGGAGGCCTGCTGCACACCCTGCATGATCTGCTGCGGAATCTGCTGCAAGCCTTGGGTTAGGCCCTGCAACGGCTGGGCGATCGACTGCGCCATCTGGCCGACCTGCTGACCGACCTGGCCAAGAATCTGGCCCATCTGGCCGGCCATGTCACCACCCGCCGAACCAGACGCGCCCCGACCGGGGGAGTCCTTGCCCTCCAACGCCTCCGCCCCGGCGGTGAACCGCTGCGCGTCCTGCTCGTCACCGCGGGCATAGGCGTCGGCGGCCTTCCGCAACAGGTCCGAGATGGTGCTGGCGATCGTCGACGTCGCCCCGAGGGAGTCCCGTCGGCTGCTCAGCACGCCTGAAAGTGCGGAGCTGACCGATGAGGCGATGGGGCCGTGAGTGGTGTCCACGGCGGCCCCGTCCTCACCGACGAGGCCCGACAGCCCGGTCGCGACATCGGAATGCGTGCGCGAGAAGGCCCGCAACCCCTCGGTCTGTACGTCGAGCGGATCGGTAGTCATCGGCCCCCATTCGATTCGAAGCCAATCCTATTGGTGCGCTTCACCGCTATCGGGCAGCAATTCCTCGACCTGGCGCGCGGCGTCGGCCGCTGCCGCGCCGAATCCGAGGCCCGACCACTCTTCGGACACCGCCGCCAGTCCGAGCGCGTCGCGCGCGGCCAATGCGCGCGCATGCGAGGCCGTCACGCGCGCGAAGACACCCTGCACCGGCAGACCGTCAAGACAGGCCGCAGCCCGGACATCGCCCAGTCGCACCCCGTCGTGTACCGCACGCAACGCCACGGCCGACTGCCCACCGCGCTCGGCCGCGCGGAAGGCCTCCCGGGCCGCTCCGACCGCCCCGATGGAATCCTTACGCGCCCAGCAGGTCCATGCCCGCGCCAGCGCAAGCTCCGGTGCGAACAGCATCGACTTCAAACCGTGCCGGGATTCGGCTCGCCCCAAGGCCTTTGCCGCGGCCACCGTCGACCCCTGCTGGCCGAGCGTCTGGGCCAACAACATCCACGCCAGCGGCGTCCACGAATAGCCGGTGGGTGCCAAACTGTCTGCGGCCGAACGCAACAGACCGACCGCGTCGTCCAAATCGCCGCGGAATGTCAGCACCTCGGCGATCAACAGATGCCCGATCGAATGCCCGGGCCCGTCATCGACCGTCAGCTCCCGGGCCACCGCCTCGGCCTGCTCCAGATCGCCGCCGAACACCGCCGCCAGCACCTGCCCGTAACCGGAGGTGTAGCGCAACAATCCCGGGTGCCCGGCCGCCACGGCACGCGACGCCAACGAATCGACCGGCTCGAACTCGCCCATCCGGGCATGTGCCAGCGCCGCCGCCGACGCCGCCCAGCCGACCGCCTGATCAGTGGCCTCGGCTGAAGTCAGCACCGAATCCGACAACTCCCGCGCCCGCTGCAGGTCGCCGGCGTTCATCGCGAACGTGCCCAATAAGGCGTCCACCGTGGCGTCGGAGGAGACCCGGCCGCGCAGCGCCCGCAGGAACGCCGTCGCCCGCTCGGGTTCGTCGAGCATCCAGAATTGGTTCGCCGCGCGCGGCAATGCCCACGCCATCAGGTCGGCTTCATCCAGGGTGGCGGGGTCCACCGCGGCGAGCACCTCGTCGGCATCGCGTCCGCGGCCCTGCCACGCCAGATCCTGGGCCCGCGCCAACAGCGACGACAACGACTCAGCCACCGCCGCAGTGTATGGCGGGCCTGCGGCCGTCGGTTACGTTTTCCACCGTGGCCGAAACCCCTTCCTGGGCGGTGTGCGTGTACTGCGCCTCCGGCCCTAAGCACCCTGAACTGCTCAAGCTCGCCACCGACGTGGGCCATGCCATCGCCGACCGCGGCTGGACGCTCGTCTCCGGCGGCGGCAATGTCTCGGCAATGGGCGCTGTCGCCGACGGCGCACGCCAGCACAGCGGCCGCACCATCGGCGTCATCCCCAAAGCGCTGGTGCACCGTGAACTCGCCGACGTCGAGGCCGACGAGCTGATCGTCACCGACACCATGCGGGAGCGCAAACAAGTCATGGAAGACCGCGCCGACGCGTTCATCGCCCTGCCCGGCGGCATCGGCACACTCGAAGAATTCTTCGAGGCCTGGACCGCTGGCTACCTCGGCATGCACGACAAGCCCATCGTCATGCTGGACCCGTTCGGGCATTACGACGGCCTGCTCACCTGGTTGCGCACGCTCGTCGACACCGGCTATGTCGGCGACACCGCCCTGGATCGCTTGGTGGTGGTTAACAACGTCGACGAGGCGATGGCCGCATGTGCCCCCGGTGAGATCCCTCACTAGGGTTGACGCTTATGAGTGACGACACATCCCGCGCCAGCGTCGGACTTCTTGACATCGCCACCCAACTGCCAGGGGTTCTGGCCGACGCGCCCGCCATCGTGCGTGGGCTGGTCACCGGGTTCGGTGCGCGGCCGACGGCGAAGACCTCGATCGGCAAGGTCTTCCAAGACCGGGCCGCGCAGCACGCGGACAAGGTGTTCCTCAAGTTCGAGGACCAGCGGCTGACCTATCGGCAGGCCAACGAGACCGTCAACCGGTACGCCGCGGTGCTGGCCGCCAAGGGTGTGGGACACGGCGACGTCGTCGGCATCATGCTGCGCAACTCGCCCGATGCCGTGCTGCTGATGCTGGCCACCGTCAAGTGCGGTGCCGTCGCCGGCATGCTCAATTACCACCAGCGCGGCGACGTGCTGGCGCACAGCTTCGGCCTGCTCAAGGCGAAAGCCGTCATCGCAGAGAACGACCTGATCGAGCCGATCGGTGAGAGCGGTGCCGAGCCCGACGGACTGCTGACCCTCGACGATCTGCGCCAGCTGTCGCTGACCGCGCCGACCACCAACCCGGCGATCACGTCCGCCGTGCTGGCCAAGGACAAGGCGTTCTACATCTTCACCTCGGGCACCACGGGCCTGCCCAAGGCCAGCGTCATGACCCACTACCGCTGGCTGCGTGCCCTGGCCGGGTTCGGCGGCCTCGGACTGCGCCTGAACAGCAGCGACACCCTGTACTGCTGCCTGCCGCTCTACCACAACAACGCGCTGACGGTGGCCACCGGATCGGCGATCAACGCCGGCGCCGCGCTCGCCTTGGGCAAGTCGTTCTCGGCATCGAGGTTCTGGGACGACGTCATCCGCTACGAGGCCACGTCGTTCGTCTACATCGGCGAGATCTGCGGCTATCTGCTCAACCAGCCCCCCAAGCCGACCGATCGTCAGCACAAGATCCGCGTCATCGGGGGCAACGGGCTACGTCCCGCCATCTGGGACGAGTTCACCAAGCGCTTCAACATCCCGCGGGTCTGCGAGTTCTATGCCGCCAGCGAGGGCAACACCGCCTTCCTCAACGTCTTCAACCTGGACAAGACGACCGGCATCTGCCCCAGCCCCGTCGCGTTCGTCGAGTACGACCTGGACACCGGCGAACCGGCCCGCGGCTCCAATGGCAAGCTGCGCAAGGTCAAGCGCGGCCAGCCCGGACTGCTGCTGAGCAAGGTGTCCAGCTTCCAGCCCTTCGACGGCTACACCGACAAATCGGCCAGCGAGAAGAAGCTGGTGCGCAATGCCTTCAAAGACGGCGACGTCTGGTTCAACACCGGCGACCTGATGCGCTCGCAGGGCTTCGGCCACGCCGCGTTCGCCGACCGGCTCGGCGACACCTTCCGCTGGAAGGGCGAGAATGTCGCCACCACGCAGGTGGAAGCCGCGATCTCCGCCGACAAGCAGATCGAGGAGGCGACGGTCTTCGGCGTCGAGGTGCCCGGCTGCGGCGGTCGCGCCGGCATGGTGGCCGTGCAGATGAAAGAGGGCATCGAGTTCGACGGCGCCGCCCTGGCCAAGGCCGCCTACGCGAGCCTGCCCGGCTACGCCGTGCCGCTGTTCGTGCGCGTGGTCAAAGAACTCGCCCACACCTCGACGTTCAAGAGTCAGAAGGTCGAGCTGCGCAAGCAAGGCTACGGATCCGACATCGAGGACCCGATCTTCGTGCTGGCCGGTCGCGACGAAGGCTACGTCCCCTCGCTTACCCGCGCTGACCGCGGGTAAGCGCGCCGAAATCGCGCGACGCTAGCCTGGAGCACGTGCAGTCGACGTGGCGGGGCGAGCGGGGCGACGAGAAATTGTTCCTGGGCCGACCGGTCGCCGCCGACCGGGCCATGATCATGGCCATCGTCAACCGCACCCCGGACTCCTTCTATGACCGCGGCGCCACCTTCGACGACCAGGCCGCCAAAGACGCGGCGCACCGCGTCATCGCCGACGGCGCCGACGTCATCGACGTGGGCGGGGTGAAAGCGGGCCCCGGCAGCACCGTCGACGCCGACGAGGAGATCGCCCGCGTCGTCCCGTTCATCGAATGGCTGCGCGACGCGTATCCGGATCAGCTGATCAGTGTCGACACCTGGCGGGCCGGCGTGGCCAAGCAGGCCTGTGCGGCCGGTGCCGACCTGATCAACGACACCTGGGCCGGGGCCGACCCGGGCCTGCCGGAGGTGGCCGCGGAATTCGGGGCGGGCCTGGTGTGCTCACACACCGGCGGCGCCGTCCCGCGAACCCGCCCGTTCCGAGTGAACTACGGGATCACCGAACACGGAGTCGTGGACGCCGTGATCGCCGAGGTCACCGCGGCCGCCGAACACGCGGTGGCGGTCGGCGTCGGCAAAGACGCGATCTTGATCGATCCGACTCACGATTTCGGGAAAAACACTTACCACGGCCTTAGTTTGTTGCGCCATGTAAAAGATCTTGTAAATACGGGATGGCCGGTCCTGATGGCCCTCAGTAACAAGGATTTTGTCGGGGAGACTCTGGGTGTGGGCCTCACCGAACGCTTGGAAGGCACACTGGCGGCGACCGCCCTGGCGGCCGCCGACGGTGCGGCAATGTTCCGGGTACATGAGGTGGGACCCACTCGGCGCGTACTGGAAATGGTCGCGTCGATCCAAGGGGAGCGTCCACCGACGCGGACCGTGAGGGGACTCGCATGACACTCACACCTGACCTGGCCACCGGAATCACCGGCCATCAGTGGCTCACCGATCACAGCTGGAGTCGACCCATGTGGACGATCGCTGAACTGGAAGCCGCCAAAGCCGGCCGCACGATATCGGTGGTGCTTCCGGCACTGAACGAGGAGGACACCGTCGGCTCGGTGGTGGAAACCATCGCACCGCTGCTGGGCGGGCTGGTCGACGAGCTGATCGTGCTGGACTCCGGGTCCACCGATGACACCGAGATCCGGGCCGTCGCGGCCGGCGCCCGCGTGATCAGCCGCGAGACCGCGCTCCCGGAGCTCGAACCGAACCCCGGCAAGGGTGAGGTGCTGTGGCGCTCGCTGGCTGCCGCCACCGGCGACATCATCGCGTTCGTCGACTCGGACCTGATAGATCCCGACCCGATGTTCGTGCCCAAACTGCTGGGCCCGCTGCTCACCGCCGACGGGGTGCACCTGGTCAAGGGTTTCTACCGGCGCCCCCTGAAGGTCAGCGGGGCCGAGGACGCCAACGGCGGCGGCCGCGTCACCGAGCTGGTCGCCCGGCCGCTGCTGGCCGCGCTGCGCCCGGAGCTGACGTGCCTGCTGCAACCGTTGGGTGGCGAGTACGCCGGCACCCGCGAACTGCTCACCTCGGTGCCGTTCGCGCCCGGGTACGGGGTGGAGATCGGCCTGCTGATCGACACCTACGACAAGCTGGGTCTGGATGCGATCGCACAGGTCAACCTCGGGGTGCGCACCCATCGCAACCGTCCGCTGACCGAGCTGGCCGCCATGAGCCGGCAGGTGATCGCCACCCTGTTGTCGCGCTGCGGCATCCCGGACTCCGGGGTCGGGTTGACCCAGTTCTTCGCCGACGGCGACGACTACACCGCCCGCACCTCGTCGGTCAGCCTGGCGGACCGGCCGCCGATGAACACGCTGCGCCCCTGACCCTGTCGGTGGGGTAGGGCAAAATCGAAGCGTGACCCTGATCCTGCTCTACCTGGTCGTGCTCGTTCTGGTCGGCGTCGTCCTGTTTGCCGTGGGCAGTGTGTTGTTCGGTCGCGGGGAGTCACTTCCGCCGCTTCCGCGCGGCACCACCGCGACGGTGCTGCCGGCTTCCGGAGTGACCGGTGCCGACGTCGACTCGGTGAAGCTGACACAGACCTTCCGCGGCTACAAGACCAGTGAGGTCGACTGGGTGCTCGACCGGTTGGGCGCCGAGCTGGATCTGGTTCGCGGTGAGTTGGCGGCCGTGCGCGCGGCGTACGGCATTGCCGAGGATCCGGAACCCGCAGAGCATGAGGCGGCGCATGCCCGCGCCGAAGAAGCGTGAGCGCACTCCCGACCGAGGACAGCCTGATCCGGTGTGGCTGGGCGCCAACGGATTCCAAGCCGGATTCCGTCCTCTACCGCGCGTATCACGACACCGAATGGGGGCAGCCGGTACGTGATTCGGCCGCGCTCTTCGAGCGGGTCAGCTTGGAGGCCTTCCAAAGTGGGCTGTCCTGGTTGGTCATCCTGCGTAAGCGCGACAACTTCCGTCGGGCGTTCAAGAAGTTCGACGTGGCGAAGGTGGCCCGCTTCACGGAACGCGACGTGGAGCGCCTGCTGACCGACGAGGGCATCGTGCGCAACCGCGCCAAGATCGAGGCCACCATCGCCAACGCGCGGGCCGTCGCCGACCTCGATGTCGAGTTGACCGAACTGTTGTGGTCGTTTGCGCCGGAGTTGCGCACGCGTCCCGCCGACATGGCCTCGGTACCGGCCGTCACGCCCGAGTCCACGGCAATGGCCAAGGAACTCAAGCGCCGCGGGTTCCGATTTGTCGGGCCGACGACGGCCTACGCACTGATGCAGGCGACCGGCATGGTGGACGACCACATCGCCTCGTGTTGGGTGCCGACAGCCACCTGAACCGATCACGGTCCGGTGCCATCGCCGGGTCTTTGCACACCTAAGCGCTTGGATAGGGAACAATAGGGCTAGTTCAGTACCAATCTCGAGCCGGCGACGCCGGCCATGAACGGGTTCGCCCATGCGGGCCGGCTCACGCGGAGGGAGCACACGATGGCGGCGATGAAGCCCCGGACCGGTGACGGTCCACTGGAAGCGACCAAAGAGGGGCGCGGCATCGTGATGCGAGTACCACTGGAGGGTGGGGGTCGACTGGTCGTCGAGCTCACCCCGGATGAGGCCGCCGCACTGGGCGACGAACTCAAAGGCGTTACCAGCTAGACCCCACCCAGGCAACAGCGCTGACCCTCAGGGTTCAGCGCTGTACCTTGCGGTAGATCTCCAGGGTCTGCTCGGCGATGTGCGCCCACGAGAACTCCTCGATACAGCGCTCGCGCCCGGCCACGCCGTAGCTGCGCGCACGCTCTGGCTCGGCCACCAGTGAGTTGACGGCATCGGCGAGTCGCTGCTCGAAGAACGCGGTGTCCTTCGCGTCGTAATGCACCAGCAGGCCCGTTTTGTGGTCGGCGACCACCTCGGGGATACCGCCGACATCGGACGCCACCACCGCCGTCCCGCACGCCATCGCCTCGAGGTTGACGATGCCCAGCGGTTCGTACACCGAGGGGCATACGAAAACTGATGCCGCGGACAGAATTTCGCGGATCTTGCCGATGGGCAGCATCTCGCGCACCCAGAACACGCCGGTCCGGCTGCGCGCCAGTTCCGCAACGGCGGCACCGATCTCCGCGGCGATCTCGGGGGTGTCCGGCGCTCCTGCGCACAGCACCAGCTGCACGTTCAGGTCGAACTTGTGGGCCGCTGCGACCAAGTGTGCGACGCCCTTCTGCCGGGTGATGCGCCCGACGAACGCGACGATCGGCTTGGCCAGGTCGACGCCCAGCTCGGCCAGCACCGAGTCGTCGGCGACCGGCGGCGCCGGGTACCAGACCGTGGTGTCGATGCCGTTGCGCACCACATGCACCTTGTCGGGATCGAGCGCCGGATAGGTGGCCAGCACGTCGTTGCGCATTCCGGAGCTGACCGCGATCACCGCGTCGGCGGCCTCGACCGCCGTCTTCTCCACCCAGGACGAAACCCGGTAGCCACCGCCGAGTTGCTCGGCCTTCCACGGTCGCAGCGGTTCCAGTGAGTGCGCCGTCAGCACGTGCGGGATGCCGTACAACTGTGCCGCCAGGTGCCCGGCCATCCCGGTATACCAGGTGTGCGAATGCACGACGGTGGCGTCCGCGGCATTGTTGACCATCACCAGGTCGGCCGACAGCGTGGACAGCGCGGCGTTGGCCGTCGCGAGCGCCGGGTCGGGTTGCGCGACGATGGCGGTGTCGCGCGGCGCACCCATGCAGTGCACGTCGACCTCGCACAGCGCTCTGAGTTGGGTGACGAGTTCGGTGACGTGTACGCCGGCACCGCCGTACACCTCAGGTGGATACTCCCGCGTCATCATCGCCACCCGCATGGTGTGCACGGTAGTGGGCGGCGGTGCGCGGCGCACCGTTGCGGTCAACCTTTTGTGCGCGTGAGCGAAATGTCTTGACCGACATGCGCCAATAGGGGCGATTGACTGGCTCTGCTGCGGTATCGCCGATAGGTTGGCAGGCATGAGGGAAGCGCCACACGTGCTGGGCATCGTCCTGGCCGGCGGAGAAGGGAAACGGCTCTATCCGTTGACAGCCGACCGTGCCAAACCCGCGGTGCCCTTCGGCGGTTCCTACCGGCTCATCGATTTCGTGCTCTCCAACCTGGTCAATGCACGCTTCCTGCGGATTTGCGTTCTCACGCAATACAAATCGCATTCACTCGACCGACACATCTCGCAGAACTGGCGGTTGTCGGGTCTGGCCGGTGAATACATCACCCCCGTGCCCGCCCAGCAGCGGCTGGGCCCGCGCTGGTACACCGGCTCCGGTGACGCGATCCTGCAGTCGCTGAATCTCATCTACGACGAGGACCCCGACTACGTCGTCGTGTTCGGTGCCGACCACATCTATCGGATGGACCCCGAGCAGATGCTGCGGTTCCACATCGAAAGCGGTGCGGGCGCCACCGTCGCCGGCATCCGGGTTCCCCGCGCCGAGGCGTCGGCCTTCGGCTGTATCGACGCCGACGAATCCGGCCGGATCCGAGGCTGGGTGGAGAAGCCGGCCGACCCGCCGGGCACCCCCGACGACCCGGAGCAGACGTTCGTCTCGATGGGCAACTACATCTTCACCACCAAGGTGCTCATCGACGCCATCCGCGCCGACGCCGAGGACGACCACTCCGACCACGACATGGGCGGCGACATCATCCCGCGCCTGGTGTCCGACGGCATGGCCGCGGTCTACGACTTCAACGACAACGAAGTGCCCGGCGCCACCGAACGCGACCACGGCTACTGGCGGGACGTCGGCACGCTCGACGCGTTCTACGACGCCCACATGGACCTCGTGTCGGTGCACCCGATCTTCAACCTCTACAACAAGCGCTGGCCCATCCGCGGCGGCTCGGAGAACCTGGCGCCGGCCAAGTTCGTCAACGGCGGATCCGCCCAGGAATCCGTCGTCGGCGCGGGCAGCATCATTTCCGCGGCCTCCGTGCGCAATTCGGTGCTGTCCTCCAACGTCGCCATCGACGACGGTGCCATCGTCGAGGGCAGCGTGCTGATGCCCGGTGTGCGGATCGGCCGCGGCGCTGTGGTGCGCAAGGCGATCCTGGACAAGAACGTCGTCGTCGGGCCCGGCGAGATGGTCGGGGTGGACCTGGACAAGGACCGCGAACGGTTCTCGATCAGCTCCGGTGGAGTCGTCGCCGTCGGTAAGGGCGTCTGGATCTAGACGTCGATGGCCTTGGCGGCCCTGCGCCGGCGTTGCCACCGCCATACCTGGAAGATCACCACGACCAGCACCACCAGTGCCACCAGGACCAGTGCGGGCACCAAGATGGCGCTGAACACCAACCCGACGCTGACGACATCCTCGGCGGTACTGAGCACCGGCGCGGCCATCCCGGCGGTGCCGATGTTCGCGACGGGGCGCACCGCCGATTTGGTCAGGGACACCACCAATGCGGTGACCACCCCGATCGCCACCGCCACCCACTGGCCCGAACTGGCGAAGGCGCCCGGGTCTGTCACCGCTGCCGTCTGCGCTGCGGTGCCCGAGCCGAACACGATGCCGCCCGCGGTGGGCCGGACGAAGGTCTGGATGGTGTCGTTGACGGAGTCCAGGGCGGGCACCTTGTCGGCGATCACCTCGACGACCAGCAGCACCGCGACGATGGCGAGCACCCAGCCGTTCTCCAGCCAGGCCCAGCCCGACGGCAGGCTCACCAGGTCGGTGAACCGGGACAGCAGCCCCAGCGCCAGCAGGGGGATGTAGGCGTTCAGCCCCGCGGCGGTGGCCAGCCCGAATCCGGTCAGCAACTCCACATGGTCAGTATGCGGTGCGTCACTGCTTGTGGTTGTCGCTACGCGGCCGATCGTGTGGCGGGACTTTCGGGGTATCGCGCACGGTGCGGCCCTTGCCCGCGACGGTGCTCAGCGCGCGGCGGCAGCGCGGGCACACCGGCTTCCCGTCTCTGTCCACCGTCCAGGCCTTGCCGGCACCGGGACAGGGCATCGCGTGTGGGCTGGGCATCCCCTGATCCTAAGTCGGCGCGGCGCTCACCAGACGTAGGGCACCACGCGGTAGGGCACCGCGCGGATGTAGTCGGCGTAGCCGGCCAGTTCGGTGCGCAACAACGACTCCTCGTCCAGGATGCGCAGCACCAGGATCGGCACGGCCAGCGCGGTGACGAGCAGACCCCAGTACGAGTCCAGCGCCAACGGGGTGCCGAACATCATGATCAGTGCCCCCGCGTACATGGGATGACGCACCACTCCGTAGAGGCCCGTGGAGACCAGCGGTTGCTCGTCCTCGACGCGGATGCTGGCGCCGGCGAAGTTGTTCTGCAGCACCACCGCCTGAGCCAGCACCAACCCGACCACCACCATGACGTTGCCCACGATGATCATCGCCGTGGGCACATGGGACCACCCGAAGCGGTGATCCAGTGCGCTCACCACGGTCAGCACCACGACGGAGGCGAACGTCGCCGTGATGATGATCTTCTGCAGCGGCCGCGTCTCGGCGGTCGGCCCGCCCTTCATCCGGCGGGCCAGGGTGGCCGGGTTCTTCACCGCGAGGTAGACGTTGGGCACCAGGGTGGTGGCCATGAACACAGCGATGAAAACCCACGCCTGCCAATAGTTCAGCGTGCCCGCGGGCAGGAACAACAGCACACCGAAGAACACCAGCCCGAAGAATGCGGAGACGACCGCCTGTGCCATGAGTTTCATCGGACGTCCCGGCGACGGAAGGCGATGAGCCCCAGCGCGATCAGCGCCGCGTCGATCACCAACAGCCATGCCAGCGGTGTCGCGGTGAACGCGCCGGGCCGCGGAATGTGGGCGAACGGTTCCAGATCCAGCAGCAACTGCGGGAACCCCGACAGCGAGCCCAACAGGAACAGCGCGATGAATCCGATCAGCACCCCCCACGCCAGCGGCGCGAAACGCGGTGCCAGACCGAACAATGCGACGGTCACGGCCACGAGAAGCCACACCGCGGGTAGCTGCACCGCCGCGGCGGCCAGCACGACCCCGAGCTTGCCACCCACATCGCCGGCGGCGGCACCGTAGGTCACCCCGGCCACCACACCGGCGATCAGCAGGGCGCCGGCCGACCCGACGACGGCCGGCACGAGATGGCTGGCAAGCCAACGGGTTCGGCTCACGGCGCCGGCCAGCACCGCTTCGGCGTGTTGGCCGGATTCCTCCTGGTGCAAGCGCAGCGTCAGCGAGATGGCGAACGCTGAGGTGATCATCGCGAGCATGCTGAACGCCACCGCCACGAACGCCTCCTCCATGGCGGTGCTGCCGCCGAGTCGTACGACGACATCGCGGGCCACTTCGCTGTTGCCCACCTCGTCGGCGATACCGTGCACCACACTGCCGATCAGCAGGCCGTAGAGACACAGTCCGACGGTCCACAGCAGCAGCGCGCCGCGGTCCAGACGCAGCGCCAAGCCCATCGGACCGCTCAGGCCTGCCCCGGCTGCGGGCGGTCCCGGACGTTCGGCGAACAGGCCGGCACCGACATCGCGGCGTGCCAGCAGTCGGTAGGCCAGCGCGGTCAGTACGACGATGACCGCCACGTGCAGCAGCAATATCCACCACCGGTCACCGGCGAACGGGCGGACCTGAAGCGACCAGCCCAGCGGGGAGAGCCAACTCAACGGGCCGCCCTCGGTGCCGGACGCATCACCCACGGCGCGCAGCGTGAATGCCGCGCCGAGTACGGAAAAGGCTGCGCCACGGGCGAACCGGGCGCTCGAGGACAACTGCGCGGTCACCGCCGCGACAGTGGTGAACACCATCCCCGAGGCGGCCAATGCCATGCCGAAGGCGATCGACCCGGCCGGCGGGATGTCGAGGGTCAGCAGGCCGGCGGTGGTCAGGACACCGGTGAGCACGGCGGCCGAACCGGTGAGGACCAGTGCCGCGGTGAGGGCGGCGTACCGGCCGATGGCCGTGGAGTCGAGCAGTTCGGTGCGCCCGGTTTCCTCGTCGCCGCGGGTGTGCCGGATGACGGTCAGGATGACGGCCACCGCGATCAGCAGGTGGAACATCCCGGCCTTCCACACACCCACCGCACCGATGGACTCGTTGTAGATGTTGCCATAGAGGGCGCGTTGCGCGGGGCTGGCCATGATGGTGGCCGCGAACGAGGCGCGGTCGGCGGCGGTGGGGTAGACGGCCTCGGTGCTGCCGACGTAGACCGTGGCCACCGGGACCGACAGCAGCAGCACCCACAGCGGTAGCACGATCCGGTCGCGGCGCAGGTAAAGGCGTAGCAGCCCAACAGTTCCGGTGAAGTTCGACGACCGGACGGGCCGACGGTCCAGTGTCGTGGTCATGAGTGCACCACGTCGTAGTGCTGCAGGAACAAGTCCTCCAGCGTGGGCGGCTGGCTGACCAGGCTGCGCACCCCGGCGTCGCCGAGCACCTTGATCACCCGGCCGAGGCTCTCGCTGTCGACCTGCGCGCGCAGGGTGGCGCCGTCGAGGCTGATGTCCTCGACGCCGGGGATGAGGCTGAGATCGCCCGGATTGCCGATCATCTCGGCGGTGATCGAGGTGCGCGACAGGTGCCGCATCGAGTCCAGTGTGCCGGTCTCGACGGTGCGGCCGGCGCGGATGATGGTCAGCCGGTCGCACAGCGCCTCGGTTTCGGCGAGGATGTGGCTGGACAGCAGGACCGTCGTGCCGCGGTCGTTGGCCTCCCGCACGCACTGCTGAAAGATGTTCTCCATCAATGGGTCCAACCCACTACTCGGTTCGTCGAGCAGCAGCAGCCGGGCATGCGATGCGAAGGCGGAGATCAGCGAGACCTTCTGCCGGTTGCCCTTCGAGTAGGTGCGGGCCTTCTTCGTGGGGTCCAGTGCGAAGCGTTCGATCAGTTCGGCGCGCCGCCCGGCGTCGATGTCGCCGCGCATCCGGGCCAGTAGGTCGATGGTCTCGCCGCCGGTCAGCGACGGCCACAGCGTGACATCGCCTGGCACGTAGGCGATGTCGCGGTGTAGGGCGACGGCGTCGGCCCACGGGTCGCCGCCGAGCAGGCGCACCGTGCCGGCATCGGCGCGGACCAGCCCGAGCAGCGTGCGGATGGTGGTGGATTTGCCGGCGCCGTTCGGGCCGAGGAACCCGTGCACCTCGCCGGCGGCGACGGTGAGTTCGAGTCCGTCCAGGGCGCGGGCAGAGCCGAAACTTTTGACCAGGCCGCGGATTTCGATGGCGTTCTGCGTCATGATGGTTTTCCTTCCGATGAGGTGACGATCGGCAGTCCTTGTTCGTCTTGCGCGACGAACGCGTCGTACATGGTGGAGTCGGCGAGCAACCCCTGGGTGTAGACCTCCAGGGCCGGCAGCACCATCTCCTGGGCGTAGTCGTGCAGCACGGCCTTGACGTCGGTCGGATTCTCGTGCAGCTGCACGTACATCAGGAAGGCTCCGCCGCCGGCCATGGCCAGGAATCTGGCGCGCGCCTTGGGGTTTCGGCTCGGCTTGACGGTGCCGGCCCGAACGCCCTCCTCCATGTACTGCTCGACGTTGTCGAGCATCCTGCGCCACAACTTGTTCGACAGTTCGCCGCCTGTCTGCATGGACCGCACCAGGTAGGCCATCGCGGGTGCGTAGGCCTCGATCTCGGCCATCTGGGCGAACCAACTGGCCGGATCGGTGCTCTGGATGGACTCCGTCTTGGCTTCCAGGATGGATTCGGCGATGAAGTCGTCACAGGCCTGGCGCAGCTTGTCTTTGGAACCGAAGTGGTGGATCACCAGACCGGGGCTCACGCCCGCGGCAGTGGCGATGGCCCGCACGCTGGTGCCGAAGCCGTGCTGGCCGAACTGTTCGATCGCGGCGTCGCGGATTCGTGCGGCGGCGGTCAGATCATCGACTGAACGCATGTTCAGTACGCTAAACGCTTGTTTAGTGCTCCGTCAAGGGTGAGTTTGGGATGCGCCGTCGGGAGGTACTCCTGGGAAGGCTCAGCGTCGAGTCGACTACGCAGATCTCACGATCGAACCGGAGGAATCATGGGCATCGCAGACAAGGCCAGCAACAAGATCGAGGATCTGGGCGGCAAGGCCAAGGAGACGGTGGGCCGCGCGACCAACGATCAGAGCACCGAGAATGAGGGCAAGGTCGACCAGGCGAAGGCCGGCGTCAAGGATGCGGTCGAAAAGGTCAAGGACGTTTTCAAGTAATCCGCCAGACTTCTGAATTCAGCCCGCCGGGAACCTTCCTGGCGGGCTGAATTCGTGGAAAGCCGTCAGTCGCGCGCGGCGGCGAGCAGCCCGTCGCCCAGCGGCACCAGCACGGGCGTGAACCGCTCGTCCTCGGCGATCAGCCGGGCGGCTTCGCGTACCGCACTCACCTCGGGGTCGTTGGCCGTGGCGTCGCCGGCGCGCCCGCCCAACGCGGCACGGTGCACGATGACCGCTCCACCCGGACGCAGCAGCCGCAACGCCTCGGCCACATACACCGGCTGGTCCGCCGGCGCGGCATCGATGAACACCAGGTCGTAGGACTCATCGGCCAGCCGGGTCAACACCTCTTGGGCGCGACCGCCGATCAACCGGGTGCGCGACGGCCCCACGCCCGCTTCGGAGAAGGCCTGCTTGGCCAGGCGCTGGTGTTCGGGCTCGATGTCGATGCTGGTGAGCACGCCGTCCTCACGCATGCCGGCGAGCAGCCACAACCCGCTCACGCCGGCGCCTGTCCCGACCTCGACGACGGCCTTCGCGCCGGTCAGCCGGGCCAGCACGCTCAGCAGGGCGCCGACGGCGGGGGTGACCGCACCGGCGCCGCAGTCCACGGCACGTTCCCGTGCGGCCGCGGTGACGTTGTCCTCGGTGATCGACCCTTCGGCGTGCGAGACGATCGCCTGGGCACGGTGAGCGTCGTCGGTGCTGGCCATGCCCGCAGCGTAGAGCGAACCCCGACCCGGCCGTGCGGCGACACGCCCGCCCCGGAGTTCAGGATCACATCGAATTCCGCGAGGTTTTGCCTGGTCGTCTACCGGGTAACAAGCTTTCTCAGGAATTAATCAGTTTTCTCCTATGCCTGCCTCACACCGGTCAGCGACGGTACTGGGATGAACATCGGCGGAAGCTGGCACTCGGGGAATAGCGACATCTACGGTCGCGTTCCCAATGGCACCGAGCAGTCGACGAAAATTGCCGACTGTTCCACCGATACGGAGGATCCGACGAACACCACCACGCGCCTGGCGACCCCGGTCTCGATGCCGCACCTCGAGCAGTACGCGGAGGACTGGGTGGAGCCTTCTGACGAGCTGTCCGGGACGGCGGTGTTCGACGCCACCGGCGACAAGGCCGCCATGCCTTCGTGGGACGAGCTCGTGCGCCAGCATGCCGATCGGGTCTACCGACTGGCCTACCGCCTGTCGGGCAACCAGCAGGACGCCGAGGACCTGACCCAGGAAACCTTCATCCGGGTGTTCCGGTCGGTGCACAACTACCAGGCCGGCACCTTCGAGGGCTGGCTGCACCGCATCACCACGAACCTGTTCCTGGACATGGTCCGCCGACGCGCTCGCATCCGCATGGAGGCGCTGCCCGAGGACTACGACCGGGTGCCCGCCGAGGACCCGAACCCCGAGCAGATCTTCCACGACTCGCGACTGGGACCGGATCTGCAGGCCGCCCTGGATTCGCTGCCGCCGGAGTTCCGCGCCGCCGTCGTCCTGTGCGACATCGAAGGCTTGTCCTACGAGGAGATCGGCGCCACGCTGGGCGTCAAGCTGGGCACGGTGCGCAGCCGCATCCACCGCGGACGCCAGGCGTTACGCGACTATCTGGCCAAGCACTCCGACACGCTGCCGACCTCCGCCTGAGCGTCGCGGGTGTGGGGTACAGCTTCCCGCGCTACATTCAAAAGAACAGTGTGCGCGTGTGACGCGGTGGCCAGAGAGGAGCTGGGTGATGGGCGACCCCGGGGACGTCTTCCGACGTGCGTTCTCCTGGCTGCCCACCCAGTTCGCCTCGCAGAGCAATGAGCCGGTCGGTCCACGCCGCTTCGGGTCCACCGAGCACCTCTCCAGCGAGGCCATCGCCGCTTTCGTCGACGGTGAACTGCGGATGACGGCGCATCTGCGTGCGGGCCACCACCTCTCGTTGTGTCCCCAGTGTGCCGCCGAGGTCGACGCCCAGCGTCAGGCGCGCAGTGCGTTGCGGGACTCCTGCCAAATCTCCATTCCGAGTGCACTACTGGGCTTGTTGTCCCAGATCCCGGAGGAGAATCCGGCGGACGCGGCAGCCGAGGAGGCGTCTCGGCAGTTAGCTGAAGAGTCAGCCCGGACCCGCCGCAAGCGCCGGTAGATTTAATGCAGCGACAAACAGCTACGCGCGCCGCCGGCGCGCTGGAGTGGAAAGTGATGCACGCGTGACCAATCAGGACCCCTCCGGCGACCGGCCCAGGCTGGCACCGCGCCCGGTCTCGCGTCCCCCGGTCGACCCGGCCGCGCAGCGCGCCTTCGGCCGGCCCTCCGGCTTCGACGGCTCCTTCCTGGCCACCGACAAGTACCGGGACCAGGGTGAGTACACCCCGCACGACCAGGCGCCCGACAAGGTGCTGGCCGAGGCGTTCGGGCGGCCGAACGCCGGCGGCGACTCGTTGCAGCGGCATCCCGCCGACGCCGGAGCGCTGGACGCCGAACGCGACGGTGCGGATGACGGCGCGCCCGATCCATGGCGCGATCCCGCAGCCGGTGCCGCGCTCGGTGCGCCGGCGGTGACCCACAGCGGGCCCGTCGTCGTGACGGCGCCGCAGGGCAAGCTCGGCGTGCGCGATGTGCTGTTCGGCGGACGGGTGTCGTTCGTCGCCCTGGCCATCCTCGCGATCGTGGCGCTGGTCATCGGTTTCGCCGGCGGCTGGGTGGGTCGCAAGACCGCCGAGGTCGTCGAGGCGTTCACCACCTCCAAGGTGACGCTGGAAACCAATGACAACCAGCAGAGCCCACCCGGACGGTTCGCGAAAGTGGCTGCCGCCGTGGCTGATTCGGTGGTCACCATCGAAGCGGTCAGTGATCAGGAGGGCTCCCAGGGGTCCGGCGTGGTCGTCGACGGCCGCGGCTACATCGTCACCAACAACCACGTCATCTCCGAAGCGGCGACCAACCCGAGCAAGTTCAAGATCTCCGTCGTCTTCAACGACGGCAAAGAGGTGCCCGCCAACCTCGTCGGGCGCGACCCGAAGACCGACCTGGCCGTGCTCAAGGTCGACAACGTCGACAATCTCGTGGTCGCGCGGATGGGCGACTCGGACAAGCTGACCGTCGGCGAAGAAGTGATCGCCGCGGGCGCACCGTTGGGCCTGCGCAGCACGGTCACCCAGGGCATCATCAGCGCGCTGCACCGCCCGGTCCCGCTGTCCGGGGAGGGCTCGGACACCGACACCGTCATCGACGGCGTGCAGACCGATGCCTCGATCAACCACGGCAACTCCGGTGGTCCCCTGATCAACATGGACTCCGAGGTCATCGGCATCAACACGGCAGGCAAGTCGCTGTCCGACAGCGCCAGCGGCCTCGGCTTCGCCATCCCGGTCAACGAGGTCAAGGCCACCGTCGCCGCCCTGATCGAGAGCGGCAAGATCTCGCATCCGACCCTGGGCCTGAGCGCCCGGTCGGTGAGCAACGATGTGGCCAAGGGCGCGCAGATCGCCAACGTCAAGGCCGGCGGGCCCGCCGAGAAGGCCGGCATCCTGGAGAACGACGTGGTGGTCAAGGTCGGTGGCCGCTCGGTCGCCGACGCCGACGAGTTCGTCGTCGCGACCCGCCAGCTCAAGATCGGGCAGGAAGCGCCCATCGAGGTGGTCCGTGACGGTCGGCATGTGACGCTCATGGTCACGCCCACCGGCGACAACCCCACCTAACCGATGTTTGCGAACGTCGGCTGGGGCGAGATGCTGATCCTGGTGATCGCCGGATTGGTGATCCTGGGTCCCGAGCGGTTGCCCGGCGCCATCCGGTGGACGGCGGGCACCGTCAAGCAGGCCCGCGAATACCTCACCGGGGCGACCAGTCAGCTGCGGGAGGACCTGGGTCCGGAGTTCGACGACCTGCGCGCGCCCCTGTCGGAACTGCAGAAGCTGCGCGGGATGACGCCGCGCGCGGCGCTCACCAAACACCTGCTCGACGGCGACGACTCGTTCCTGACGGGCAACTTCGACAAGCCCGTCAAACCGGTCTCACCGGACGCCCCGAAACCCGTCGAGCAGCCCCCGGCCGAACCGGGCGTCACCAAGTTCGACAGCGACGCCACCTAGAACTGACGCCACCTAGAACTACCGGCCGGCGGGATCGAGCCCCAGCGACATCCCGGCGAGCCCGCGCTTGCGTGCGCCCAGCGCGTCGGCGATCTTGAGCAATTCCTTGGCGGCCGTCGAATCCGGGTGCGACAGAACCAACGGCACCCCGGTGTCGCCGGCGGTCACCAGCGCCGGGTCCAGCGGAACCTGGCCCAGCAGCGGCACATCCGCGCCCACCGAACGGGTCAGCGACTCCGACACCTGGCGCCCGCCGCCCTCACCGAAGATCGCCATGGTGGTGCCGTCGGGCAGCGTCAGGCCCGCCATGTTCTCGACGACGCCCACGATCCGCTGCCGGGTCTGCAGGGCGATGGCGCCGGCCCGCTCGGCCACCTCGGCGGCCGCCGACTGCGGGGTGGTGACCACCAGGATCTCGGCACCCGGGATCAGCTGCGACACCGAGATCGCGATATCGCCGGTGCCCGGCGGCAGGTCGAGTAGCAGCACGTCCAGGTCGCCCCAGTAGACGTCGGCCAGGAACTGCTGCAGCGCGCGGTGCAGCATCGGTCCGCGCCACACCACCGGGGTGTTGCCCTGGGTGAACATGGCGATCGAGATGACCTTCACCTCGTGGGCGATCGGCGGCAGGATCATCGAGTCGACCTGGGTGGGCCGGTCGACGACGCCCATCATGCGGGGCACCGAATGGCCGTAGATATCGGCGTCCAGCAGGCCCACCGACAGTCCGCGGGCGGCCAGGGCGGCGGCCAGGTTGACCGTCACGCTGGACTTGCCGACCCCGCCCTTGCCGGACGCGACCGCGTAGACCCTGGTCAGCGAATTGGGCTGGGAGAACGGGATGACGGGTTCCCGGGAGTCGCCGCGCAGCAGCGTGCGCAGTTCGGCGCGCTGCTCGTCGTTCATCACGTCGAGGGTGACCTTGACGGCACCGGTGCCCGGCACGTCGGTCACCGCCGCGGTCACGCGATCGATGATCTCGGTCTTCTTCGGGCAGGCCGAGGTGGTCAGGTACACCTCGACGTGCACACCGGAGGCGTCGTCGATGGTGACGTTCTTGACCATCCCGACCTCGGTGATCGGACGGCGCAGTTCGGGGTCGACCACTTTGCCCAGGGCGGTCCGAACCGCCGCTGCCAGGTCGTTATTCGTCGCAGACATCACAGCCGAGTCTAGGCCGCCTACCTGCGGCCCCCGGACCGGGTCAGTTCGCGGGGCCGGGCGCGGGGCCCAGGGGCACCACCGGCGCGGCGGGTGCCGGCGGCGGGGCGAACGGGTTGAACGGCGGCGGCGGGGCGATCGGGACCACTGCCGCGGGCAGCGGCGCGGTGAACGGCGCGGGCGGCGCGTCCGGAACCGGAGCGGCCGGCGGCGGCGCGAACGGGTTGAACACCGGCGGGGGAGCGAACGGATTGAATGGCGCGGATGGCGCGGCGGGTTCGGGTGACGGCACGTTCTGGCCGATGCAGAACACCGCGCAGTTCTGTTGCGGTGCCACGCCCTGCCCGGGTCCGGGTGCGGTCGGCAACTGGCTGGCGACGTCGGTGCGGCCCACATCGAAGATCGGGGTCAGCGCCAGCGGGTCGCCCGACGGCAGGCTGATGGCGTTCAGCGGCAGACCGGGCCCGATGCCCTCGGGGTTGGTGTCCAGGTGGGCGTCGCCCAGTGGTGGCACCGGTCCGGTGATGGCAGGGAGGTTCACCGGCACCACGCCGGTCGCGTACGCGCGCGCCCAGCCGAGCACGTTCTGGGCGTAGGCGACGGAGTTGTTGTAGCGCAGGATCGCCGTCATGACCTGGTTCGGGTCACGCAGGTTCAAACCACCGCTGCACAGGTAGCGGGCGGCGGCGAGGGTCGCGTCGAACACGTTCTGCACGTCGGCCTTGCCGTCGCCGTTGCCGTCGGCGGCGTAGCGCGACCACGTGCCGGGCAGGAACTGCATCGGTCCCATGGCCCGCGCGTAGTTGACGCGGTCGTTGCTGCGGCTCTGGACGATGACCTCGTTGCCGGGCAGGGTGCCGTCCAGCGCGGGGCCGTAGATCGGCCGCACCGCGGTGCCGTTGACGTCGGTGGAGCCGCCGTTGGCATGCATCGACTCGATCCGGCCGATACCGGCCAGAATGTTCCAGCTCATCCCGCAGCCCGGTACGGCCGCCGCCATCATGCGTTCGGCATTGCGGTACGCGTTCAGCGTGATCGACGGAATGCGAAGGCTGCCAGGCGAATTGACCACCACGGCGGGCGGGGGAGCGGACAGGGCGCCGCCGCCGATGCGGAATGGGCGGGGCGTCTTGAAGGCGGCGACGATGGAGGTACCCGAATCGTCGGGCACGACGGGGCCGACGGCCGCCAGCGGGGTGACGGTGGTGTCACGCACAGGTTTGATCGACGGGGCCGAGGCCCCCACGCTCATGGCCAGGACGATAGGCGTGAGCACCGCGATACCGAAGACGGGCTTGCTGACCGCTCGGCCTGCTCGGCGCCGCGCTGCCTCAAGGGCGGCGCCTCCCCCTTTGAACACTCAACCGTCCTAGTTGTGCGGTGCCCGACTGGTTGTGAACCAAGTCACCATACCCATTGGGTGATCGCTGTGGTGGGGCAATGGTCAGCTAAAGCTGTCCGAAACGGTCTCGTCGGGCTCGGTGCTCTCGGCCTCGACCGGAGCCGGGGCGTGTTTGCTCTTCTTCTTGTTCTTCGGCGGCACCAGTTCGATGAGCATGTCGCGCAGGTCCTCCAACTCGTGGCGCAGGTAGTCGCGGGTGGCGACCTCGCCGACCGCCAGGCGCAGCGCGGCCAACTCGCGGGCCAGGAACTCGGTGTCGGCCTTTGTCTGTTCGGCGCGACGACGGTCCTCTTCCAGGGCCACCCGGTCCCGGTTCTCCTGCCGATTCTGGGCCAGCAGGATCAGGGGTGCGGCGTAGGCGGCCTGCGTCGAGAAGGCCAGGTTGAGCAGGATGAACGGGTACGGATCCCACTGCAATCCCACCGCGAACAGGTTCAGCAGGATCCACACGATGACGAAGACGGTCTGGATCGCCAGGTAGCGGCCGGTCCCGAGGAACCTGGCGAACGATTCGCCGAAACGGCCGGCGGCCTCCACGTCGAACTGCGGGGTCAGTCGCCGGCGGGACAGCCGCGGGGTGTCGATGCGGTCGCTCATGTGGCCGCCCCCAGTTCCGGTTCCTCGGCGCTCACCCGCCAGTCGTGCGGCAGCAGATGGTCGAGCACGTCGTCCACCGACACCGCGCCCAGCAGGTGATTCTGTGCGTCAACCACGGGTCCGCACACCAGGTTGTAGGCAGCGAAGTACCGCGTCACCGCGGCCAGCGACGACTCCGGGGTCAGGCTGGGCAGGTTCTTGTCGACGATGCCGCTGACCAGTGATGCCGGCGGTTCCCGCAACAGGCGCTGCAGGTGCACGCAGCCCAGATAACGGCCCGTCGGGGTGGCTGTCGGCGGGCGGACGACGAACGCCAGCGAGGCGAGCGCGGGGGTCCGGTCGGGGTCACGGATCCGGGCCAGCGCCTCGGCCACGGTGGTGTCCGGTGCCAGCACCACCGGATCGGAGGTCATCAGGCCGCCCGCGGTGTCGGGGGAGTGCTTGAGCAGCCGGCGCACCGGCTCGGAATCCTCCGGGTCCATCCGCGCCAGCAGGAGTTCGGCGCGGGTCGCGTCGAGCTCGGCCAGCAGGTCGGCCGCGTCGTCGGGGTCCATCTCCTCGAGCACGTCGGCGGCTCGTTCGGTGTCGAGCTGCTCCAGAAGTTCGGCCTGCTCGCTTTCGGGCAGCTCCTGCAGGATGTCGGCCAGCCGCTCGTCGCCGAGGGCGCTGACCACCTCGAAGCGACGCTTGGCGGGTAGGTCGCGGATGGCGTCGGCGACCTCGATGGGACGCTTGCCCTCGAACTGGGCCAGCAGCTGCGCCACGCCTTGGCCGGGCAGGTTCAGCGCCGACGGGGTCAGGCCCGTCACGTTCTGCCAGTCGACGATGTGCATGGAGGTGCGGCGGCCGAGCCTGCGGTGGTTGCGCACCGCGACCTTGGTCACCAGCCAGTCCCGCGAGCGCACCTGCTCGACACCGAGATCGACCACGACGACGTCGGTGCCGCTGAGCATCTCGAGCTCGGGATCATCCACCCGGACCCGGGTGTCGAGCACCTGGCCCAACACCAGCACCTCGCCGGGGCGTTGGGCGAACCGGCGCAGCGACACGTTTCCGGTGCTGAGGGTCACCGCATTCGGTTCGATGGCAGTGACTCGCAGGATTGGTACGAAAATCCTTCTGCGTGTGAGCAATTCGACGACGAGTCCGAGAACTCGGGGTTGCTGACGGACGACGCTGATGCTCACCACCACGTCGCGGACGCGGCCGATGGACTCGCCGTCCGGGCCGAGCACCACCATCCCCGCAAGTCGGGCCGCATAGACCCGGTTGACCGCAACCATGAGGGCAAGCGTAGAGACTGACAGTGTGGACAACCTGTATCGCCCCCGCCGAACCTGCCTTTCGGTTCCGGGTAGCAGCGACAAGATGATTCAGAAGGCCAAGTCTCTGCCCGCCGACCAGGTGTTCCTCGACCTCGAGGATGCGGTGGCCGCCGACGCCAAGGCCGCCGCCCGCACCCGCGTCGCCGCCGCGCTCGCCGAGCCCGGCTGGGCCGGACAGTTGCGTGGGGTTCGGGTCAACGACTGGACCACGCCCTGGACGCACGCCGACATCATCGAGGTCGTTGCCGCCGCGGGCGCAAGCCTCGACATCGTGGTGCTGCCCAAGGTGACCGACGCCGCGCACGTGCGGGCACTGGACCTGCTGCTGACCCAACTGGAACTCACCCACGGACTTCCGGTGGGGCGCATCGGCATCGAAGCGCAGATCGAGAATGCGGCCGGGCTGACGCATGTGAACGAGATCGCCGCGGCGCCGCGGGTGCAGGCACTGGTGCTCGGGCCTGCCGACATGATGGCCAGCCTCAACATGCGCACCCTGGTGGTCGGGGAACAGCCCGAGGGCTACGACGTCGGCGACGCCTACCACCACGTGTTGATGACCATCCTGGTCGCCGCCCGCACGCACGGCATCAACGCCGTGGACGGCCCGTATCTGAAGGTGCGCGACACCGACGCGTTCCGCCGGATCGCGGGCCGCGTCGCCGCACTCGGCTACGACGGCAAGTGGGTGCTGCACCCGGATCAGATCGCGGCCGGCAATGAGGTTTTCAGCCCCCGCCAGGACGACTACGACCACGCCGAGTTGATCCTGGAGGCCTATGAATGGCACACCTCGCGGGCCGGCGGCGCGCGCGGCGCGGTGATGCTCGGCGACGAGATGATCGACGAGGCCAGCCGCAAGATGGCGCTGGTGATCGCGGGCAAGGGGCGGGCGGCGGGGATGGCGCGGACGGTCGAGCCGTTCCAGCCCCGCTAGACGAGGGAGAAGCCGCTGGCGATGATCCCGACCCACAGCAGTATGTAGAGCACCAGGCCGGCGGTGGCCAGGCCGCCGATGATGGTGCCGGCCAGCGCCAGGCCCCAGCCGTCCTGGCCGGTGCGCCGGGTCTCCCGCATCGCGATCACGCCCAGGACCAGCCCGACCACCGACGGGAACCCGCAGAACACCAGCCCGCCGAGCGCGACGACCAGGGCCGCGATTGCCTTGCCGTTGGTGCCGAGTGGCTTCTGCCGGTACGGGTCGTACCCGGGATATGCGTACGGCGGATAGCCCGGCGCCGGGTAGGGACCCGGGTAGACCGCCGGCGGCAGCCCGGGGTCGGTCGGGTAGTCCACCGGCGCGAACGGATCCGGCGGTGGGTACGGCCCGGGCGGCGGGGGTTGGGTCATGCCGGCGCGCTCACAACACGGTGGCGGCGAGAACCATGCTGAGCACCAGCGACACCGCGCCTACCGCGATGCCGGCGATGGCCAGTCCGTGCCCGCCCTGGCGGGTCTGCTTGATCTGGTTGAGCGCCACGATGCCGAGCACGATCCCGATGATCGAGCCGATGCCGCACAGCACACCGATCGCCGAGGCGACGAGCGAGCCGATGGCCAGCGGATTGGTTCCGGCGGCCGGTGCGCCATACGGTGCGCCGCCGTACCCGGCGGGCGGGTAACCCGGCGCGGCGCCGTACGGCGGTGGCGGCGGGGTCCCGTATGGCGCAGTCCCGTACCCGGGAGCGCCATAACCGGAGGGATCGGGGTAGGGCGCGCCGAAGTTCGGCGGCGGCGGGGGCGGGTAACCGCCCGGCTGATAGGTGGGCGGCACGTCATAACCCGGCGGCGGGTAGCTGGGCTGTCCATAGCTCTGCTGGTCGTAACCGGGCGGCTGATAGCTCGGCGGTTGATAACTGGGCGGCGCGTCGTACCCCTGCGGCGGCCCGTAACCCGGGTAGTCCGGTGCCGATGGTGGCTGTCCGGCGTCGGGTGTCTGCTCGATGGGCGGTGCCTCGTAGGCGCCCGACTGCGGTTCGGCTGCGGAACCCGAATCCGATGATGCCTCAGACGACCCCGACGATGATGTCGCGCCCGTGTCCTGGCCCGGTTCTGTCATGCCCCACAACGTAGCGTATGTGCTGGTCCTCGCGGTGCCGGTGTTTCATGCGCGTCCAGACCCACCGCGCATCGGTGCGCACCCGCGAATACCGATAGGTTGGTGGGCGGCACCTTTTCGCGCATGAAGGAGAACTCACGATGAGCAGTCCTCTACAGCCCGGCCAGACACCGGGTGCCACCCCCGGCGGCCGGGGCCCCGCGCCGCTGCCCACCCCGCCCAAGGGTTGGCCCATCGGGTCCTATCCCACCTACGCCGAAGCCCAGCGCGCGGTGGATTACCTGTCCGATCAAGAGTTTCCGGTGCAGCAGGTCACCATCGTCGGCGTGGACCTCATGCAGGTCGAGCGCGTGACGGGCAGGCTGACGTGGCCCAAGGTGATCGGCGGCGGGGTGCTCTCCGGCGCCTGGCTGGGCCTGTTCATCGGCTTGATCCTCGGGTTCTTCAGTCCCAGCCCGTGGGGTGCGCTGGTCACCGGCCTGATCGCGGGCGTGTTCTTCGGTCTCATCACGTCGGCGGTTCCGTACGCAATGGCCCGCGGCACAAGGGATTTCAGCTCGACCATGCAGTTGGTGGCGGGCCGTTACGACGTGCTGTGTGAGCCCGCGGGTGCCGAGCAGGGCCGGGATCTGCTGGCGCGCTTGACGATCTGAGTGGGCAACGCGCCGCGGATACGGTTGCATATGACGTCGCAATAGCTCTACGGTTTGCCCGCGGGAGGTTCCCCGACGGACGGAGGCCGGCTGGTGCGGACACGACGGCTCTGCGCTGCGGTGTTGGCCGCGCTCACGGCGGGATCGGTGGTCTCGGCGTGTGGAGCCAAGGACGACGGAATCGTCATCAGCTACTACACACCGGCAAGCGAGATGGCTACGTTCACGGCCGTCTCCAAACGGTGCAACGAACAGCTCGGTGGGCGCTTCACCATCAAGCAGGTGTCCTTGCCCAAAGGCGCAGACGACCAGCGACTGCAGTTGGCGCGCCGGCTCACCGGAAATGACAAATCGCTCGACGTGATGGCGCTCGACGTGGTGTGGACCGCCGAATTCGCCGAAGCCGGTTGGGTGTTGCCGCTGTCGGAGGATCCTGCCGGCCAGGCCGTGGTTGATGCGGAGAGCAACACGCTGCCTGGCCCGCTGGCCACATCGCGTTGGCAGGACCAGCTTTACGCCGCGCCGATCACGACGAACACCCAATTGCTTTGGTACCGCGCAGATTTGATGAGCGAGCCGCCGGCCACCTGGGACGGCATGGTGGCCGAGGCCACCCGCCTGCACAACGAGGGCGGCCCGAGCTGGATCGCGGTGCAGGCCAAGCAGTACGAGGGCTTGGTGGTGTGGTTCAACACGTTGCTGCAGAGTGCGGGCGGGCAGGTGCTCTCCGATGACGGCAAGACCGTCACGCTCACCGACACCCCGGAGCACCGCGCCGCCACCATCAAGGCGTTGTCCATCATCAAATCGGTTGCCACCGCGCCCGGTGCGGACCCGTCGATCACCCAGACCGACGAGGGCACCGCACGTCTCGCGCTCGAACAGGGCAAAGCGGCACTGGAAGTCAACTGGCCGTTCGTGCTGCCCTCCATGCTGGAGAACGCCACCAAGGGCGGGGTGAGCTTCCTGCCGCTGGGGGACGACCCGGCGATGAAGGGTGCCATCAACGATGTCGGCACCTTCTCGCCGTCGGACCAGCAGTTCGACATCGCCTACGACGCCAGCAAGAAGGTGTTCGGTTTCGCGCCGTACCCCGCGGTGACCCCGGGCGAGCAGGCCCGGGTGACCCTCGGTGGCCTGAATCTCGCGGTCGGGCGCAACACCCAGCACAAGGCCGAGGCGTTCGAGGCCATCCGCTGCCTGCGCAGCGTGGAGAACCAGCGCTACACCTCGGTCGAGGGCGGCCTGCCCGCAGTGCGCACCTCGCTGTACGACGATCCGGATTTCCAGAAGAAGTACCCGCAGTGGGAGATCATCCGCCAGCAGCTCACGAATGCCGCGGTGCGGCCGGCCACGCCGGTGTACCAGTCGGTGTCGACGCGGATCTCCGCGACGCTGGCGCCGATCAATGCCATCGATCCGGAGCGCACCGCCGACGAGCTGACCCATCAGGTGCAGCAGGCCATCGACGGTAAGGGGCTGATTCCTTGAGCACCCAGATCGACGACCGCGCCTCGCAGCGCCGGCTCGCCTACTGGCTGATCAGTCCCGCCGTCGTGCTGATGCTGGCGGTGACGGCCTACCCGATCGCGTATGCGGTGTGGCTGAGCCTGCAGCGCTACAACCTCGCCGCCCCCGACGACACGAAGTTCGTGGGCATCGACAACTACGTCACCATCCTCACCGACCGGTACTGGTGGACGGCCTTCGTCGTCACGCTGGTCATCACGGTGGTCTCGGTGGCCATCGAATTCGTGCTCGGCATGGCGCTCGCGCTGGTGATGCACCGGACCATCTTCGGTAAGGGCATCGTGCGCACCGCGATCCTGGTGCCCTACGGCATCGTGACCGTCGCGGCGTCCTACAGCTGGTATTACGCATGGACGCCGGGCACCGGCTACCTGGCCAACCTGCTGCCCACCGGGTCCGCGCCGCTCACAGAGCAGATCCCGTCCCTGGCCGTGGTGGTGCTGGCCGAGGTGTGGAAGACGACGCCGTTCATGGCGCTGCTGCTGCTGGCCGGCCTGGCCCTGGTGCCCCAGGACCTGCTCAACGCCGCGCAGGTGGATGGCGCCGGCGGCTGGAAGCGGCTGACGAAGGTGATCATCCCGCTGATCAAACCGGCCATCCTGGTGGCGCTGCTGTTCCGCACGCTGGACGCGTTCCGCATCTTCGACAACATCTACGTGCTGACGGGCGGAGCGAATGACACCGGGTCGGTGTCGATCCTGGGTTACGACAACCTGTTCAAGGCCTTCAACCTGGGTCTCGGTTCGGCGATCAGCGTGCTGATCTTCCTGTCGGTGGCGGTCATCGCGTTCATCTACATCAAGATCTTCGGTGCGGCGGCGCCGGGCGCCGATGAGGAGGCAGCCAGATGAGCGAGCGGGTCGCTCCCGGCCGGGCCGCCGGCTGGACCGTCGTCAACATCCTGGTGGTGCTCTACGCACTGATACCGGTGCTGTGGATCCTGTCGCTGTCGTTGAAGCCGACGTCAACGGTCAAGGACGGCAACTTCATTCCGTCCGACATCACCTTCGACAACTACAAGGGCATCTTCACCGGCGACATCTTCAGCTCGGCGCTGATCAACTCGCTCGGCATCGGCCTGATCACCACGGTCATCGCGGTGACGATCGGCGGCATGGCCGCCTACGCCATCGCCCGGCTGGCCTTCCCGGGTAAGCGGGTGCTGGTCGGGGTGGCACTGCTGATCGCCATGTTCCCCCAGATCTCGCTGGTGACACCGATCTTCAACATCGAACGCCGGATCGGGTTGTTCGACACGTGGCCCGGCCTGATCATTCCTTACATCACCTTCGCGCTGCCGCTGGCGATCTACACCATGAGCGCGTTCTTCAAGGAGATCCCGTGGGATCTGGAGAAGGCCGCGAAGATGGACGGCGCCACCCCGGGTGAGGCATTCCGCAAGGTCATCGCCCCACTGGCTGCACCGGGCATCGTCACCGCCGCCATCCTGGTATTCATCTTCGCCTGGAACGACCTGCTGCTGGCGCTGTCGCTGACCGCCACCCAGCGGGCGATCACCGCGCCGGTGGCGATCGCGAACTTCACCGGCAGTTCGCAATTCGAGGAGCCCACGGGATCCATCGCCGCCGGGGCGATGGTCATCACTGTGCCCATCATCATCTTTGTTCTGATTTTCCAGCGACGGATCGTGGCCGGATTGACCTCCGGTGCGGTGAAGGGGTAGCTCATGGCCGAGATCGTTTTGGACAACGTCACCAAGAGTTACGCCAACGGTGCTGTGGCAGTGCAGGATCTGTCCCTCACCATCAACGACGGCGAGTTCCTGATCCTGGTGGGACCGTCGGGGTGCGGGAAGTCGACCACGCTCAACATGATCGCGGGCCTGGAGGACATCAGCTCCGGTGAACTGCGCATCGGGGGCGAGCGCGTCAACGACAAGCAGCCCAAGGACCGCGACATCGCCATGGTGTTCCAGTCCTATGCGCTCTACCCGCATATGACCGTGCGGCAGAACATCGCGTTCCCGCTGACCCTGGCCAAGCTGCCGAAGGCGGAGATCGCGGCCAAGGTCGAGGAGACCGCGAAAATCCTTGACCTGACCGCACTTCTGGATCGCCGCCCGGGGCAACTGTCCGGCGGTCAGCGGCAGCGGGTGGCGATGGGCCGCGCGATCGTGCGCAGCCCCAAGGCCTTCCTGATGGACGAGCCGCTGAGCAACCTGGACGCCAAGCTGCGGGTGCAGATGCGTACCGAGATCGCCCGCCTGCAGAGCAGACTGGGCACCACCACCGTCTACGTCACCCACGACCAGACCGAGGCGATGACGCTCGGCGACCGGGTGGTGGTGATGCTGGCCGGCGTCGTGCAGCAGGTCGGCACACCCGAAGAGCTCTACAACCGCCCGGTGAACCTGTTCGTGGCCGGCTTCATCGGTTCCCCTGCGATGAACTTCTTCCCGGCCACGCTCACCGATGTGGGGCTGCGGTTGCCGTTCGGTGAGGTGCATCTGCCCGCCGAAATGCATACCGCGATCGCCGAGAAGAAGGTCGACGACCTCATCGTCGGGGTCCGTCCCGAACACTTCGACGACGCCGCGCAGATCGATTCCTACGCCCGCATCCGCGCCCACGTGTTCGAGGTCACCGTCGACCTGGTCGAGTCGCTGGGGGCGGAGAAGTACCTGCATTTCCGTACCGACGGCGCGGGCGCCCAGGCTGCACAGTTGGCGCAGCTGGCCGCGGACTCCGGGGTCGGTGAAAACGAATTCGTGGCAAGGGTTTCCGCCGCATCCGCGGTCACCGCGGGGCAGCAGGCGGAACTGGCGTTGGACGTCTCCAAGTTGGTGATCTTCGACGCCGCCACCGGCGCCAACCTGTCGATCACGTGATCCTCGACGACGTGCGTGCCCACCTGGGTGCGTACTTCTCCGGTGCCGGCGTGCTCGGCGAACCCGGCGAGGCGAGCATCACGTTCCTCGGCGCGGACCGCATCGATGTGCTGCGGTTCGGCCCCGATGCCGACCGGGTGAATCACTATGTCTCGCTGGGCTGCTCCAAGCAGGCCATGGCCGATCCGACGGATTTCCTGGCCGACACCGAGGTCGGCCCCCGGGCCGAGGTGGTGGTGTCGCTGCGTTCGCCCACGCCGCCGGGGCTGGCGAAATCCGTTGCCGTGCTGGCCGCGGCGCCCGCCGTCGAGGGGCTGATCCTGGAGCCCGACGCGTTGGTGGACCTGAGCGCTCCGCTGTTCGAGAACGCACCGTTCACCGCATTCCTGTTGGGGCACAGCGCAATCAGTGATCTGGAATTGCCGGAGCCGAAGGCGCCGGTGCGGTTCTTCACCGCCACCCCGATCACCCCTACCGAGGCCGCGTGGGTGCGGCTCAAGGGCGCCGAGGCGATGCGCGAAGCCTGGCTGGCAGACGGGGTCGACGTGCTCGACGCGGGCCGCCGGGCGTCGTCACCGGGGAAAAGTTAGAGCCAGTTGTTGCGGCGGAAGGTGCGGTGCAGCAGCAGGCACACCGTCGCCATCACGAACAGCACCATCGGATAGCCGAACGTCCAGTGCAGTTCGGGCATGTTGTCGAAGTTCATCCCGTAGATGCCGGCCATCGCGGTGGGGACGGCGGCGATGGCCACCCAGGCCGAGATCTTGCGCATGTCGGTGTTCTGCTGCATGCCCACCTTGCCGAGCGCGGCCTGCACCAGTGAGCTGAGCACCTCGTCGTAGCTGGCGATGCGGTCGGCGGCCAGGATGTTGTGGTCCAGGACGTCGCGCATGTACCGGCGGACCTCTTTGGAGATCAGGTCGTTGTGGTCGCTGCCGAGCCGCTGCAGGGCCAGCGTCAACGGGGCGACGGCCCGGCGCATCTCGACGATCTCCCGCTTCAACAGGTAGATGTGCTCGATGTCGGTGGTGCTGGAGGCGGAGAAGACGTTCTCCTCCATCGCGTCGATGTCGGTCTCGACCAGATCGGTGACACCGAGGTAGGAGTCCACGACGTGGTCGGCGATGGCGTGCATCACCGCGTACGGCCCCAGCGCGCAGTTGGCGGGGGAGGTGTCCATCTGCCGGCGCACACCGGCCAGGCCGCCGTGGTCACCGTGGCGCACCGTCACCACGAAGTCGGGCCCCACGAAGATCATGATCTCGCCGGTCTCGACGATCTCGCGGGCGTTGGCCACGGACTCGTGCTCGACGTACTTCACGGTTTTCAGCACCAGGAACAAGGTGTCGTCGTAACGCTCCAGCTTGGGCCGCTGGTGCGCGTGCACGGCGTCCTCGACGGCCAGTTCGTGCAGGCCGAACACATCGGCCACGGCCTGCATCTGATGTTCGTCGGGCTCGTGCAGGCCGATCCAGACGAAGGCGGCCTGGCCGTTGCCCAGGGCTTCGGTCTCGCGGACCTTCGTCAGCGCGGCCGCGTGGGTGTACTTGCCCGGCAGTCGGACACCGTCGATGTAGACACCGCAGTCGACCATGGCGCGCGCGACCGGTACGTGGATGCTGCGGGCGTCGGGAACGACGACCGACTTGCGCGTCCCCGGACGGAGCAGCGACGGCGGCAATGCGCGGAATGAGGGCATCGCAAACCTCCGGGTCAGAGCGCGTGGTCCTGGTTGGAACCTCTGGAATGCTACGCGGCGCAGGGGTCGAAAGAACGTCATCAGAACCTGGCTACTCGCTGGGAACCTACCCGCGGGTAGCCTATCGTCCGACGTAAAGCGCACTTTTCGGTCTTCTCACGAGGGGGGAACCGGTCCCTGTGAGTTCCGGGCGTGAGTTACCGTGGTCGCCGTGGCCGAATTGGTGCGTACCCCGCAAGTAGTTGTCTCGGATGCCGAGATCTTCGCCGCCCATGAGGGCGGGAAACTCTCGGTCGCGTTGAACGAGCCGCTGGACACCCAGCGCGCCCTGTCCATCGCCTACACCCCGGGCGTGGCGCAAGTCAGTCGTGCGATCGCCGCCGACGCGACCCTGGCCAAGAAGTACACCTGGGCCAACCGCCTCGTCGCCGTCGTCAGCGACGGCAGTGCGGTGCTGGGCCTCGGTGACATCGGACCTGCCGCGTCGCTGCCCGTCATGGAGGGCAAGAGCGCGCTGTTCAAGACGTTCGGTGGGCTGGACTCCATCCCGATCGTGCTGGACACCAAGGACCCCGACGAGATCGTCGAGACGCTGATCCGGCTGCGCCCCACCTTCGGCGCGGTCAACCTGGAGGACATCTCCGCCCCGCGCTGCTTCGAGATCGAGCGCCGGGTCATCGAGGCGTTGGACTGCCCCGTCATGCACGACGACCAGCACGGCACCGCCATCGTGGTGCTCGCGGCGCTGCTCGGGGCGGTCAAGGTCCTCGACCGCGACATCCACGACCTCAAGGTCGTCGTCTCCGGCGCCGGTGCCGCCGGTGTCGCCTGCACGAACATCCTGCTCAACAGCGGCATCAAGGACATCGTCGTGCTGGACAGCAAGGGCATCGTGCAGACCAAGCGCACGGACCTCAACTCCTTCAAGGCCGAACTGGCCGGGCGGACCAACCCGCGCGGGCTCGCCGGTGGGGTGGCCGAGGCCCTCAACGGCGCCGACGTCTTCCTCGGTGTGTCGGCGGGCCTGGTGCCCGAGGAGCTCATCGCGACGATGGCGCCCGGCGGCATCGTGTTCGCGCTGTCCAACCCGGACCCCGAGATCCACCCGGACGCGGCGCGCAAATACGCGGCCGTCGTGGCGACCGGCCGCAGCGACTTCCCCAACCAGATCAACAACGTGCTGGCCTTCCCGGGTGTGTTCCGGGGTGCGCTGGACGCTGGCGCCCGCCGCATCACCGAGGAGATGAAAGTGGCTGCGGCGCATGCCATCTTCTCGGTCGTCGGCGACGATCTCGCGGTCGACCACATCGTGCCCAGCGCGCTGGACCCGCGGGTCGGCCCGGCCGTCGCCGCGGCCGTGGGTGAGGCATCGCGCGTCTGATGCGCCGGCTGGCCACTGTGCTGGTGGCGGTGGGGGTCGTCGCCGGATGTTCGGCGCCCCCGCCACCGCCGTCGGTGGCCGTCGGTGCCCAGCAGGACGCCGAGTCGGCACTGCTGGCGCATCTGTACGCCGCGGCACTGCGCTTCTACGGGAGTGCCGCGCACGTCGAGGTGGCCCCTGATCCGGTGGGGGACCTGGACTCCGGTGACGTCGACGTCGTCCCCGGCCTGACGGGCGTGCTGCTCACCCGGTTCGAGCCCGACGCCCCGGCGCGGTCGGCGGCCCAGGTCTACCGCTCGATGGTGGCCGCGCTGCCGGAGGGGCTGACGGCCGGCGACTACGCGGACACCACCTCGGACAAACCGCTGCCCGCGGTGACCGATCGCACCGCCCACGACTGGGGTTCCACCGACACGCTGGCGCTGCTCAAGCGGTGCGCCACCCTGCGAATCGGTCAGGTGACCGCGCGCCCGGCGCCCAACGCGCTGGCCGGTTGCGTGCTCCCGAAGGCGCGTGAATTCGCCGATGACCCAGCACTTTTCGCGGCGCTGCAGGCCGGCAAGATCGACGTGGCCTGGACGTCGGCCGCCGCGCCGGACATCCCCGCGCAGGTGACCGTGCTGTCGGACCGCACCGCGCTGGTCCGCGCGGAGAACGTGGTGCCGGTGTACCGGCGCAACACCCTGAGCGAGCCGCAGGTGCGGTCCATCAACGAACTGGCCGGGGTGCTCGACACCGACGCACTGGCGCAGATGCGCGCCGAGGTCGCTGCCGGGCAGGACCCGGGCGCGGTGGCCGCCGCATATCTCGACGTCCACCCGCTGGGCCGTTAGCGGGGCAGCATCTTCCCGACGACGCCGGCGAAGAGCTTCTGGTAGCCCGACCCGGTGAGACGGACGATCACGTCCAGCACCTTGGCGTCGGCGCCGACGAGGACGCGTGCGTGGTTCTTGCGGACCGCTTCCAGGATGATCCGGGCGGCTTTCTCGGGCGTGGTCTTCGCCAGCTTCTTGTCGAACACCTTGGCCAGATTCTCGGCATCCAGCCCTTCCACGGCGCCGGCATTGCGGGCGATGGCGGTCTTGATGCCGCCGGGGTGCACCGCGGTGACCTTCACGGGGCGCTTGGCCAGGACCATCTCCTGGCGCAGCGCCTCGGTGAAGCCGCGCACCGCGAACTTCGCCGAGTTGTAGGCGGCCTGGCCGGGCACCGAGAAGATGCCGAACAGGCTGGAGACGTTGATCACATGGCCGTCGCCGGATTCGATCAGGTGCGGCAGGAACGCCTTGGTCCCATTCACCACGCCCCAGAAGTCGACGTCCATGACGCGCTCGATGTCTTTGTACGAGCTGGCCTCGACGTCACCGGTGAACGCGATACCGGCGTTGTTGTAGATCTGGTTGACCTTGCCGAAGTGCTCCTTCACCGACGAGGCGTACAGCTCGAACGCCTCCCGCTCGGTGACGTCGAGCCGATCGGCCTTCACCGGGGCGCCGATGGCCTTGAGGCGCTCCTCGGTGACCGCCAGGCCCTCCAGGTCGACATCGCTGATGGCCAGCTTGGCGCCGGACCGTCCCAGCTCGATGGCCAGTGCCTGACCGATCCCCGACCCGGCACCGGTGACGACGGCGACCTTTCCGGCAAAGCCCTCCATGAACACTCCTCGCGTATGCGGTTCGACTCGCGTCGAGCTTAGCTGCCGCCGCCGGTACCGCAGGTATCGGGTAACGCGCACAGGTTGAGCAGCGATACTCAGACCATGACCCGAATCCGGATCGCCGCTCTGACGGCACCCCTCGCGGCAGCGTTCGCGCTGTCCCTGGCCGCTCCCGCCCAAGCCGACCCCGCTCCCGACATCGATTCCTTCGTGTCGGATCTCGGTTCGGCCGGTCTGGGGAACATCGACCCCGGCACGGCGACCGAGGTGGGCCAGCAGGTCTGCCCTATGCTGGCCGAGCCCGGCCAGCAGGCCGCCGACGCCGCCGCACACGTCGCCGACACCCTGGGTCAGTCCCTGGGCCCGGCCACCATGTTCACCGGTATCGCGATCCAGGCGTTCTGCCCGGGCGCGGTGACCGCGCTGGCCAATGGTGACTCGCCCCTGCCGTTCGGCCTGCCCGGCTTCTAGACCAAACAGAAATGCGCGAGATCCGAAAGGATCTCGCGCATTTCTGCGTCGTGCGGTCTTACGGGGCGAACGACTGGTCGATGATCTCCTGCTGCTCGACGGCGTGCACCTTGGAGCTGCCCGACGACGGCGCGCTCATGGCCCGCCGCGAGATCCGCTTGATCCCGGTCAGCTTCTCCGGCAACAACTCCGGCAGGGACAGCCCGAACGTCGGCCACGCACCCTGGTTCGCCGGCTCCTCCTGGACCCAGAAGTACTGGTCCACATTCGGGTACTGATCCAGCGTGGCATTCAGCCGGCGTTTGGGCAGCGGGTAGAGCTGCTCCACCCGCACGATCGCGACATCGTCGCGCTGCTCCTTGGCCTTGCGCGCGACCAGCTCGTAGTAGACCTTGCCGCTGGTCAGCAGCACCCGCTTGACCTTCGTCCGGTCGCCGACGCCCTCCTCGTAGGTGGGCTCCTCCAGCACCGAGCGGAACTTGATCTCGGTGAAGTCCTTGACGTCGCTGACGGCGGCCTTGTTGCGCAGCATCGACTTCGGGGTGAAGACGATGAGTGGCCGGTGGATCCCGTCCAGCGCGTGCCGGCGCAGCAGGTGGAAGTAGTTGGCCGGGGTGGACGGCATGGCGACCGTCATCGAACCCTCGGCGCACACCTGCAGGAACCGCTCGATGCGGCCCGACGTGTGGTCGGGACCCTGGCCCTCATGGCCGTGCGGCAGCAGCAGCACGACGTCGGAGAGCTGGCCCCACTTGGCTTCACCCGAGGAGATGAACTCGTCGATGATGGACTGCGCACCGTTGACGAAGTCACCGAACTGCGCTTCCCACAACACGATTGCGTCCGGGTCGCCCACCGAGTAGCCGTATTCGAAACCGACGGCGGCGAATTCGGACAGCGCCGAGTTGTACACCAGGAACTTGCCGCCGGTCGGGTTGCCGTCGACGTCCGCCGTCAGCAGATCCAGCGGGGTGAACTCGGTGCCCGTCTTGCGATCCACGATCACCGCGTGCCGCTGCGTGAACGTGCCACGCTGGACATCTTGGCCGGTGAGCCGCACCGTCTTGCCCTCTGCGACAAGGGTTCCCAGTGCCAGCAGCTCGCCGAACGCCCAGTCGACCTTGCCCTCGTAGGCCATCTCCCGGCGCTTGTCGAGCACCGGCTGCACGCGCGGGTGCACGCTGAAGCCCTCGGGTGCCGAAAGATGCGCGTCACCGATGCGCGCCAGCAGGGACTTGTCGACCGCGGTGGTCAGCCCCTTCGGGGTGAGCTGATCGGATTCGACCGACTCGCTCGGCTCGATGGTGTGCTTCTCCAGCTCGCGCACCTCGTTGAAGACCCGCTCCAGCTGGCCCTGGTAGTCGCGCAGCGCGTCCTCGGCCTCTTTGATCGAGATGTCGCCACGACCGATCAGCGCCTCGGTGTAGGTCTTGCGGACGCCGCGCTTGTGGTCGATCACGTCGTACATCTCGGGCTGCGTCATCGACGGATCGTCGCCCTCGTTGTGCCCGCGGCGGCGGTAGCACAGCATGTCGATGATGACGTCCTTCTTGAACGCCTGACGGAATTCCATGGCCAGCTGGGCCACCCACACGCAGGCTTCCGGGTCGTCGCCGTTGACGTGGAAGATCGGAGCGCCCACCATCTTCGCGACGTCGGTGCAGTACTCGCTGGATCGCGAGTCCACCGGTGAGGTGGTGAAGCCGATCTGGTTGTTGACGATGATGTGGATGGTGCCGCCGGTGCGGTACCCGCGCAGCAGCGCGAGGTTCAGCGTCTCGGCCACCACGCCCTGTCCTGCGAAGGCGGCGTCGCCGTGCATCATCATCGGCACGACGGTGAAACCGCCGGGCCCGTTGCCCTTGTCCAGCAGGTCCTGCTTGGCGCGGACCAGGCCTTCGAGCACCGGGTCGACGGCCTCGAGGTGGCTGGGGTTGGCGACCAGGGAGACCTCGATGTCGTTGTCCCCGAACATCTGCAGGTAGGTGCCGCTGGCACCGAGGTGGTATTTCACGTCACCGGAGCCGTGGGCCTGGCTCGGGTTCAGGTTGCCCTCGAACTCGCTGAAGATCTGCCCGTAGGGCTTGCCGACGATGTTGGCCAGCACGTTGAGCCGGCCGCGGTGCGGCATGCCGATGACGACCTCGTCGAGGCCGTGCTCGGCGGCCACGTCGATGGCGGCGTCCATCATCGGGATGACGGTCTCCGCGCCCTCCAGCGAGAAACGCTTCTGCCCAACATATTTGGTCTGCAGGAAGGTCTCGAAAGCTTCGGCCGCGTTGAGCTTGGACAGGATGTACTTCTGCTCGGCGACGGTCGGCTTCTCGTGCTTGACCTCGATGCGCTCCTGCAGCCACTTCTGCTGCTCGGGCTCCAGGATGTGGGTGTACTCGACACCGACGTGGCGGCAGTAGGCGTCGCGCAGCACCGACAGCACGTCACGCAGCTTCTTGTATTCGGCCCCGGCGAAACCGTCGACCTTGAACTCGCGGTCCAGGTCCCACAGGGTCAGCCCGTGGGTCAGCACGTCGAGGTCGGGATGGCTGCGGAACCGGGTCTTGTCCAGGCGCAGCGGATCGATGTCGGCCATCAGGTGGCCGCGGTTGCGGTAGGCGGCGATCAGCTCGATGATGCGGGCGTTCTTGTGGCTGATCGAATCCGGGTTGTCGATGCGCCAGCGCACCGGCTCGTACGGGATGCCCAGCTCGCGGAAGATCTCGTCGAAGAAGTCGTCGTCGAGCAGCAGCTGATGGATGGTCCGCAGGAAGTCGCCGGACTCCGCGCCCTGAATGATGCGGTGGTCGTACGTCGACGTCAGCGTGATCAGCTTGCCGATGCCGAGGTCGGCGATCCGCTCGGGGCTGGCGCCCTGGAATTCGGCCGGGTACTCCATGGCACCGGCGCCGACGATGGCACCCTGGCCGCGCATCAGCCGCGGCACCGAGTGCACGGTGCCGATGGTGCCGGGGTTGGTCAGCGAGATGGTCACCCCGGCGAAGTCCTCGGCGGTCAGCTTGCCGTCGCGGGCGCGCCGCACGATGTCCTCGTAGGCGGCGATGAACTGGCCGAATTCCATCGTGTCGCAACGCTTGATGGCCGCCACCACGAGCTGGCGGGCGCCGTCCTTGCCCTGCAGGTCGATGGCCAGACCCAGGTTGGTGTGCGCCGGCGTGACCGCGGTGGGCTTGCCGTCCACCTCGGCGAAGTGCCGGTTCATGTTCGGGAACTTCTTGACCGCCTGGACGATCGCGTACCCCAGCAGGTGGGTGAAGCTGATCTTGCCGCCGCGGGTGCGCTTGAGGTGGTTGTTGATGACGATGCGGTTGTCGATCATCAGCTTGGCCGGGATGGCACGCACGCTGGTGGCGGTCGGAACCTCCAGCGAGAAGTTCATGTTCTTGACCACCGCCGCGGCGGCGCCACGCAGCACCGACACCTCGGCGTCGTCCGCGGGCTTGGGGGCGGGGGGAGAGGCCGGCTTGGCGGGGGCTTCCGCCTTGGCCGGTGCGGGCGCGGCTTTCGCGGGTGCCTCGGCCTTCGCGGGTGCGGCCTCAGCAGCCGGAGCCGGGGCCGGAGCGGCGGCGGGCGCGGCCTTGGCGGCACCGTTGGTGGTGGCCGAATCGGTCACCGGTTCGGGCGAGTAGTCGACGAGGAACTCATGCCAACTGGGGTCCACCGAGGAGGGGTCTTCGCGGAATTTGCGATACATCTCCTCGACCAGCCACTCGTTCTGTCCGAAGGGGGATGGGGAACTGGTCACGGCAGTTCTTCGCCTCGATTCCATCTGTCACAGCGGGCGTGTGTGATGAGCCCACCACGTGTGTGCGGATATCCGCGCTCGGCCGCATAAAGGCTATCCCTTTCGGTTGCGGCGCGACCAGGCACATCGGCCTGACGTACCAGGCCGGTGGCTCGTGCTGACATACCGTCCGTCATGTCAGTGACAAGGCGGCCGGTATGTCCGGTGTCACGGGCGCAGCACGAGCAACGTCGCCGGCCATCGGGGCGGCGGATTGCCGAACGCCCTGCGGGCATTTCCGACGATCTTCTTGCCCATCAGCCGGTTGCCCACCCCGCCGACGACGGCGCCGATGCCGACCGGAAGCAGCTTGCCGAACGCGATCGCGCCGCGCTTGAGGGTGTACTTCTTCACGAAGAAGCGCAGCAGCCTGTTGTTCAACTGCGAGACCGCGGGCAGGGGCAGCGTCGCGGCCCCGTCGGACAGCCAGGCGCCGCTGGTGCGCCTGGTGCCGAGCAGGTCGGCCACCGCGTGCTTGCTGTCGTCGCCGACCAGCACCGCGAGCACCAGGGTGCGGCGCCGCTCACGGTGCTCGGCGGGAATCCCGTGCACCTCGGCCACGGCCAGTACGAACACGGCGGTGGCTTCCAGGAACACCACGGTCTCGCCAGCGACGGCGGACATCGCGGCCAGTGTGCCGATACCGGGGAACGCGGCGGCCGATCCGACCGCTGCGCCGCTGGCCATCACGGCGGCCAGGTAGTGCTTCTCCAGGCTGGCGATGATCTCGGCCGGGGTGGCGTCGGGCCTCTTGTCGCGCAACCGGCGGACATACGCGGTGACCGCGGGTGCTTGCACCCGAGTGCTGCGCTCCAGCAGTTGGGACAGGACCTTGGCGGCCGCGCTGGGATCCTCGTCGTCGCCGTCACGGGTGGCCGGAAGCCGGCTGGTGCTGTTGGACCGAGCGTTCATCGCTGCATCTCCTGAGAAGATCCCGTGCCCTGCTTGTACAACAAGGCTAACCACCCTTCAACGACGGGTGGCGGACCCCCGGTGCCCGAACGTGACGGCAGTCACTGTTCGCCCTGCGCGGAAGAAAAAACCGATGTGCGGTGCTGCCTCTGACCGTGGCAACATCCCTCAGCGTGGAAGCGACCCCGACCCCGAGCCGCCTCCGGATCATCATGGTGCTGGGCCTCCTGATCGCGCTCGGCCCCCTGACCATCGACATGTATCTGCCGGCGCTGCCCCGCATTGCCGACGATCTGTCGGTGTCCTCATCGGTGGTGCAGCTGACGCTGACCGGCACGCTGGCCGGACTGGCCGTCGGGCAGCTGATCATCGGGTCGCTGTCGGATTCACTGGGCCGGCGCCGGCCGCTGATGGTCGGGATCGCCCTGCACATGATCGCGTCACTGGTGTGCCTGTTTGCACCGAACATCCTGGTGCTGGGGCTCGGCCGCGGTCTGCAGGGCTTCGGTGCCGCCGCGGCGGCCGTCGTCGCGGTCGCGGTGGTCGGCGACCTCTACACCGGCACCCTGGCCGCCACCGTGATGTCGCGGCTCATGCTCGTCCTCGGCGTGGCCCCGGTTGTCGCGCCGTCGCTGGGCGCCGCGGTGCTGTTGAAGGCGTCGTGGCACTGGGTGTTCGCCGCGCTGGTGGTGCTCGCCGGTGGGCTGCTGCTGCTGGCGGCGATGGCGTTGCCCGAGACGTTGCCCGTCTCGCATCGGCGGCCGTTGCACTTCCGCAGCATCGTCGCCACCTACGGAGAGCTGCTGCGCGACGCGCGGTTCGTCATCCTGGTCCTGGTCGCGGCGCTGGGGATGTCCGGGCTGTTCGCGTACATCGCCGCCGCGCCGTTCGTGCTGCAGGGGCGCTACGGGCTGGACCAGCAGACCTTCGCGCTGGTGTTCGCGGCCGGGGCCATCGCCCTGATCGGTGCCACCCAGGCCAACGTGCTGCTGCTCAAGCGGTTCTCGCCCCAAACCATCACCGTGTCCGCACTGGGAGTGTCCGCGCTGGCCGCGGCGGTGTTCGTCGCCCTGGCGGGCTTCCACGTCGGCGGGTTGTGGGGCTTCCTCGTGCCGGTCTGGGTGATCCTCGGGGCCATGGGTCTGGTCATCCCGAACGCGCCGGCTGTGGCGCTGTCCCGTCATTCCGACGCAGCGGGAACGGCCGCCGCCTTACTGGGCGCGGCGCAATTCGGTTTGGGTGCCTTGGTGGCGCCCCTGGTCGGCGTGCTCGGGAACAACGAGTTCGCGCTGGCTCTGGTGATGGTCGTCGGTTCGACCATCGCGCTGTTCGCACTGCTCGCGGTCGGCGGCGGCACGGCCGTGGCGGACGACGTGGCGGACGGCGAGCGCATCCCCGACGCGGCGTAAGTTGTCGGGCATACGGCGCGTCGGTCGCGCCGCCTCTCCGATACCCGAGTAGATGCCCGAAAACCTGACTGATCGACGCGTGCCTGCGGCTAGCCAGGCCAACCCCTGGCATGCGCTGTGGGCGCTGCTGGTCGGGTTCTTCATGATCCTGGTCGACTCGACGATCGTCGCCGTCGCCAACAAACGCCTCATGGAGGCGCTGAACACCGACTACGACGGCGTCATCTGGGTGACCAGCGCCTACCTGCTCGCCTACGCCGTGCCGCTGCTGGTGGCAGGTCGGCTCGGTGACCGGTTCGGTCCGAAGAACCTCTACCTGCTCGGGCTGACGGTGTTCACCCTCGCGTCGCTGTGGTGCGGCCTGTCCGGGTCCATCGAGATGCTGATTGCCGCTCGCGTGGTGCAAGGCATCGGGGCGGCGCTGCTGACGCCGCAGACTTTGTCGACCATCACCCGGATCTTCCCGCCGGAACGGCGCGGTGTGGCGATGAGCGTGTGGGGCGCCACCGCGGGGGTGGCCACCCTGGTCGGTCCGCTTGCCGGCGGTGTCCTGGTCGACGGGCTGGGCTGGCAGTGGATCTTCTTCGTCAACGTGCCGATCGGGGTGATCGGCCTGGCGCTGGCGGTGTGGCTGGTGCCGGTGCTGCCCACCGAGAAGCACAGCTTCGACCTGCTCGGCGTCGCACTGTCCGGTATCGCGATGTTCCTGGTCGTCTTCGGGCTGCAGGAGGGCCAGTCGCACGACTGGGCGCCGTGGATCTGGGCCACGATCGTCGCGGGCGTGGGCTTCATGGTGGCGTTTGTCTACTGGCAGGCTGTGAACCCGCGCGAACCGCTGATCCCGTTGACGATCTTCCGGGACCGCGATTTCACCCTGTCGAACGTCGGTATCGCGGTCATCGGTTTCACCGTCACCGCGATGATCCTGCCCGTCATGTTCTACGCCCCCGCGGTGTGCGGGTTGTCCTACACGCGGTCGGCGCTGCTGACCGCCCCGATGGCAATCGCCACCGGCGTGCTGGCGCCGTTCGTCGGGCGCGTCGTCGACCGGGCTCATCCCGCGCCGATCATCGGATTCGGCTTCGCGGCCATGGCTGTCGGGCTGACCTGGCTGTCGATCGAGTTGACGCCGACCACCGCCATCTGGCGACTGCTGGTGCCGCTGACGGTGATGGGTGCCGGGATGGCCTTCATCTGGTCTCCGCTGGCGGCCACCGCGACGCGCAACCTGCCGCCGCACCTGGCCGGCGCGGGGTCGGGTGTCTACAACACCACCCGCCAGGTCGGCTCGGTGCTCGGCAGTGCGGGCATGGCGGCGTTCATGACCTCGCGGATCGGCGCCGAGTTGCCCGGCGGCGGCGCGCCCGCCGGCACCGAGGGGCAGGCCACCGCGCTGCCGGAGTTCCTGCGGGAACCGTTCTCGGCGGCGCTGTCCCAGTCGTTGTTGCTACCGGCGTTCGTCGCACTGTTCGGTGTGGTGGCCGCGCTGTTCCTGCGCGGCAACGTCGGGTCCCCGCGGCTGGTCACGGGGCTGCCCGCACCTCGGCTGCCGGGGCCGGTGGCGCCGCAGCATTCCGTGGACGAGCACTGGCACGACGAGGACGACTACGTCGAGTACACGGTGGACTGGTCGGCGCCGCAGGTTCCTGTCACCGACTACCCGACCGACCTGCTGCCTGCGGTCATCGAGGGCCCCGTGCCGGATGAGTCGCTGACCGAGCCGCTCTACGCCCACGTCGAACATCCGTTGCCCGCACCCGCCGACACCTGGCATGCCGGACCTGTCGAGACGTGGCAACACGTAGAACCGGAGCCCGAGCCTGAGCCGGTGTGGCACAGTGCCCTCGACGGTCCGCTCGACAACCGCCCGGCCGAGCCGATCGTCCACCTGCACAACGGCTTTCACGTAGATCCGGAGCCCGAACCGGCGTGGCGCAGTGCCCTCGACGGATTGTTCGACGACCATCCAGTCGAGCCGATCGGCCATGCCCACAACGGCTTTCACACCGATCAGCAGAGTTGGTTTCAGCCGTTGCCACTGCAGTCCGAGCCCGCCGAAGACCAGGGCGATTCCGACTCCGGTGGCAGGCACTCCCGACCCAGCCGCGGCAGGCATTCCCGCGACGACTGACCGGGGTACGACAACTTACGAGGTGACTGCCAGGAACGCGCCCAGCTCGATCAGCCGGTCAGGAGTCGCGGGCAGATAGTCGGTCAGATGTGCCGACCGCACCACGAAGGCAACATACTTCGCTCGGCTGACCGCCACGTTGAGCCGATTCCTGTTGAACAGGAACGACACTCCGCGCGGCGCCTCCTCGGCAGATGAGGTCGCCATGGAGACGAAAACCACCGGCGCCTGCCGCCCCTGGAACTTGTCGACGGTGCCCACCTCGACCTCGCCGAGGCCCGCGGCATCCAGCGCACGACGCAGCGTCACCACCTGGGCGTTGTAGGGCGTGACCACCAGTACGTGCTGCTGGGCCAGTGCGACGGTGCCGTGCTCGTCGGTCCACGCGGTGCCCAGCAGCGTGGAGATCTCGGTGACGATCGCCTGGGCTTCCTCGGGGCTGTCGGTCGAGTTGCCGTCGTGGTCGACGGTCAGCACCCGCACGCCGGGTGTCACTCCCGCGAGATGGCGTGCGCCACTGACATCTTCGCGCGCTTTGAGCCGCCCGTCGTAGGACAGTCGTGAGACGGGTCCGCACACCGCGGGATGCATCCGGTACGAGCAGTCCAGGAAATAACCGCGCTCTTCGGGCAGTGTGTGATGCCCGTCGACGAGCCAGCCGAGCGCGGATCCGTCGACCGGTTCGGGGTGGGTGCCCTGACTGACCTGCGGCAGTTGCTGCGGATCGCCCAGCAGTATCAGGTTGCGCGCGGACGGCGCGACCGCGATGGTGTTCGCCAGGCTGTACTGGCCGGCTTCCTCGACCACCAGCAGATCGAGTGCCAGCCGCGGAATCTTGTTGGCATTGGCGAAGTCCCAGCCTGTACCGCCCACCACGCAGCCGTCGTTGTCGGCGATGAACCCGGCGAACCCGGGGTTGGTCAGCGCGGTCCAGCCACCGTTAACGGTGTTGACCTTCTTGCCGACCCGCGCGCCGTCGACACCGGCGGCGATCACGTCGCGGAACAGGTTCTCCACCACGGCATGTGACTGGGCCACCACGCCGATGCGCCAACCGTGCCCGTTGACCAACCGCTCGATGACCTTCGCCGAGGTGAAGGTCTTGCCGGTCCCTGGGGGCCCGTGCACCGCGAGATAGGAACAGTCCAGCTTCAGCAACGCGGCGGTCATGTCGGCGGCGATGTCGCCGGTGCGGGGGAGCGGTCCGCCGCCGAGAAGGCGTGGGGCGCGGCGCAGCAGGATGTCGGTGACGGCGTCGGGGGGCAGCTCGGGCAGCCCCGCGGCGACCGTCGCCGCGGTGTCGGCGATGGACTCCTGCAGTGGTTTGGTGGTGATCGGCGGACCGGGTGTCAGCGCGAAGGGCAGCTGGTCAAAGGTCTCGCCGCCCTTGGGTTCTCGCTCACAGATCACCACCTGCGTCGGCACCTCGGGGTCATCGCAGTCGAGCACCGTCACCGATCCGAACGCACGGCGGTCCGGATCGTCGGCCAGACCCGCGGGTGCGGGTGGGTCGTAGAGCGCGTACATGTCACCGCCCAGATCACCGTTGGCCAGCTCGCCGGTCAACCGGACGTGGCGCTGGGGCTTGCGCGCCTTCGGTGGCTGGTGCCAGTCGTTGACGACCTCGGCCCGTTCGGCGACGAAAACGTCGCTGTTGTCCGACCATTCGTCGACGGGATTGTTGACGCGGTCGAAGTGCGCCCACCAGAACGGCTTGTCCTCGCGTTTGTGGAAGCCGCGCGCGGCGGCCACCATCGCGACGGCGGTCTGCTCGGCGGTGCGCTCCTCGATGCCGTCGCCGGCGAACTTCATGAGCGTGCGGTCCAGGTCGTCGGACACCTCGACGGGCGCGCCTGCGTCCTTGTCGCGCACCGGTTGTGGGCCTCGCGGTGGGACCTCCGATTCGATGGCCCTGGCCACCAGCCAGTCCCGCAGTCGGCGCGTCGAGCGGCAGTCGTAGCGGTTGTAGTCCTCGATCTCCTTGAGCACGTTGGCCGCTTCGTCGGCGTGCCCGTCGTCGCGCAGTGCACAGAACCTGGCGTACTGGGTGATGGAGTCGGCGGCGTTGGTGACCTCACCGTCGCGCAGTTCGCCGCCCATGTACAGCGGCTCCAGATACTTGATGCTGTAGCTCTCGGTGCCGACTCGAATACTCTTGCGCACCAACGGGTAGATGTCGACCAGGATGCCGTTGCGCAGCAGGTCGTCGACTTCGTCCTCGCCGACGCCGTACCGGCCGGCCAGCCGCAACAGCGTGCTCTTCTCATACGCCGCGTAGTGGTAGATGTGCATCTTCGGGTAGCGCTTCAACCGCTTTCGCACCATCGTGAGAAAGTCGACCAGCGCCTGGCGCTCGGCCGCGCGGTCGTGCGCCCAGAAGGGAGTGAACTCGTCCGCGACGGTCAGGACGCCCCACAGGTATTCCAGGCCCCAGTCGCGGCCGTTGACCGTCCACAGCGGATCGCCCTCGAAATCGAAGAACAGATCGCCCTTGTCGGCGTCGGGCAGCACCATCAGCGGCTGCGCGTCGACGACCTCGAACGGCGGCTTACCGTCGATCCGCTCGGCCACCTGCAGCCGCGCCTGCGCGGTGAGCGCGGTGACCGTGCGCTTGGACAATTCGGGCACGGCGCCGTCGTGCGCGGCCAGTTGGTGCACGGTGTTGATGCCGGCGTCGAGCATCCGGGCGCGCTGGCTGGTGCGCATCCCGGCAACCAGCAGAAGGTCATCGGTCTCTTTGACCTGGGCGCTGCACTCCGGGCAGCGGAAGCAGGCCCGCACCCCGGGGTTCGTCCAGGACACCGGTGCGTCGCCGGCCAGGTGCTCGTCGAGCAACCGCTGCAACGCGGCCCGGCGCGGGAGGTACACCGGCAGCAGTTCGTCGACCCGGTACCGGGAGACGGCGCCGTCGCCGAGCACCAGCTCCACCTCAGCGGCCACCGGGACGCCGGCGGTGGTCAAGGTGTCGGCGTAGGCGGCCAGCTGCAGCAGCGCCTCAACCTTCACCGACCGGGACAGTTTGGTATCCCGCAGCCGGTACCGCTGCCCAGCCGGACCAGACTCGAAATGGAGGAAGTCGGCGAACCCGGCGAAGCGGCCGTCGAACATCGCCGCCTGGTAGATGGCGGGCGCGCGCCGCGTCACCGCGGCCATGGTCTGCTCGGCGGCGGCGGTGAGGCCCGCGACGGTGTACGGGGGCCGGCCGATCACGGTGACGGTGTCCTCGGCGCGCAGTTCCTCGAGGTGACGCTGCTCATGGTCGTGGCCGAGCGCGGCGGTGCGGGCCAGGAGTTCGTCGGCGGCCGACACCTTCGGGCCCCGGCCCAGCTGCGCGTCGAACGACCGCAGCAGCGCGTACTCACACCGGGCAGCCGCTGCGAGGTCGGAAGCGCTGTAGATCACACGATCCTCGGCGACGAACACGCGTCCAGGCTAAGGCAGTCGTGTGACAAGCCCCACGGCCCAGTGCTCAGGTCCCCAACGGCTCAGTGCCCGGTGTTGCCGATCAGCTCGACGCCGTTGCCGTTCCACCGGAACCGCACCACGCTGTCCAGCCCGGGTGTGCCGTTGCTGAACTTCAGCGCGACGGTGTCACCGGTACTAGAGGTCTCGTCGATCCCGTTGAATCCGTACGTGTCGGGCACCCCGGTCGGGATGAACTTGCCGAGGTGGAACATCACCGCGCGGGTGTTGGCGTTGGATGCGTTGGTGTTGGCCTTGATGATCACCACCGACAGCGGTGCGCACTCGTTGTAGTTGCCCGCCAACGGTTCCGGGCTCCATGCCTGGTTGCTGCGCGGGTCGCGGGGCAGGGTGGAGACGGCCTTCGCGATCTCGGGCGCGGTGAGGTTCACCTCGCACGGATCGGGGGCAGGTGCGGCCGTCGTCGGCGTGACGATGGGCGCGGGCGCCGCGACCGACGGAACCGGGGCCTGCCCGGTGCTGGCATCCGGTGTCTTGGACACCGTCGAATCGCTCGATCCGCAGCCCGCCAGAACGGGCCCCGAAGTGATCATTACCGCCAGCATCGCTCCGAGCGCCACCCTCCGCACAACACCGAACCGTACCTGTGATCCCGCACGTGGGGGCGAGCGAAGCGACGGGGTTTGGACTATGCCAGGCAGGGCGGCGCGCACACTCTAGACTGCTCGTGACATGACTTCCCCTGACGACGGCGCAACCGGCGCCGAAACGACCTTCGCTGACCTGCAAATTCACCCGGCGGTGCTGCAGGCCGTCACCGAAGTCGGCTACGAGTCGCCCTCGGCGATTCAGGCGGCGACCATTCCGCCCATGCTGGCCGGCAACGACGTGGTCGGTCTGGCCCAGACCGGAACCGGGAAAACCGCGGCCTTCGCGATCCCGATCCTGTCCAAGATCGACCCCTCCAGCCGCAACACGCAGGCACTTGTGTTGGCGCCGACGCGCGAGCTGGCCCTGCAGGTGGCCGAGGCGTTCGGTCGCTATGGCGCGCATCTGCCCGGTGTCAACGTGCTGCCGATCTACGGCGGCTCGTCCTACGGCCCGCAGCTGGCCGGTCTCAGGCGTGGTGCACAGATCGTCGTCGGCACGCCCGGGCGTGTCATCGACCATCTGGAGAAGGGCCATCTGAACCTCTCGCACCTGGACTACCTGGTGCTCGACGAGGCCGACGAGATGCTGCAGATGGGCTTCGCCGAGGATGTCGAGCGCATCCTGTCCGATACCCCGGAGTACAAGCAGGTCGCGTTGTTCTCGGCGACCATGCCGCCGGCCATCCGCAAGATCACCAGCCGGTACCTGCAGGATGCCGTCGAGGTGGCGGTCAAGACGAAAACCGCGACCGCGGAGAACATCACGCAGCGGTTCATCCAGGTCGACGGCCGTCGCAAGATGGACGCGCTGACCAGGGTCCTCGAAGTCGAAGAGTTCGACGCGATGATCATCTTCGTCCGCACCAAGCAGGCCACCGAAGAGGTCGCCGAGAAACTGCGCGCCCGCGGGTTCTCGGCTGCGGCCATCAACGGTGACATCGCCCAGGCGCAGCGCGAGCGGACCATCACCAACCTCAAAGCCGGCGGCGCCAAGGGCATCGACATCCTGGTCGCCACCGATGTGGCCGCGCGTGGTCTGGACGTGGACCGCATCACCTACGTGCTCAACTACGACATCCCGCATGACCCCGAGTCCTATGTGCACCGCATCGGGCGCACCGGCCGGGCGGGCCGTTCGGGCACGGCGCTGCTGTTCGTCTCTCCGCGCGAGCGGCATTTACTCAAGTCGATCGAGCGGATCAGCCGGCAGAAGCTCATCGAGATCGAGCTGCCCAGCGTCGATGACGTGAACGCCCAGCGGGTCGCGAAGTTCAACGATTCGATCAGCGACGCGCTCAATGCGCCGGGTATCGAGTTGTTCCGCAGGCTCATCGAGGACTACGAGCGCGACCACGACGTGCCGATCGCTGATATCGCCGCCGCGCTGGCGCTCGAGTCGCGCGACGGCGAGGCCTTCCTGATGACCGAGCCGCCGCCGGAGAAGCGCCGCGAGCGTGAAGACCGGGGACCGCGTGAGGACGGGCCGGGGCGCAAGAAGCCCAGCACCCGCACCGATCTGGCGACGTACCGGATCTCGGTCGGCAAGCGGCACAAGGTCGCTCCGGGTGCCATCGTGGGTGCCATCGCCAACGAAGGCGGCCTGCACCGCAGCGACTTCGGCCACATCTCCATCCGGGTGGACCACTCGCTGGTGGAGCTGCCGGCCAAGCTGCCCGGCAAGGTGTTCAAGGCCTTGGAGAACACCCGCATTCAAGGCGTGCTGATCAACCTGCAGCCTGACCGCCCGCAGAAATCCCACCGCAAGGATTCGTGACGCTGAAACCGGGGGTTCGCGAGCAGGGCGGTCTGGAATCGGTCACCGCCGCCCACCGGGTCTCGTCGCTCACCGGGGTCCGCGCCGTCGCGGCGCTGCTGGTGGTGCTCACCCACGCGGCCTACACCACGGGTAAGTACAACCACGGCTATGTCGGTTTGTTGTTGTCGCGCGCCGAGATCGGCGTGCCGATCTTCTTCGTGCTGTCGGGTTACCTGCTGTTCAAGCCGTGGGTCGACAGGGCTGCAGCCGGCGCGACGGCGCCGTCGGTGCGCCGGTACGCCTGGCATCGGGTGCGGCGCATCATGCCCGCCTATGTGGTCACGGTGCTGGCCGCCTACGCCGTCTATCACTTCCGGGCGGCCGGCCCGAATCCCGGACACAGCTGGACCGGCCTGCTCCGCAACCTGACGCTGACGCAGATATACACCGACAACTATCTGTTCTCCTATCTGCACCAGGGGCTGACCCAGATGTGGAGCCTGGCGGTCGAGGCCGCTTTCTACGTCGCGCTGCCGGCGCTCGCCTGGCTGCTGCTGGTGGTGCTGTGCCGGCGGCGCTGGCGGCCGGGTCTGCTGATCGCCGGGTTGGCCGGGCTGGCCACCATCAGCCCGGCGTGGCTGGTGCTGGTGCACACCACACATGGGCTGCCCGACGCCGCCCCACTCTGGCTGCCCACTTACCTGGTCTGGTTCCTCGGCGGCATGCTGCTGGCCGTGTTGCAGGCCATCGAGGTGCGGGCCTATGCCATGGTGTGCATCCCGCTGGCCGTGGTCAGCTACGTCATCGCCGCCACGCCCATCGCCGGCGCACCCACCACCTCACCGGCCCAGGTGTCCGAAGCCCTCATCAAGACCGCGTTCTACGCCGTCATCGCCACGTTGATCGTCGCGCCGCTGGCACTGGGCAATCGCGGTTGGTATTCGCGTCTGCTGGGCAGCCGGCCGATGGTGTTTCTCGGCGAGATCTCCTACGAGATCTTCCTCATCCACCTCGTCGTGATGGAACTGGTGATGGTGGAGGTGCTGGGCTACCCGGTCTACACCGGTCCCATGTGGGGGCTGTTCTTCGGGACGATGGCCGCGACGATCCCGCTGGCGTGGCTGTTGCACCGCGCCACCCGAGTGCGTAGATAGGGTACCCTTACCTAAGCACTGGCAGCGATCGAGGGGGATGCATTGTCCGAGCAGAAGCCGTCTCGCGGTCTTTCCGGAGCGCTCGTCAAGCTGTGGCGCGGTGGCGATTACCAACTCACGGTCACCGGCCGCACCGAGATCACGCCGCACTTCCTCCGCCTGCACTTCACCGCTGCGGATCTGCTCGCCGACCGGCCGATCCACCCGACCATGTGGATCCGCGGCTGGTTTCCCGACGGCGCGAAGTCCCACCAGCGCGGCTACACCCTGGTCAATCCGGACCCCGCGGCAGGCACCGTCGACATCGACTTCGCCCTGCACGACGGGCTGGCCACCCGGTGGGCGACGGACGCCGCGCCGGGCGATGTCCTGGAGGTGACGGTCCTGGGAAGCGATTTCGTGCTGCCCGCGCCGGCGCCGGAGGGCTACGTGATCGTCGGTGACACCGCCTCGCTGCCGGCGATCAACTCCCTGCTGGAGGCCATCGGCGACGCCCCCGCCCAGGTGTTCCTGGAAGCGGCGTACGAGGACGACCGCGAGCTGCCGGTGGCGCGCCCCGGCGTCATCTGGGTGGACCGCAAAAATGCAGGGGAGGCCCTCGTCGAAGCGGTGGCCGCGGCGGCGTTCGACGGCTCCGAACACTTCGGTTGGGTCGCCTGCGACAACCGCACCACCCGCGCGGTGGCCAAGGTGCTGCGCGAGGACTACAAGATCCCGAAGCGCTCGCTCAAGGCGCGCGCCTACTGGGCTGCCTGACTCCCACCACGGGTACGACGAAGGATTCCAGCATGGCGCGCTCGTCGGCGGCGTCGCGGCCGGGAAACAGCATGAGCGACACCAGGATCCGGATGACCCAGCGCGCTCTCGCCTCGACGTCTGAGGTATCCCCGAGGGTGGCGAGAAAGCCCTGAGCCAGGGCGGCGATGACGTCCGATTGCTGGGCCATGTCGCCGCCGATGGCGCGGTCGGTGTTGGCGAACCACGATGCCAGGGCGGGCGTTTCCCGGACCCGCTGCACGGCTATGAGCATGCCCGAGATCAGCCGTTCATCCGGATCGGTCACGCCGGCAAGCTGTTCGGAGATCTCGCCGAACACCCGGTGGGTCTCGCGGTGGACATACGCCGTGTAGAGCACCTCGCGGTTCTCGAAGTAGCGGTACAGCGTCGCGCGGGAACACCCTGCGGCCGTGGCGATGTCGTTCATCCCCACCGACGCCGCGTCGTGGCGGGTGAACAGTTCGTCGGCGGCATCCAGGATTCGTTCGGCCGCCACCTCGGTGCGTCGTTCGGCGAGCCAATCGGGCATGTTCTCAGCCTACTGTGAACGGAACCGACAGTGGGCGTCGGACATAACTGCCGCCGGCCCACACGATGTCATCCTCGGCGACGCTGAATTCCGGTATCCGGGTGAGCAATTCCTCCAACGCGACCCGGGACTGCATCCGTGCCGCGGCGGCGCCCAGGCAGTGGTGCGCACCGTGGCTGAAGGTCAGGATGTTGCGGGGCCGGCGGGTGACGTCCAGCTCGGCGGCGTTTGGCCCGTACTGGCGTTCGTCACGGTTGCCGGAGCCGTAGAGGAACATCACCCGGCGGCCCTCGGGGATGGTGATTCCCTCGATCGTGACGTCGCGGGTGACGGTTCGTCCGAGCATCTGGACGGGGGACGTCAGTCGCAGGAACTCGTCGACGGCATCGGGGATCAGGTCGGGTTGCTGGACCAGCAGCCGTCGTTGATCGGGATGGCCGTGCAGCAATTGCACTGAGCCGCCGAGCATTCCGGTGGTGGTGTCGTTACCGCCGGTCACCATGGTGAAGGTGAACGCGAGGATCGACAGCACGCCGGCGATATCCCCGTCGGCGCCGATCCCGGCGGCCACCAGGTGCGAGACCGTGTCGTCCTCAGGTTCGGCGCGGCGCCGTTCGATGAGCGTGGTGAAGTACGCCATCATCGAACCGAGTGCGTCACCGAGTGTTTCCAGCGCGCCACCGAGGCCGCCTTCGGCGGTGTTGGCAGCGACGATGGCCTCGGTCCAGCCGTCGAACTGGTCGCGATCCTCTTCCGGCACACCGAGGTAGTGCGCGACCACCATCGACGGCAACGGTTTGAACAGTTCAGCGACGATGTCGCCGCCGCCGTTCGAACGCAACCCCTCGATGCGCTCGACGACGAACTGGCGGACCTTGGGTTCCACGGCCTCGACCTGCCGTGGGGTGAAGCCGCGGGACACCAGCTTGCGAAACTCGGTGTGCACCGGCGGGTCCTGCATGACCATCGGCGGATTGTCCTGCAGGCCAATCATTTCCAGCTCGCCGTAGTTGACGGTCAGTCCCTGGGCCGAGGAGAACGTCCCGTGGTCGCGGGCTGCGGTGAAGATGTCGCCATGCCGGGACAGCACGTAGTAGTCGTGCTCGCGATTGTCCGGGACGACGTGGTGTACCGGGTCGTGATCGCGCAGCGCGGAGTACATCGGAAACGGGTCGGTCCAGGTGTCGGCTCCGGCGAGTTCGAATCGGGGCTCGTGAGACACATCGAGTGACATGTCTTATGTCTACGACAGATGGGTGTAGGTGTCAATGGGGGTACGGGGTCTCAGTAGATTTGTCGTAATCCCACGTGGGTTGTCATCTTGTGGGTGCGACATCGAGTCTGGCGATTTGGCGTCGTTCGCCAGTCGCGACTCAATGCACGGGTATTGGTCATCCTTGCGCTGGTCCGCTGATTCAGACGCAATGTGGAGACAAGCGTTGGGGGAGCGGCGAGTCGGCGCGCAATGCCACGGCGACTGAGGTATGTGGCTGCGGCCATCCGTGCGGCCCCTGTCACCACCGAAGTGGTGAAGCGCAGGTTCTTGCATCTGTCGTGTGCGCCGTTCGTATGAACCGGGCGACCATCGCCCCGGACTACTGACGCAGTCGTCAATAGCTTGCTATAACACTTTCAGCGATTCACAGCTCTCTCACGTAGAAGTCCTAGGTAGGGGCACCAAATTGGGCAAGCACCGGTCAGATCAGCGCGCCGACCGATCGTCATCGCACGTCGATCCCGCATCTCGGAAAGGTCGTAGGCAGCGGGAACCGTACCGATGGTTGGGCGCCGGCGCGGTCACGCTCGGGCTGGGTTTGGCTATGGCGAGTACACCCGGCGTAGCTCATGCAGACGACTCGCCGTCAGAAGCATCGAGCACCAACTACGGCGGCGGCGCGACGGAGGGAGGTCCTCGTGCACGCTCGGGCGCAAACAAGCACTCTGAGGCCTCCGGTGGTGGTTCGTCTGCCTCCAGTAAAAGCGCAGCCGTGAACTCAGCTCCCGGCTCGGCCGGTGGTTCGTCGAGCACCGAACCGGATTCGACACCGGTCACCAACCGGCCCGTGACCACTTCACGATCGGTGCCGCTGAAGCATTCCCGCAGTACCGAACCGTCCGCGGTGCTGCCGAAAAGCTTGAACAGCGCAACAGATACGGCAACTTCGATAGGGACGTCGAGAGCAGGTAAAACAACACAACGCTCGGAACGGGCAGGCCGGGTTGGTCGTGTGGAAGTCGCGAAAGTCGAAACCTCCACCGCTGTTGCGAACGGGCAGTCAGGTGCAGGTAGCCACTTCGTCGCTCCGCATCCAACACCCTCGACCGCCGGGAAACTGAGCGCGCGTGTCCTGGCTACAGCGGACGTGCCTACCTCAACCCCGAGTGGTGACGCCCCTGTCCCGTCGCCGGCGGTGTGGGTGTTGGCCGCAGCGGCCCGACGAGATCTCGGCCAGCAGGCAGGCGCTGCATTGGCAAGCACGACAGCAGCATCGGAAGCGATTACTGCAAACACTGGGCCGACGGCGTCGCTGACCAAACAAAGCGCGCCGAGCACGAAGACGGGCAAAGTCACCGGCAAGGTCACCGCCAGTGACCCCGACGGAGACAAGCTCTCGTACGCCTCTCCCATCACCACCGCGCGGGGGACGGTGACAGTCACCGCCAAAGGCGCCTTCACTTACACCCCCACCGCCGCCGCTCGCCACGCCGCCTCGGCGATTAACGCCCCGTTCGCAGCGCAGACCGATACGTTCAACATCGTCGTCAGCGACGGCCACGGCGGCCTCGCGTCGGTGCCGTTGACCGTGACGATCACGCCGGCCAATACCGCTCCGTCGGCGAAATCGACAGTTACCGCGGTCAACCCGGTCAGCGGCGTGGTGACCGGTCGCATCACCGTCGCCGATAAGGACGCTGACACGCCCGCCTTTACAGTCAGCGCTGGGCCTGCCAACGGTGTGGTCTCCGTCCGGCCTGATGGTTCCTTCAGCTACACACCCTCCCCACAGGCGCGTGCCACTGCACGGAGCACGGCCAAGACAGATGCCGACAAATTCACCGTGACTATCGATGACGGCCACGGGTCGCAAAAAACCGTGCCTGTCACCGTCACCATTGCGCCGTCGGATACAGCCCCGGTCAACGTCGTCTCGACGATCGGTTCCCTTAACTCCACCACGGGCACAATCAAGGGTGTTGTGACCGCCAGCGACAACGAGGGTGATGCACTCACCTACACCGGATCGACGACAACCACCAAAGGCAAGGTGACAGTATCCCGAGACGGCACGTTCACCTACACTCCGACAGCGGCTGCGCGCCACGACGCCAGCGCTGACAACGCAAGTCCGGCGGCCAAGCGCGACACGTTCGTCGTAAACGTTGTAGACAAGTACGGCGCCGCCACCCCCGTTTCCATCACCGTGAACATCCCGGCCAAGAACGCAGCGCCTGGCGGAGTGAAAACCAAAGTCGCACAGACTGACAACTTGACGGGAACCGTCACGGGAACCATCTCCGTCGGCGATGCGGACAAGGACGTACTCACCTACAGCGGATCCTCGGCCACTGGCCAGGGCAGCGTGATCGTCAACGCCAACGGCACCTTCACTTTCACCCCGACAGCCGCTGCTCGCGCGAAAGCAGCGGCCGCGGACGCCACGGCCGCGGACAAGCAGTTCAACTTCACCGTGATCACCAACGACGGGCACGGCGGCGTGACACCGATCGCGGTGACGGTGGCAGTATCACCGAACACCCCGCCGACTAACGCGAAAGTCACAATTGGTCAACCGAATTCCAGCACCGGAGTTGTCAACGGTACGGTCTCCGCGACCGACCTGGATGGTGACAAGCTGACCTACAATGGGCCTGCCAGCACAGGCAGGGGCACTGTGAACATCAACGCCACGACTGGCGCGTTCACATATACACCCACATCTGCGGCCCGACATGCTGCCAGCCTCACCAACGGAGCAGTCACCGGGGACAGCTTCAACGTGACCATCACTGACGGCAAAGGCGCGACGCTGATCAAGACCGTAACCGTCTCGATCTTGCCCACCAACGCGGCGCCAGTGGCCCAGATTCCAATCGTCGGTGCGCCGGACAGTTCGGGAATCGTCAGAGGCAGTTTCAACGCGTCAGACGCCGAGAACGACGTCCTTACCTACAGCGGTCCGTCGTCAACATCCAAGGGCAGCATCAGTGTGACTGCCGGAGGCAGCTTCACGTACACCCCCACCGAGGCTGCGCGGCGCCAAGCCGCAGTCGGCAGTGCCGCCGATAAGCAGGACAGCTTCACGGTTGCGGTCATTGATGACCACGGAGGAAGCGCCAGTATTGCGGTCACGGTGAGCGTGTTGGGCCTCACTACTACCAATCCCGTTGTCACCACTTACCGACAGGTCACGACACCCAACTTCGCAGTCTCGGCGCAACGGGGTTGGTGCCTGAAGTTCGTCGATGACACGGTGAACGCGCCGTCCCGCAGCGCGACGGCCCAGTTGTCCTTCAATCGCGAGAGTGCCAACGGGAACATCACGGCTGGCGATCCGCCGATCGGGGTGTGGGCCCCGATCTTCTTCTCGATCGGGAGTGGAGCCAATGCGGGCCAGGGCCACGTGGCGTGGGCGTTCAATCATGGCGGCGGTTACATCGAGGTGCGTGACTCTGAGACACAGCCCGGTGCCCGCGCGGTTTACACCAACATCGGCCAGGTCTTGTCCTGGTTCAGCAAGTCGAACATCAAATATCTCGGCTGGTCGACGTGGGTTGATGGCCGCCAGATCGTCGAGAAGGTGACGAGTTCCCCTGGGGGCGGCGGGACGGGTGCCACGAGCGGAACGAAGAGTGGCACGGCCACAGTCGTCGTTCAGGTGAACGTTCGAAACGATCCCAGCACGAATGGGCCCGTTGTTGCGCAGTACAGCCCGGGCCAAACGTTCAACTACGACAGTTGGGTGATCGGGAACGGCTTCTACTGGGTCTCCTACGTGAGCTACTCGGGAGTTCGTCGCTACGTCGCCGAGTCAACCCTCAACGGGAGTGTGATCTACCTGTCGGGCGGCGTCTTCCATTGATGGAAACCATCGGGGAGAAGATTTGTCTTAATCCTAGATGGCTGTCCAATCGGACAGCGAAGTGGGAAGCGAGCTACGGGGCGCCACGACGAGACTAGGCAGCCCGTTAGCACCGTCCCGTCGCTCCAAAGCTTCAGCGATACAACGACTGTGAAGTGGCAACTGTCAGCGAGCAACCTCGACTATCTCGCCCCTAATGCTCCACCGCGGACCGTCCGGATCCGAAGCGAGCAGTTCACCGGCAACGCACCAATGGTCGGCGGGGTCCCACTTCACGCCCTCGCGGTACGGCGAGACGAGTCGCGATACGGCACCCAACGCCGCCCAGCGCTGCTCAAGCAGATGTCGCTCGATCTCGGCAGGCTCTGCGGGAAGAACCCGCGCCAAGCGTTCAGTGACTGTCGGTAGAATCGATACGTCAGTATGAGCCTGAAACGCGCTGATCACCCCGTCGAAGATTGGCTTCACCAGATCTCCCCACGCGGTTTGTCGCTCTTGGGGCGGTCTGACCTTGACCCGCACAGCGGATGGGGCGTTGACCACCGAGCCTAGTTCGACCGTCTCGACACGGTCTCGCGCCCGCGCGAGAGCCAGCCAGATTTGTGCCAGCTTCGAATCTGAGGTCAGTTGGAAGTCAGTCCAGTCGAACGCTGCCAGTGTTCGGCCGAGTTGCCAGTGAGCGAAGGGCGCCGATCTGGCTGATAGTTCGTATCGGTAGCCGAACGCATACCCAGCACCGTCCGGGCCTACCGGCACCGCTGCGCCGTGCTCGAAGCGAATCCCGTTGCGCCCTGGGCTCCGAAACGACGTGCCGATGTTGTAGAGCACCAAATTCTCTACATCGGCGTTGGCGAGTTTGTCGCCGAAGAACGTGGCATGCAGAATCTGTTGAGGCGTTGGCTCAAGACTGTTGCAACCTTCACGGATTTCGCTGCGCAATTGTTCCTGCCAGGCTGGGCGACGTTCGAAGCGAATGTAATCATCCGCCCAGGCCTCGACCGCAGGACTATTCGTGGATGGCACACGGATTGCGCAACGTCCTTCGGTCGGTGACGCGTCTATGACTTTCGTGGACGAGTTCGAAGACGCAGTGACAGTGGCGGTCGCGTTCTGCCGCAGCTGTCTAGAGTGTGGGTCTTCAGTACTCGGGCGGCATCTGCCGCACGGCGAAATGGGTTGTCCCACATTGTCGATCGCCCAGTTCTGCAAATCGTCGAGGCCGTCGCCGCACAACTTCACGTACGGCCCGGTCCATACGCCACCACGAGGATTCCGACCACCGATTGTGTGGCAACGCGCGCGATGCACCCGCGCCTCGGCCACGCTGTGGCTGCTCGCGATGTTGATGACGTATCCATCGGCGTGGTTAGCGAGCCAGGCCAGGTATCCGCCATCGTCGTTGCGGAACTCAATGCATACGGACACGGGCGCATATTCTGCCTGGAGCCACCGACATTTGGGGCTTACTGGACGCAGTCGCCAGTAGATCGGGCGACGGTGTCGCTAGGACGCCCGCGCGGACTTCCACCTTGAATTGACATCACTCGGCGTAATGCCACGTCCGATCCGAATCGAATATCAGGTATTTGACTACCTATGTCCGCGCTGTGCCGGACTGCCAACCTAAAACTCCAGTGCGTATGACTTCTGATTGGAGATTGCAAATGTCCGAGCCGTGCCAGGCAGAACGGGATGCAGTTGGGCGTATTTCAGGTGAAATACGGGAAGCCGAGGAGAGTTTGACAGATGCTCCGCACGACCTGATACCGAAGATCAAGGAAGCAATCGGCCAGCTCAAGGGGCGAAAAGCGTTTCTGGTGAAGCAACTAGATGTGTGCGTGGCGGCCCACACGCCTCCGCCGCCGATACGCTGCGTAGCGGTAAAGCTCGTGAGCATAGTGTGCGAGTCGAACGGATTCGGCGGGAGTGCGTCGCTGCACGGCCGCATATTCGGGGCAACTTTCGAGAAGCAAACAGGCCTCCAAGTATCGACGAACGACATCTTTCCGTTTCCATCGGGACCGCTCACGATCAGCGAGGGGCAGACCTTGCCGATTCGAATGGACGAGAGCGTCAAGTTTTGCGGCCCAGGAACGCAGTTTCTCAGGTTGGGCGGCGAACTCAACCTGAATCTCGGCAGCAAGTTCGTCGACGTAGACCTGCTTGATGTGTCTCCAGTCGGAGCACCGCAGATGAGGCCGGTAGAACTCAAGACCGCAAATTTTGCTGTAGTTCTGCGATTTTCGCTGGAGCCTGCGCCTTGACCTGGCAAGTCCGTCAGACTTCCTTTCTTGGCGAGGTGCGCGATGCTGCTCGGCCTCCGTGCCCAGACCTCCCCGAACGTCTCGCCGAGGTTGCGGTTGGGCAAAGGTGCGGCAGCGGGCCGAGTCGAGAGCGTCGATTCCACCGCCGAAACCCTAGGGTGGACAACCGTGGCCGGCTCGGAATCTCGTGTGAAGCGCTGGGGCGCAGCGCTTCACGTCGTTGCGGCGGCAGTGCTCGCCGCAGCGCTGAGCCTTCCCGTCGCCCCGACGGCGCACGCGGCCGCCGGTGTTGCCTCCTTGTCAGTGACCTCGACGTGGCAGACCGGCTTCATCGCGCGCTTCACCATCACCAATCTCACCGCAGCGCCCATGACCGACTGGAAGCTGGAATTCGACCTGCCGGTAGGAGAGTCCATCTCGCACACGTGGAGCAGCGCCTTCACTCGATACGGCACGCATTACATTCTGACGCCCGCGAATTGGAACCGCATCATCCCGCCGGGTGGCTCGGCCACGGGAGGTCTGCGGGGCGTGCTGAGCGGCACCTATTCCCCGCCGGTGAACTGCATGCTGAACCGAGAGTCGTATTGCGTCTGAGCGCAAACGGCCGAGCCGCCCGGACTGGTCTTGGCCAATCCGGGCGGCTCGTGCTCGACTACTTCTTGTTGAGGAGCACCTCGATGTTGCCGGTGCCGTTCTTCAGTCCGGACTCGGTGTCGCTGTTGAGGATGATGTAACCGCCGTCGGGCATGTGGTTCTTCGTCACGACGAGTGTCTGGTACGGCATTCCGGTCTGCACGCCCTGCTTCTGCAGCGGGATCACGACGTTGTCGCTGAGGTGGGCGAAGAAGTTGTGGTCTAGTGACTTGGCGTTCCATGCGCGGAACTGGATGTTCTTCACGAAGATCTTCGAATCCCGCCATTGGGTTTCGTCGGTGGTGATGTTGTGGGCGCCGGCCTCGGTGCTGAGGTTGAACTGCGCGGCATCGTCGAGCTGGGTGATGTGGATGTGCAGTTGGTTCTGGCCGCGGGAGTATGCCGAATTGATGCCCAGCGCCCAGTTCTTGCCAGGCATCAGTTTCTCCGCCTCATCGGCGGCGGCCTTGATGTAGTTCGGCGGATCGGTCAACAAGTTGTGGCACTCGATTCCCGAGATCCGGAGGGTCGGGATCAACAAGAAGTCGGTCTTCGACTTATGCTCGGCATCGCCGTCGTGCACCACGTAGCCGCGAGTGCGGTCGTTGTTCGGAATGACGACATCGACCTGATCCTTGTCGTGCTTGGGATCTTTCACCTTCTGCCACAGGTAGTCGCTGCTGTCGACGTCGCCGCAGGGCGGGCCGAACGGCTGCTGGGCGGCGTTGGCCATCGGGGTGCCGGCCAGCGCCAGCACCGCGGCAGCGCTCAGGGCGCACATCGTCAGTCGCGACGCGGTCGTGCGAAATCGGCTGCTGCGATTGATGGTTTCGGTCATTGTTTTTCCTCTGCTCGGGGGTGCTTGAACGTGTTGAGGAAAAACTATCGACGCGCGTGAATGGAGCCCATCGAACGATCGGGGGAGCACCCGGCGGAACCCGGTGTCCCCCGATCGGTGGAAGTGCCCTACCGCATGGCCCGGTGCAGGTGCGCCAACACATCGGCGGTGGTGTCGAAGTCCATGCACTTGTCGGTCACCGACTGGCCGTAGACCAGCTCCCCGCCGAGGGATTGCGCCCCGCCGACCAGGAAGCTCTCCAGCATCAGTCCGCTGATCCCGCGTTCCCCGGCCGCGATCCGGTCGGCGATCTCGTGGGCGACCTGGGCCTGGCGCACGTGGTCCTTGCCCGAGTTCGCATGCGAGCAGTCGATCATGACGCGCGCCGGCAGACCGGACGCGGCGAGCTGAGCCGTGGCCGAAGCGACCGTTTCGGCGTCGTGATTGGGGCCGCTGGATCCGCCCCGGAGAATGACGTGGCAGTCGGAATTACCTGCGGTCTCCACGAGCGCACCACGGCCCAGATCGTCGATGCCGAAGAAGACATGCTGTGCCGCTGCGGCGTTGACCCCATCGACCGCGACCTGGATGTTGCCGTCGGTGCCGTTCTTGAAACCGATGGGCATCGACAGCCCGGAGGCCAGCTGACGGTGGATCTGGGACTCGGTGGTGCGGGCGCCGATCGCACCCCAGGACACGACATCGGCGATGTACTGCGGACTGGTCGGTTCCAGGAATTCGCAGCCGATGGCCAGTCCCATCCGGGTGATCTCGATGAGAAGCGAACGCGCGGTGCGTAATCCGCGTGCAACGTCGAAGCTGCCGTCCATCCCCGGATCGTTGATCAGGCCCTTCCAGCCCACGGTGGTCCGCGGCTTCTCGAAGTACACCCGCATGACGATCTTCAGCCGGTCGGAATAGGTGTCGGCCAGCGGGGCGAGCCTGCGTGCGTAGTCGAGTGCGGCGACGGGGTCATGGATCGAGCACGGCCCGACGATGAGCAGCAGCCGGTCATCGCGACCCGCGAGGATATCCGCGATCTCGTCACGATGCCGCGCCACGGACGTGGCAGAGCGAGGCGAGAGGGGTAGTTCGGACCGGATCTCCAGCGGGCTGGGCACCGGCCTGAAGCGCGTGACGCGCCGGTCGGAGGTGGTGTCGATGCCTTCGTCGAGAATGCTCATGGCCTGCGGGTCTCCTGTGCGGTGTGCTCAGGGCGATCCGCCGCAACCGGTGCCCTGAAATGACAAAAGCAGCGACCGATCGGTCACTGCTGGGCTCCGGGTGGTGTTGCGGGCGCTGGCGTCAGCGCGCTCTATCCGTGGCTCCACCCGGAGCCTGGATAAAGCGCCAATAGCGACGCACGCGGATGTTCACGCTGCCGACTATAACGGTTCGGGGCGGTGCACGGTCAAATGCCTGTAACGAGAGCCGTCCCCACCGCGACCAACCCCTTAGTGGCGCTAACGTCAAATAGTGTCGAGGGGGGACTGCGGTGATGCGTAGCCGGATCGTGGCGGTGCTGCTGGTGCTGGCCGCGCTGTGCGGCGGGATGGCACCCGCGGCCCAGGCGGCACCGGTGCCGGGCGGGAAGGATTTCTCCAAACCGGCCATCGTGATCCTCGGCTACGGCCTCACCCCGCAGGGCGACATGCGCCCGATCCTGCGGCGCCGCGTCCTCGCCGGTCTGGCGGTGGCCCAGATGTTCCCGCAGTCACCGGTGATTGTCACCGGCGGCAACCCGCAGAATGGAAAGACCGAAGCCGGGACGATGAGCTTCTTTCTGAAGTCGCTCGGCTTGCCTGCCGACCGGATCATCAAGGAGGACCGCGCCAACAGCACCGTTCAGAACGCGCAGTTCTCGGTGCCGTTGGCCAAGCAGGCCGGCACGTCCGGCATCATCCTGGTGACGTCGTCCACCCATCAGGACCGCGCCGACGGCAACTTCGCCGACGCGGGAGGCAATCTGCTTGCGACGGTGAGCTTTCCGGACGGATCACCGCAGACCAACATCGTGCAGTTCGTGCACGACGTGCTCAGTCCGTTGGTCCCGATCAGCTAGCCGGGCCGACGAGTAGACCCGCGGACGCGAACTTCAGTCCGCTGCGCAGTTCCTCGAGCGGGATCGGATCGTCGGCCTCGATGTAGCGGGTCGTGGTGGCCACCGCCATGTTGTAGAACAGCCAGGCCAGGGCTCGCGGGGAGAGTTCGCGACGGTACTGATCGCGAAAAGCGCTCATGTGCAGGGTCGACATCGCCAACAGGGTGGCCGACAGGCCCGAGGCGTCATCGAGGGCGCGGCCGTGATCCGGTCGCTGGGCGATATAGCGGATCAGCCGCCGATTGGCGATGGTGAAGTCGATCAGCATGTCGATCGAGGCGTCCATCGCGGCTTCGGGTTGTTCCAGGGTGACGGTGCGCAGCATGTTCTCGATGGCCGGCGCCTGCTTGGCGGCGATCTGTTCGATGGCGGCCGCGATGATCTCGTCCTTGTTGGCGAAGTACTGATAGATCGAACCCTTGCTCACATCGGCGCGGTCCGCGATCGCGTTCGTCGACACCTGCTCGGGGCCCACGGAGTGCAGCAGTGCCGCGGTTGCATCCACGATTTTTGCGACCATTTCGCGAGACCTCTGCTGCTTGGGCGACTTTCTACCTGCTGAGCTGGTTCTTTCTGCCACTCGAAGTACTCCTAATGCGACTTGAATGCGACTTCGCGGTCACATTATCGTCGCCGCATGACTACCCACAATGTCGTGGACGACGCCCCGGTCCATTCCGAACCGGCTCAACCCGAGCTGGTGCCCATCGACTCGTTGACCGGTGAGCATGTCGGCCGCTGGACCTTCCTGATCCTCGACGGGGCGGCGTTCATGATGCAGGCGATGCATCCCGTCATCGCCGAGGTCACCGGCCGCTATTCGGCGGCCTTCAACGGCGATCCCGCAGGCCGTGCGATCCGCTCGGTGGATTCGGTGCTGCGGTGGACCTACGGCGGAGCCGAGGCCGTCGCCGAGGGCAACCGGGTGCGCGCGCTGCACCAGCCCATCACGATGCGCAGCGAGCGCACCGGCAAACAGATCAGCGCGCTGCACACCGACGCGTACCAATGGGTCATCGCGACCGCCTACATCGTCAACGCCCAGTCCGGCCCGCTGCTGATCGGGCGGGAGTTCACCGACACCGAGAAGCAGGAGCTGCTGCGCGACAACATCCGGTTGGCCCGGCTGCTGCACGTGCCCATGCGCGGCTACCCGCAGACCCACGCCGAATTCGCCGACTATTTCGAAGCGAAGGTACTCGAGCTGGAAGGCACGCCCCAGGCCATCCAGCTGATCGAGGAGATGCGCACCGGCAATGTCGACCTGCCGACCGTGCCCGCCCCGCTGCGGCCGCTGGTCCGCCGGGCGCTGCGGCCGGCCCTGCGGTTCAACTACCTGTCCGTGGTCGGGCTGCTCGATCCGCGGCTGCGGGCGAAACTCGGTGTCAGCTGGAGCGAGAGCGAACAGCGCCAGCTCGTCCGGATCTACACGGTGATCCGGACGGCCTATCGGATCCTGCCCGACAGGCTCACCTACTTCCCGCTGGCCTACCACGCTCGCAAACACCACCAGTGCATCGAGAAAATGAAGGCGCGGCAAGAGAAGTCGTATGCCTACCGGCTGCCGTGAAACCACGCCGAACCGACGCTGACTAAGGAAGGCTTGTGCCCATGCGCGAATACCTCAAGTTCTACATCGACGGTCAGTGGGTCGACCCGGTCCGTCCCGGCACCCTCGACGTCGACAACCCGCGGACCGAAGAAGTGTCGGGCCGGATCTCCAACGGATCGGCCGACGACGTCGACCTCGCGGTGGGGGCAGCCCGCCGGGCGTTCGCGTCGTGGTCGCAGAGCACCAAGGAGGACCGCCTCGCCGTGCTCGGCGCCATCCTCGCCGAATACCAGAACCGCGCGGGCGACCTTGCCGACGCGGTCACTGAAGAGATGGGCGCCCCGCCCGGACTGGCCGCCGGCCCGCAGGTGAACCTGGGCCTGGGCCACCTCGCCACCGCCATCGACGTGCTCACCAAGTTCGAGTTCGACGAGCAGCGCGGCTCCACCCTGCTGATCAAGGAGCCGGTCGGGGTATGTGGGCTGATCACCCCGTGGAACTGGCCGCTGAACCAGATCGCCGTCAAGGTGTACCCGGCACTGGCGACCGGCTGCACCATGGTGCTCAAACCGTCGGAGGTCGCGCCGTACTCGGCGCAGATCTTCGCGGAAATCATTGCCGCCGCGGGAGTTCCCACAGGCGTGTTCAATATGGTGTTCGGCGACGGTCAGGGCGTCGGCGCGGCCATCTCCGGCCACCCCGACATCGACATGGTGTCCTTCACTGGATCCACCCGCGCGGGTATCGAGATCGCCCGCAACGCCGCACCGACGGTGAAACGCGTCAGCCAGGAACTCGGCGGCAAGAGCCCCAACATCGTGCTCGACGACGCGGACTTCGCCAAGAGTGTGGCCGCGGGTGTCTCGGTGATGATGGTGAACAGCGGTCAGAGCTGTAATGCGCCGTCGCGCATGCTCGTTCCGAACTCCCGGATGGACGAGGCCATCGCCGTCGCCGAGCAGGTCGGGTCCGGTGTCGCAGTCGGAGACCTGGAGAACAAAAAGGCCATCGGCCCGGTCGCGTCCAAGGCGCAGTACGACAAGATCCAGGGCTTGATCCAGAACGGTATCGACGGCGGCGCGACGCTCGTCGTCGGCGGCACCGGGCGGCCCGAGGGGCTCGACGCGGGCTACTTCGTCAAACCCACGGTCTTCGCCGACGTCACCAACGACATGGTGATCGCCCGTGAGGAGATCTTCGGCCCGGTGCTGTGCATCCTCGGTTACGACGATGTGGACCAGGCGGTCGAGATCGCCAACGACACGGATTACGGTTTGGCGGGCTATGTTTCGGCCGCCGACATCGACCAGGCTCGCGCCGTGGCGCGCCGGATCCGCGCCGGTTCGGTTGCCATCAACCACGCCTTCGACATCTCCGCGCCGTTCGGCGGTTACAAGCGCAGCGGCAACGGACGCGAGTGGGGCGATTCCGGTTTCGACGAGTATCTCGAGGTCAAGGCCGCGCTGGGGTACGCGCCGTAGGTTACGCCGCCGGGTAGTCCGGCAGCGGTAACCGGTCGCCGGCAAAATTCCGCCCCACCACCTTGCCGATGGCGGTGCCGATCGGGCCCGCGGCGATCCGCGCGCCCGCGTGGATCACCCGAATCCCGTTGTCGGTCTGCGGGTTCATCATCCGCAGACCGCGGGCGCGCACGGTAGGTGCGGTCCCCACGAACGGCTGCATCAGGCGCTGATAGGCAGCCAGGGCTGCCCGGTGGTCGTCGGTGCCGGCGAGTTCACCGGCCAGGATGTAGCCGCCGATGATGGCCAGGCTGGTACCCGCACCGCCGAAGGTGGCATTGCAGAACGCCGCATCGCCCAGCAACGTGATGCGGCCCTTGCTCCACGTCGGGGTGTGCGCCTGGCCGACGGCCGAGAAGTACATCGGCGCACCCGCCTCGAGCTCATCGAGGATGCGCGGTGCTGCGCCGCCGGCATCGGCGAAAGTGCTTCGCAGAAGCGCGATCTGGTCGGCAGGATCGAGATCGTCGATGCCACGCACGTCGGAGACGAAGGTCAGCATCGCGCGTACGGTGCCCAGATTGTCGGGGCGCAGGTGCACACTGCGAGACCTGCTGACGTGCTGCCACTTCCACCACCGGTCGTCGTCATCCCGGCGGGTCAGCGTGGCGTAGCAGACGTACATTCCCAGCGGCTGGACCTGGGTGTCGGTGACGAACCGCCGGGAACGCGAGTGCAGTCCCTCGGCGATGACCACGATGTCGGCATCCACTGTCTCGCCGTCCTGCAGTTCAGCGGTGACGTGATCGCCGTGATCGACGATATCGGCGAGTTGGGTGCCGAACCGGTAGTCCGTCCGCTGATGGGTGCGTTCGATCAGTATGCGGGAAAGCTCGCCCCGAAGGATCTCCAGTTCCGCTGTGGGACCACTCGATTCACCTCCCGGGCCGACCGGGAACGACGCGGCCACCGAACCGTCGGCGCGGACGAAGCGGGTGCCGATCTCGGTGGTGTGGGCGGCCCGCACGGCCTCGTCGATGCCGAAGCGGCGGATGACCTCGCGGGCGGCACCGCGGATGTCGACGTTCTGCCCCTCGTCGCGGCGTTGCGGATACCGTTCCAGCACGGTGGTCCGCCAGCCACGGGCATTGAGTTGGTGGGCCAGCGCGGGTCCGGCGATGCCGGCGCCCGAGATGAGGGCGTGTGAGGTCACCGGCGCTCAGTCCCGCCGGAACGCCGTGTCGACTACGGCTTGATCGGCCGATCCGGATTCTCCGGTGAAATCGAGGATGATCTCGCCGAGCACGCCACCGGTGAAATGGAACGGTGACGTGTAGGCGGGCGAGACGGAGTAGGTGACGCCGCGGCCGGCCGAGACGGTCTGCATGATGTCCAGCCCCGTCATCCGCACCTGCTCCGCGGTGCCCACCACGCGCCCATCCACCAGCAGTGCGACTGCCCCGACCATGTCCAGGGTGCCCTCGACGCCGCCGGTGCGCGTGTAGCGCACCTCGAAAGCGTGGGATCCCAACGTGATCGTCTCATCGGAGGTGACGCCCTGCTCCTGCCCGGCGGTGGTGCACACGTAGCGCAGGCGGCCGTCGGCCACGAACAGGGCCTGCCCACCGGTGCGGCTGCCCTGCGAGAACAGCAGCCCCTCGGCGTCGGGATGCTCGATCGACACCGTCGTGCGCAAGCTGAACGACCGGCCCCGCACCAGCCCGCGGAAGGCCGTGTGCCCGGCAGGTGCCCCGGGGTGGAACACCGCGCGTGAGACGGGCTCGCCGACCCTGGATGTGGCGCGCTGCACGATCTCCTGCACGCTCAAGTCGGCCAGCGGGTAAGCCGTGAATTCCAGGGCCTGTTCATGCCACAGCGCCTGTAGTTCGGCAAGCTTGTCGGGGCGCTCGGCGGCCAGGTCGTGGATCTGGCTGCGGTCGGACTCGATGTGGAACAGTTCCCAGCGGTCCCGGTCGAAGGCTCCCCAGCCGCGCGGGCCGGTGGCGGTCGGGGGGTGCACGGTGTTGGCGAACCAGCCGTCGTGCCAGATGCCCCGGGTGCCCAGCATCGAGTAGAACTGCGTGTGCTTGTTCGTCGCACCGGCCGAATCATGAAGCGCCGCAGCGAAGCTCGTTCCTTCCAGTGGTGTCTGCACGATCCCGTTGACGGTGGTGATGTCGCCGATGCCGAGCAGGTCGTACACCGTCGGGGTCACGTCGCTCACGTGGGTGTAATGCCCGCGGACGGCGCCGCGTGCGGACAACCCGGCAGGCCAGGACACGATGCACGGGTCGGCGATCCCGCCCTCGTGCGAGGCGTACCGCTTGAACAGTTTGTATGGCGTGTTGAACGCCATGGCCCAGCCGTTTGAGTAGTTCATCGCCGTGGCGGGACCGCCGAGTTCACCGAACATCCGCAGGCCGTCCTGCGTGGTGTTGGATCCACCCATCATCGGAACCGATTCGTCCAGGGTGCCGTTCGGGCCGCCTTCGCCGCTGGCGCCGTTGTCGGACATGATGACGACGATGGTGTTGTCGAGCTGGCCGGTGTCCTCCAGGTGATCCAGGATCCGGCCGATCTGCGCGTCGGTGTAGGACAGGAATCCGGCGAACACCTCAGCCATCCGCGCGGACACCCGCTTGTCGTCGTCGGACAAGGTGTCCCACGGCCGGACGTTCTCATCGGCCGGCCACGCAATACCGTCCGGGCTGATGGCATCGGCGTACGGATTCATCGGGGACAGTTCGGTTTCCGGCGGGAGCAGGCCCAGTGCCTTCTGGTTGGCCAGGGCGATCTCGCGGTAGCGCTCGTAGCCCATATCAAATCTGCCGGAGTAACGATCCGCCCACTCGCCTGCGACCTGATGCGGGGAGTGCCCCGCGCCGGGGCACAGGTACATGAACCAGGGCTTGTCCGGTGCGGCCGCGCGATGGTCGCGCAGGAAGTCGATGGCGTTGTCGGCCAGGTCTTTCGACAGGTGATAGCCCTGCTCGGGGCTGGCCGGCGGGTCGATCGGATCATTGTCCCGGACCAGCGTGGGATACCACTGATCGGTCATGCCGTCGAGAAAGCCGTAGAAGCGGTCGAATCCGCGCCGCAGCGGCCAGTACTTGCGCGAGCCGGCGGCCTGGCAGTCTTCGATCGGCGCCAGGTGCCATTTGCCGACAGCGTAGGTCGACCATCCACGCTCGGAGAGCACCTCCGAGAGCAGTGCCGATTCGGCCGGGATCCGGCCGTGGTGCCCGGGGAATCCTTCGGCGAGGTTGAGCACCGAGGCCACCCCGACGCTGGTCGGGTTGCGTCCGGTCAGTAGCGCGGCGCGGGTGGGGGAACACAGTGCGGTGGTGTGGAATTGGGTGAGCCGGAGCCCGCGGTCGGCGATTCTGCCGATGTTGGGCATCTCCACCAGGCCGCCATAGCAGTCCCAGGTGGCGATCCCGGTGTCGTCCCACAACAGGTACAGCACGTTCGGCGCACCTTCGGGTGCCTGCGCCCCGCGGTACGGCGTCCAGTCCGGGGTGGAGTCCCGGATGTCGGTGGTGACCACTCCGTCGAAGGGCATGGCTAGATCCCCGCGCCCGGGTTGAGGATGCCTGCCGGGTCCAGTGCGTCCTTGATCCGCCGATTGAGTTCCATTGCCTCTGGTCCGATCTGCCCTGCCAGCCAGGGCCGTTTGAGCCGGCCGACGCCGTGCTCGCCGGTGATGGTGCCGCCCAAGGTGACAGCCAGATCCATGATTTCGCCGAACGCGAGCGCGGCGCGCTGCGCCATGTCGGCGTCGGCGGGGTCGAACACGATCAGGGGGTGGGTGTTGCCGTCGCCGGCGTGCGCGATCACCGAGATCAACACGTCGCGCTGTGCCGCGATCTTCTCGATGCCGGCGACCAGGTCGGCCAGTGCGGGCAGCGGGACACCGACGTCCTCCAGGAGAAGCGAGCCCTTGGCTTCAACCGCGGGGATCGCGAACCGGCGGGCCGCCACGAACGCCTCGCCCTCGTCGGGGTCGGAGGTCGAAAAGACTTCGGTGGCACCGTTTTCGGTGAAGACGCGGGCCATGAACTCGGCATCGCCGTGGCCCGCCGGACCCTTCTCGTCGGAGGCGGCCACCATCATCGCCGCGGCGTTGCGGTCCAGTCCCATCTTCAGTTTGTCCTCGACGGCATTGATGGCGACGGAGTCCATGAACTCCAGCATCGACGGGCGGATCTTGCCCGTGATGGTCACCACCGCTCGCGCCGCCGCCTCTACCGAGTCGAAAGACGCCACCACCGTGCACGGGCTGTGCTGGGCGGGAAGGAGTTTCAGCGTCACCTCGGTGATGACGCCGAGGGTGCCCTCGCTACCCACGAACAGTTTGGTGAGGCTCAGCCCCGCGACGTCCTTGAGCCGCGGGCCGCCGAGACGCACCGCGGTGCCGTCGGCCAGCACCACCTGCAGGCCGAGCACGTAATCGGTGGTGACGCCGTACTTCACACAGCACAACCCGCCGGCATTGGTGGCGATGTTGCCGCCGATGCTGCAGATCTCGAACGACGACGGATCCGGTGGGTACCACAGCCCGTGGGCTGCGACCGCCTTCTTCACCTCCGCGTTGAGCAGACCGGGCTGGGCGACGGCGGTCCGGGTGGCGGTGTCGACGGTGATGTCGCGCATCCGCTCGGTGGACAACACGATGGCCCCGTCGAGCGCGGTCGCACCGCCGGAAAGTCCGGTTCCGGCGCCGCGGGGCACCACCGCGATCCCGTGCCCGCTGGCCCAGCGGAGCGTGGCCTGAACTTCTTCGGTGCGGGTCGGCCGGACCACGGCCAACGCGGTCCCGGCGTCGGGATCGGCGGCACGGTCCTGGCGGTAGGAGGCGACGATGTCGGGGTCGGTGACCACGGTGCCCTCAGGCAGTGCAGCGATCAGGCTGTCCAGGCTCACCGGGCCAGTCTAGGTCGGTGGGGGCCTGCGCCTCTTGCGCCACAGTTCGGCCAGCTCCTCGCGGGTGGCGGTGCCGGTTTTGGCCATGGCCCGGTACACGTGGCCTTCGACGGTGCGCGCGGACAGGTGCAGCCGTTCGGCGATCGACTTGGTGGGCAGCGGCAAGGCGACCAGGGCCACGATCTCGCATTCGCGTTCGGTCAAGGGGAACGGGTCGGCGGCGTCCAACAGCGCCGGTGTGATCACCCCGCTCTGCTCGCCCAGCGCCTCGGCGCGCACCGAACAGCTCAGCGCCGAACCACGCCGATCGTGGTTGCGGTGCGCGATCGCGGCGTGGGCGGCGGCGTCCATGGCCGCCGCAAGATCACCCATCGCCTCGAAATCGTCTGAGACCGCACTCAATCCGGTGGCATCGTCGTCACGCAGGGCGGCGGCGAGGCGGGCGGCCAGGCCGGCGCGCGGACCTTCGGTCACGGCGGCCAGCTCGGCCAGCCGGTCCGCATGGGCGGGCTCGCCGAACTGGGTGGCCAGCTGCAGACACATCACCTCGGCGGCGAACTGGCCCTTGCCCGCGGCGGTTCGGGCTGCCTCCGCCAGGATCCCGGCGGCCTCGCTCGCCACACCCTGGCCCGCGGCCACCCAGGCCCGGGCGATGCTGCGTTCGTAGTCCAGCGACCGGAACGGCCGTTGCTGGGCGTCGATGTCGTCCAGGATCTTCGCAGCCTGTTCACCCCGGCCGTGCATCGCGAGTGCCGTGGCGCGCACGACGTTGTACCGGTAGCCCCACCCGGTGGAGTGGTTGGCGGCGAAGGCCGCGGCGGCTCGCTCGAGCAGGCTGCAGGCCTCACGCAAGCGTCCGGTGCCCAGCGCCGCACGGCCGGCGATGGCCGCGCCGAGTGCGTGGGCGGCACCGGGTAGTTCCGCGGACTGTCCGCGGACACGGTCGGACAGCGGCTGAACATCGGCGAGCCGGCCGGCCAGAAGAAGGGCACTGAGTTCCGCGTCGGCGATGTTGAACCGCATCGGCGGCGCGTCGTGGGCGCGGACCGCGGCGGCGTACCCGGTCTCCGCGGTCTTGAGCGCCTCGGAGGTGCGCCCGGCGTCCGCGGTGATGACGGTCAGCGCGAAGGCGGTTTCGGCGCCCACCACGCCGGGCAGGTCGGCCAGCGAGACCGCTTTGGCGGCTTCCAGCGCGGCCTCGGGCTGGTCGGTGGCGTACCAGTAGATCGTCAGGAACGCGTCGATCCAACCGCGGCCCTCTGGCCCGACCGACACGCTGTCGATGTGCGCCTTGGCGTCCTCCGGGCGCGACAGCGCGAACAGCAGATTGGTGGCCCGCAGGTACGCGAACCGGGCGCGGTTGCCGTCATCCCAGTCCAGTTCGGTCAGTGCGGCGAGGGCGGTTTCGGCCTCACCGCCCTGGAAGGACCAGGAGAGCGCGTGGGTGTGCAGGAAGTGCGCGTCCGGGCCGGCTCCACCGGCGATGGCGGCCCGGGACAACCGATCGGCCAGCGCCAGATCGGCCAGCCAGATCGCACCCCGCGCCGCATGCACCAGCAGGTCGACATCGGGGGGCAGGTCGGAATCCAGGCTGAGGCTGGCGCGGCGCACCACCACCGCCATATCGTCACCGTCGGGCCCGGCCGCCAGTTCGGTCGCCACCAGGCCGCGCAGCCGGCGCAGCGTCGTCGACGGTGACCGCATCCGGCGCATCTCGCCGTACAGCGGGTGCGACACCCGAACCTGCACGCCGGCATCGCTGTGGTCCAGGGTGATCAGTCCGCGGACGTTGGCGTCCTCGACCGACTCCCGGTCGGTGATCCGCTGCAGCACAGCCAGTTCGATGGGTTCGCCGACGGCAAGTGCATCGATGACGTTGCCGACCGCGGGCGGCAGGTCGCCGAACCGGGCGTCGATGAGTTCGACGAGGCTGTTGGGCAGCACGGGTTTACCGCCCCACTGCCAGCACCCGTTGTGCTCCCCCAACCGACCGTCGGCGAGTTCCTGCTCCACGATGTTGCGCAGGTACAGCGCGTTGCCGCGGGTCAGCTTCCACAGCCGAGTCGCCGCTTCGGGATCAACGGGCCCATTCAGGGTGGCGGCCAACAGGTCCGCCGATTCCTGTGGTGCCAGCGGCTGCACGTCGAGGCGATCGAAGGGATGGTCCTTCCAGATCTCCCGCACGCTGTCGGGGATTCCGGACCCGTCGCGCCCGTCGCGCACGGTGAGCACCAGCTTGGCGGCGCCGCGCTGGGCGATCTGGTGCAGCACGAACACCGACAGGTCGTCGAGCAGATGCGCGTCGTCGACCGCGACGATGACGGGGCGCCCGCCGGGCGAGGCGGTCACCGCCTCGATCACGCTGCGCACCAGCTTGAGTCGGTCGTCGTCGGCCGATGTCGTCCAGGCGGTGAAGGCGCCCAACGGAATGTCGCGGGCCGACGTGGTGCCGATGATCCAGCGGTACTCGGCACCCTGCAGCGCGTCGCGCACGATGCGGCTCTTGCCGATGCCTGCGGGGCCGCACACCACGATCCCGGCTGAGTCGGGGGCCGACACCCCAGCACGGACCGCCCGGATCTCCTCGGAGCGACCAGTTAACGGCCACGTCAGACGCACATAGGCAGACTAAGAGGATCGCACAGGAAATTCCTAGCAATATTGGTTTTTTGGTCAGCCCGATTACTCGGTGTGGGGGCCCGCCGGGCGGTCGAGCTCACGCAGCGACGGGAGCGCGACGGCGACCACGCCGATCGCCAGCATCGGCAGGGACAACGCGAGAAACGTGGCGTGCAAACCCGCGGAATCGGCCAGCGGCCCGGCGATCAGCAGTCCCAGTGGACCCGCCGCGTAGGCCAGCGAACCCATCACCCCGACCACGCGGCCGCGCAGGTGTTGCGGTGCCCGGGTCTGCATGACGTAGTTGTAGATCGGCGCGATGGGCCCGTAGACGAAACCGACGATGCCGCACAGCACCAGGATCACCGGCAGCGGCGGCAGGAACGCGACGACCGTCATGGCCACCCCGAGGGTGATCACGGCGATCAGCATGGTGGTGCGCCGCTTCAGATATTTCGACAGCACCGCGTACCCGAGCGCACCGACCAGGCCGCCCACCGACAGCGCCATCAGCACCCAGCCCAGCTGTGCCGGCTCGTTGCGATCGGTGAAGTACTTCGGGAACAGCACGCTCTCCATCGGCATGTAGAGCCCCGTGGCCGTCAGATCGATGATCGCCAGCGTGCGCAGCACTTTCGTGTTCCACACGAACGACAAGCCTTCGACGACGCCGGCCCACACCCGTTCGGGCAGGGCATCGCGGTCGGGCCTGCCCGCACCTTCCAGCCGCAGCAGCCCGATCGCCACGATGGAGAAGCCGAAGGTGCCCGCGGTGACCCACATCGTGTTGATGCCGCCGAGAGTGGTGATCAACAGGCCGCCGATGCCGGGCCCGACGATGTAAGCGAGGTTGAACACCGCCTCGTACACGCTGTTGGCGTGATCCAGCGTCCAACCCGCCCGCTGGGCGGCCTCGGGCAGCATCGACTCCCGCGCCGTCATGCCGGCCGGATCGAATGCGGCGCCCAGGGCTGCCAAGCCTGCCAGCACCGCGACGTCGATGGATTCCACGCCGAAGGCGAGCGCGACGACCGGCACCCCGATCACGGACAGCGCGGACAGTCCGTCGGCGATCATGGACACCCGGCGGCGGCCGATGTAGTCCACGGCGGTCCCGGCGATCACCGTTGAGGCCAGCAGCGGCAGCGTCCCGGCCATCGCCACGATCGAGGCGTCCGATGCAGATCCATTGCGCTGCAACACAAGCCACGGGAAGGCGATCATCGAGATGCCGTTGCCAGAACCCGCCATGAGGGCAGCGAAAAGGATGAGCAGCGCGGGGCCGCGACGGCGTGTGTTCATGGGGTCTCGCCGCAGAATCTAACAGCGCTCCGTGGTACCCGGCCATCGAATTTCGGACAAGATGGCTACATGTCCCGCAGGCTTCCGCATCCGCGCACCGGCCGGTTGTTCGCCTCCCCGGTACCGCCCGGCACGGGCTGGCCCGGGGATCGGGCGAAATCCACCACCCCGGTGGCCGGCGATCCTGCGGCCGTCGCGGCGTTGGCCGCCGGCGCGGAGACGGTGGCGCGGCTGGATGCCGCCTGCACGGTGTGCGCGGCGTGCCCGCGGCTGGTCACCTGGCGGGAAGAGGTCGCCGTCACCAAACGACGCGCCTACGCCGACGAGCCGTACTGGGGCAGGCCGGTCGCCGGCTGGGGTTCGGCGCGCCCCCGCGTGCTGGTGGTCGGCCTGGCACCGGCCGCGCACGGGGCAAACCGCACCGGACGGGTGTTCACCGGGGACCGCTCCGGCGATCAATTGTTCGCGGCGATGCACCGGGCCGGGCTGGTCAGTTCCGATCTCAGCGTCGACGCGGCCGACGGGATGCGGGCGAATCGGGTGCGGATCGTGGCGCCGGTGCGGTGCGCCCCGCCGGAGAACAAACCCACTCCCGCCGAGCGGCTGGCATGTGCGCCGTGGCTGCTCGCCGAATGGCGCCTGGTGGCGCCGTCGGTGCGGGTGGTGGTGGCGCTGGGCGGGTTCGCCTGGCAGGTCGCGCAGGGTTTGCTCGCCGACGAGCTGGCCGGAGCGCCCAAACCCGTCTTCGGCCACGGCGCGATGGCGACGCTGTCCACGGGCCGGGTGTTGCTGGGGTGCTACCACCCCAGCCAGCAGAACATGTTCACCGGCAGGCTCACCCCGGCGATGCTGGACGACGTTTTCCAGACCGCTCGGGAACGTTCCGGTATCTCGCGGCGTTGACGCCAACGTGCGTCTTTCTGTGCTCGACCTTGTCCCGGTTCGGTCCGACCAGTCCACCGCTGATGCGCTGGCAGCCACGGCGGCCCTGGCCAAGACCGCCGACAGGCTGGGTTACAGCCGGTTTTGGCTGGCAGAGCACCACAACATGGCCGCGGTGGCGGCCACCAGCCCGCCGGTGCTGATCGCCTATCTGGCGGCCCAGACGTCGACCATCCGGTTGGGCTCGGGTGGGGTGATGCTGCCCAACCATGCGCCACTGGCGGTGGCCGAGCAGTTCGCGCTGCTGGAGGCGGCCGCGCCGGGCCGGATCGATCTGGGGATCGGCCGGGCACCCGGGTCGGATCCGGTGACATCGGTGGCGCTGCGCGGCGCCGCCGGGCGTGACGATACCGATATCGAGCGGTTCCCCCAGTATCTCGACGACGTCGCGGCACTGATGGGCGCGCGTGGCGTGCGGGTCGAATTATCCCGCGGCGGCCTGCTGCAACAGCAGGACTATGTGCTGAAGGCGACGCCGAATGCGGCCAGTGAGCCGAAGCTGTGGCTGCTGGGCTCGTCGATGTATTCGGCGCACCTGGCCGCCGCCAAGGGGCTGCCGTACGTGTTCGCCAACCACTTCAGCGGGCAGGGCACCGCCGAGGCGCTGGCCACCTATCGTGCCGAATTCCGGCCAAGTGCAGAACTATCCGCGCCGCTGACCTTCCTGACCGTCAACGCGTCGGTGGCCGCGACCCGCGCCGAGGCCGAGGATCTACTGCTGCCGAACCTGCAGATGATGGGGCGGCTGCGCACCGGCCGTCCGCTGGGGCCGCTGGACCTGGTGGAAGATGCTCTCGCCGCGACCGTGTCGGCGCAGGAGCAGCTGATCATCGACTCGGGCCGGGCCCGCACGGTGGTCGGGGACCCGGCCGAGGCCGCTGATCAAATCCGGTCCCTGGCAGCCGAATTCGATGTGGATGAGGTGATGGTCAGCCCGGTCGGCTCGGCATACCGGGGCAGCTACGCCGCCGCAGCGCCGGCCAGGGAGACGACGCTGGAGCTGCTGGCGAAAGAGCTCCTCTAGGGCGTCAGCGCGACGATCGGGATGGACCGGCTGGTCTTCTTCTGGTACGCCTCATAGCGATTGGCGTTGTTCTTGTTCACCAGCTGCCACAGCCGCGCGTAGTCCGGATCGTCGGGCAGGATGGGACGCGCGGTGACCGCGAGTCGCTTTGTGCCCACGTTGATTTCGACGGCAGGCTTGGCCTTGAGATTGTGGTACCAGCCCGGCGAGCGGGGTGCGCCGCCCATGGACGCGACCACCAGGTAGTCCTTACCGTCGCGCGCATAACTGAGGGTGTTGATGCGCGCCTGCCCGGTTTTCGCGCCGACGGTGTGCAGCAACAGACTGTTCGGTAAGCCGGGGACCCGGTGGCCGATCAGGCCGTTGGTCTTCTGATACAGCAGGTCGTGCAGGTGCAGTACGCGCAGACCGGCCTGCTCGATCGGGGACAGATGTTTCATGGGTCAATCCTGCGCGGTTTCGTCCAGGCGCGCCAACCCCGCACGTAGCAGGCGTGCGGACTCCTCCCGATCCGGATCGCGGCGCACCAGTAGGCCTTTCGCGAACGACAATTTGTCGCCGGTGTGCCGGGGCAGCACATGCAGGTGGATGTGGAAGACGCTCTGGAAGGCGGCCTTGCCGTCGTTGATGGCGATGTTGTTGCCGTCGGCGTGCAGGCCTGACACCCGCGCAGCCTTCGCGATGCGTTGCCCGAGGGCAGCCAGACCGGCCACGGTGTCGGGTGGAGTGTCGGTCAGATCCACGGTGTGCCGTTTCGGGATCACCAGGGTGTGGCCGCGGGTGAACGGCCGGATGTCGAGGAACGCGAGGTAGTCGTCGTCCTCATGGATCCGGATGGCGGGGGCGTCATCGGCGACGATGGAGCAGAACACGCAAGGCATCTGGTCACGGTAGTACGCCCCTGCGCACGATGTGTGAGCGCTACCGTTGCGGCAATGAGCGACATCGCGTTCGCCGGCGCGGCCGAACATGCCCGGATGCTGGCCGCCGGAACCCTCACCGCGCCCGCACTGCTGGAGCTGTTCCTGGACCGGATCGCCCGGATCGATCCGGAAATCCGTTCGTACCGCGTCGTTCTCGCCGATTCTGCGCGGGCGGAGGCGGCTACGGCGCAGGCCCGGCTGGATGCGGGGGAGCGGCTGCCGCTGCTCGGTGTGCCGATGGCGATCAAGGATGACACCGACGTCGCGGGAGAGGTGACCACCTACGGCAGCAGTGCGCACGGCCCGGCGCGCACCGCCGATGCCGAAGTCGTACGGCGGCTGCGGGCCGCAGGCGCGATCATCCTCGGGAAGACGTCGGTGCCCGAGATGATGATCTGGTCTTTCACCGAGACGCTCACCTACGGGGCGACGCGCAATCCGTGGAATCCCGACTTCGCCCCCGGCGGCAGCAGCGGGGGCAGTGGCGCGGCGATGGCCGCGGGCCTGGCTTCCCTCGCGCTGGGGTCCGACGGGATGGGTTCGATCCGGGTGCCGTCCACGTGGTGCGGGCTGTTCGGGATCAAACCCCAACGGGACCGGGTTCCGACGGCACCGCACGAGAACTCCTGGTGCGGGCTGGTGGTCAACGGTCCCATCGCCCGCACCGTGGAGGACGCGGCATTATTTCTCGACGTCACCGCGCCGGGTTCAGATTTCGTGGCCGCGGCGGCGCGCAGGCCGGGCCGGTTGCGGATCGCGGTGAGCGTCAAGGTGCCGCCCGGCGTGACCGCGCGAGTCGGGGCTGCGCAGCGTGCGGCGGTGGCCGAAGCCGTTGTGCTGCTTCGAGAATTGGGCCACGACGTCATCGATCGTGATCCGGACTACCCGGCTTCTGTGGGTTACGGGCACGCGCTGCCGCGCTATTTCCGTGGTGTCTACGAGGACGTCCGGACGTTGCCCCACCCCGACCGGCTGGATTCCCGGACAAAGGCTTTCGCGCGTATCGGTGGCTTGTTCTCCGAGCGCCGGATGGTGGCGATCCGGGCCGCCGAGCCGGCCATCGCCGCGCGGATTCTGTCGATCTTCGACGATGTCGACGTGGTCATCACCCCCGGTGCGGCCACCGGTCCGTCCCGGATCGGCGCATTATCAGCGCCGCGGTGCGATCTCGACGCTGGCGCGGGTGGCTTCCCGGGTGCCGTTCCAGGCGATGTGCAACGTCACCGGACAACCCGCCGCTGTGGTGCCGTGGGGGCTCGACGCCGACGGGGTGCCTACGTCGATCCAGTTGATCGGCCGCCCACACGATGAGGCGACGCTGTTGTCGCTGGGCGGGCAGATCGAGGCGGCCAGGCCGTGGGCGCATCGACGGCCTCCGGTGCACACTTGACCCATGGGTTTGTTCGGTGGCGGAAGCGAAGGCGATCTCCAGCGGCGGGTCGAGGAACTCGAACGCCGGGTGGCGGCACTGGAACGGGTGGTGGGCCACGCCGTCCCGCCGCGGCCGGTAGGCACCGCCAATGAAACCTGGGCCAGCGCGACGGTGCGCGATCTTGCGTTCCAGGGCAAGAAGATCCAAGCCATCAAGGTACTGCGGGAAGAGACCGGTCTGACTTTGAAGGAAGCCAAGGACATCGTCGATCGGCTGGGCTGACTTGTGCGGGCGATCGGCGTCCGGTCGAAAGGCGTTCTCCTGCATGTCGGCGTGACGGGAGAGGGGCCCGACGTCGTCGTGTTGTCCGGTGGGCCCGGTTGTGTGAACTATCTGGCGGCGGACGCGTTGGCGCCTCGTGGCGTGCGTGCCTGGTTTCCCGAACCGCGCGGCGTGGGCCGCTCGGAGGGCGGACCTCATGATCTCGCGCAGGCCGTCGCCGACCTCGAAACGATCAGGGCGGCGGTGGGCGTGGAATCCTGGATCGTATTAGGCCATTCCTTCGGATCGGATTTGGCGATCCGCTACGCACTGGACCATCCCGGCCGGGTTCGGGCCGTGGTCGGTATTGCCGGCCACGGATTGCACAAGGACCGTACGTGGTCGGCGATCTACTCCGCGGCCCGTCACACCGAAGACGAATTCGACATCGAATGGGAACCTGCGGTGCACGAAGCGCTCAATTCGTCCTTCGCAGAGTGGATCCACGAACCGGCCCTGTTCCGGCAATTGGCCGACACGGACGTACCGATGACATTCCTGGCGGCCGCCCTGGATATCCGTCCCGACTGGCCGCTGCGGCAACTCGCGGCCCTTGTTCCGGGCGGGCACTTTCGCGAGGTTGACGGTGTCGCGCACAACTTCTGGTGCACGCATCCAGAGCGATGGGTGGATGTCGTGTCGGGACTGTGGATAACTCGGGTTGTTGTCGGTGGTTCGTACTAGTGTTCGGAGCATGGAGGGTGTTGTCGATCTGGTCGCGGTGATGGACACGTTGTCTACCGCCGGGTTCGAGGACGCCTCGGTGGCTGTGTTGTTGGATGTGCAGACCGCGTTGGAGCGGGTGTAYCGSCAGATCCCGGCGGTGCAGCATCGGGTGATGGCCGCGGTGAAAGCCCAAGCCGGCCCGGCTGATYTGGGGGCGCGTACGTGGCGCGACGCATTGGGCATCCGGTTGCGGCTGTCGGAGGGTGAGGCGGGTCGGCGGTTGAGCGAGGGTGAGGTGCTCGCGCCGCGGCGCGGCCTGACCGGTGAAGCTCTGCAGCCGGTGTATCCGGTGACCTCGGCCGCCCAAGCCCGGGGTGAGATCACCGGTGAGCATGTCCGGATCATCACGGCCACGATGGGCAARATCCCGTTCGGGGTGGATGAGCCGACCCGCGCCGACGCCGAAGCACGGCTGGCGGGTCTGGCCGCGGTGCATGACCCGGCCACCCTGCGCCGCTTGGCCAAGCATCTGCTGGAGGTCCTCGATCCGGACGGACCAGAACCCAATGACGACGAGGTCGCGGCTCGTCGTGAGGAGCGGCGCAAGATTGTGCTGGGTCCCCAGGATGAGGAGGGGATGAGCGATTTCCACGGCACGCTCACCCCGGAGGGGCGGGCGTATCTGGAACCGATATTCGGCARACTCGCCGGCCCGGGGATGTGCAAYCCCGAGGATGAGGCTGCGTGCACGAAAGGCACACCATCCCAAGTAGCCATCGACAATGACGGTCGCACGCTGGGACAGCGCCAGCACGATGCGCTGATCACGGTGGCCCGCAACGCGCTGGCCTSCGGGGAGTTGGGCCAGCACAACGGGTTGCCGGTGACGGTGGTGCTCGGGKCGACGGTGGCCGAGATGGCGGCGGTGGYCGGGCACGCGGTCACCGCGGGCGGGGCACGCGTCCCGATGCGTGATGTGATCCGGATGGCGTCGCACGCCTGGTGGTGTCTGGYTGTGTTCGACGACGTATCGGGTCAGCCGTTGCATTTTGGGCGGACCCGCCGTTGCGCGAGTCCGGATCAGCGCCTGGTGTTGATCTACAAGCATCGGGGCTGCACGTTTCCGGGGTGCCGGGTTCCGGCGTCGGGGTGTCAGGCACACCATGGGA